>JAIXXA010000128.1 GCA_027490975.1 Rhodospirillaceae bacterium
CGAAGCGCACGATGTTGTTGGCGCCGATAGAGAAGCTCTGCCAGTCGATGGCAAGATTCTGCGAGGCTTGGTTGATCGTGAGCTGGTTGGGGGCCGTCTGCGTGATGCTGCCCGCACCGCCCACAACCGTGCCGCCCTGCGGCAGCGTTTGCGCCAGGCTCGGGACCGAGAAGCCCACTGCCAACGCCAACGGCCAGCCCATGCGCGCAGCTGCCCGCCGCCGCTGGCCGCGGCGCGACTTCGCACAAAAAAAACGTTGCCGATTCAGCGGCATGCCATCACAGCGCCTTGCGATTGCATCTTGCTTCTAAAAATGGGTTAGGAACAAACATCTTAATCGATGACGTCGAGCTTGCCAGCAAAACTTTGGCCAAAACAGACGATTGTCACGTCGCAAGCGGCCTTTGCTGGGCGACCGCACGCGGGATGGCGGCAAGCAGGGCGGCCAGGGCATTGGCGTCGATGGGCTTGGGCAGATATCCGGCCATGCCGGCGGCCATGTAGGTGTCGCGGTCGCCGGGCAAGGCGTTGGCGGTCACGGCAAAAGTCGGGGTGGCGCTGTTGGGGCCGGGGGTGGCGCGAAGGCGCGCAAACACGCTCAAACCGTCGAGACCCGGCATCTGGATATCCATCAGAATCGCATCGAAGGGCTGGGCGGCGGCGGCCGCGAGGGCGGCAAACCCGTCTTCGGCAAAAACCGCAACATGGCCGAGATTCTCGAGCAGTTTTTCGACGACAAGGCGATTGACCGCATTGTCCTCGGCGACCAGCACGCGCAAGCCCTGGCCGCGCGCGGCCAGCAGCGGCACGATTTCGGCCGTTTTGGCGGGCAGCCCCGGATCCGCCGGGTGCGGCAGCGCGAGTGCGGCGAGCGGCAGGCGCAGCAGGAAGGTCGAGCCTTGCCCGAATTTCGATTCGACCGTGATGTCGCCGCCCATCAGCCGAGCGAGGCGGCGCGCGATCGCAAGCCCAAGGCCGGAGCCGCCAAAACGCCGCGTGGCCGACGAATCGACCTGCGCGAAATCCTGGAACAGGTCCGGGATGCGCGCCTGCGGAATGCCGATGCCGGTGTCCTGGATCGCCCATTCGAGCGCGCCGCCCGCCGTGCGGTGCAGGCGCACATCGACCGCCCCGGCGAGCGTGAATTTGATCGCGTTGCCGATCAGATTGTCGAGGATCTGGCGCAGACGCAGCGCGTCGCCCGACACGAGCGTCGGCACGTCGGCTTCGATCCAGCAGGTCAGCGTCAGCTCCTTGGCAGCGGCGCGCGGCTGGAAGGCGGCGGCCGCGTCGCGCGTGAGGCGCTGCGGATCGAGCGGGGCGGCGTCGACCGCGAGCCCGTTGGCATCGAGACGCGAATAGTCGAGCACGTCGTTGACGATGCCCAAGAGCTGCTCGCCCGAGCCTTGCACGAGCTGCAGCAGGCGGCGCTGCTCGGGCTCGAGGCGCGTGTCGAGCAGAACGCTCGACAGACCCAGCACGCCGTTGAGCGGCGTGCGGATCTCGTGGCTCATCGTCGCAAGGAAGCGCGCTTTGGCCTGTGCCGCGGCCTCGGCGCGGTCGCGCGCCTGGGCCAACTCGGTTTCGCGCAGTCTTGCTTCGTCGAGCAGCTTGCGTTGGGTCGCCTCGCTGGTTTCCAGCGCGCGGATACGCGCCGCAATTTCGCGCGCCATCAAGCGGAAGCTTTGCGCCAGGCGCCCAAAATCGTCGCGGTCGGCGGTCTGCAGATCGACGTCGAAGTTTCCGTCGCGCACCGCGTCGCTCGCCGCGCGCAGGCGCACGAGCGGCCGCATCAGCAGCGCGTGCAGCCATTCCATCATCATCAGCGCCAGCAAGAGGCTGACCATGCCGATGATGGCCGCGCGCGTCAGCACCTCGCGGCGCGCGACTTCGATCGGCATCATCGACACGCCGTAATAGAGCGTGCCGAGCTTCTGGCCCGCATAGCCGATCTCGACCGCGAAGGGCAGGCGCGCCGTGCCGTCGGGCCCCACGAGCGGGATCTTCGACTCGTGCGGGATGCCGTGCACGGCCGGCTCCCAGCCGATGCACGACACGGTTTCGCCGCGCGCATCGACGAGGGCCAGATGCGCAAAACCATGCGTCGACGCGCTTTCCTGCAGGATCGCCTCGATGGTGGCGTAGTCGCGCTCGACCATCAGATTGGTCAGCACCGCCCGGAACAGCGGCCGCTCGGATTCGGCGCGCAGCTGCGTCTGGCCGATCAGCGCGGTTTCGACAAGCGAGGCCTGCGACAGCGCAAACACCGCCGTGAGCGCGGCCATGGCAAGAGCGCCGACGCTGAACAGCCGGAAACGGAAGGGAATGCGATCGAGCCACATGGCGGCACCCCCTTTCGGGCGGCGTTGCGGAACGTCAGCGCAAGGCGGCGCGGGTTTCGGCCAGAACGGGGGCGATGGCGGCACGGTCGGCGTCGGGCACGCTGCGAATGCGCTGAACGCCCGTGAGGCCCTGGAATTCGCGGCCGAGTTCGGTTTCGGCAAAACCGTTCAGAACGGCGCGCAGCTGGGCGAGCGCTGCGGGCGCCATCGGCTTGCCGGCAAGTACGATGAAGTTCGGCACGCGCGCGAACTCGCGGAACTCCAGCGTCTGGCGGATGTCGTCGCGCAGGATGCGGAACTCGCCCATGCTCATTGCCGCCATCGGCGTGTCACTGCCCGACAGAAGCTGGGCGAGGCTGTCTTCGTTGCGCGCCCAGATCGGGCGGTAGTCGGCATCGGCGCGCAAGCCGGCGCTTGCCAAAGTTGCTTTGGCCGACATGGCAACCAAAGACTGCGGGTTGGCGAGCGCCAATGCCTTGCCGCGCAGCGCTTCGAGCGAGGCCACGGGCGTGTCTTTGCGCGTGACGAACAGCGCCGGAATGGGCGGCTCGAAGCCGCCGAGCACTTCAAGCTTGCCGTCTTCTTCGGCGACGAGGGCAAGATTGGCCGGCGTGAAAACAAGGTCGTACGCGCCCTCGAGCGTGCGGCGTTGGAATTCGCGCAAATCCGTCGCGGTTGCGATCTCGACCGGGCGGCCGAGCTGCGCCGCCAGATATTCGCGCATCGGCCGGTAGTTGGTGAGGATGATGCGCGCGCTCACGTTCGGCACGACGCCGATCTGGAAGGCGGCAGCACCCTGGGCGCGCGCATTTTCCGCGCCGCCAAACACCGCGCAGGCCGTCGCAAAGGCGCCGGCGATCTGGAGCATTTCGCGTCGCGATCGCTTTTCCATTTTGCATCCTCGAGCCGACGGAACCGAGCTCAAGTGTCGCGGTATCGCGTCGAATCGTCAACCGCTGGCGACGTTTTCTGCACAATAAACCCACATTCCACTGCACTTACGAATTTGCAAAATGCAAAACCGTTGCTGCAAAGCCGCTTGGCGGCCGGCCGATTTCCGCGCCAAAGTCGTGCATCTCTGTCCTCGAACCCAGCGGAGCCTGCCAATGTCGGCCGAAATGCGCCTCAAAGAACGCGGCATCGTGCTGTCCGAACCGCAGTCGCCCAGCGGCAATTACCTGCCGTTTCGGCTGCATGCGAACACGCTCTATCTGTCCGGCCAGGGGCCGTGCCGGGCCGACGGCAGCCTGCGCACCGGCATCGTCGGCGCAAGCGTGACGCTCGAAGAAGCAAGACAGGATGCGCGTCTCGTGGGCCTGGGCCTGCTCGCGGCGGCGCGAACGGCGCTGGGCTCGCTCGACCGCGTCGATTACGTGGTCAAGCTGCTCGGCATGGTCAATGCCGCACCGGGCTTCGGTCACCAGCCCGAAGTGATCAACGGCTGTTCGGACCTGTTCGTCGAGGTGTTCGGCGAGGCCGGACGGCATGCGCGCTCCGCCGTCGGCATGGGCAGCCTGCCGCGCGGCATCACGGTCGAGATCGAGGCGATCTTCGCCGTGAAGGGCTAGCGGCCGATCCTTACTGGCCCGTCGCGATGCGTTCGACGAGCTGCTTCACGTTCGGGATGAAGCCGTTTCGGTAGTAGGGGTCCGACGCGAAACGATAGGCGTTGTGGCCCGCGAACATCAGCTGCGCTTCGACGTCCGCGCCGTGGCTGATGTCCTGCAGCGTCTTCTGGATGCAGAAGCTGCGCGGGTCGGCCTTTTTGCCGGTGGTGCCGGCGTCGTTCTGCTGCCAGTTCGAGAAGGCGCAGGCCGAAAGGCAGCCCATGCAGTTGACCTGGTCGCGATGGATCTCTTCGGCGCGCGCCGGGGTCACGAAAATCAGCGTGAATTCGGGCGTGCGCAAGGCTTCGGTGAAACCGGCTTTGACCCAGCGCTCGGCGGCCGCCCGGTCTTGCGCCGACAGATAGACGAGGCGCCCGCGCGCACCCACCGGGAACGGCTGGTCGTGCTCGCCCACCGGGTGCATCTGGTAGGCGACTTGGCGGGCCGAACGCTCTTCGAGTTCCGCCAGAAACGGATTGCGCACGGCCGACGAATAGAAGCCGGTCGGCGAGAAGCGATGCAGCAGCACATCGCCCGATTTGAGGGTGAGCAGGCGCTGCTTCCACGCGTCGGAAATCGGGCTTTCCTTGGTGAGCAGGGGCCGCGTGCCGAACTGGAACGCGCACGGGCCCACGTCGGGATTGCCGACGAAATCCTGCCATTCGTCGAGCCGCCACACCCCGCCCGCCATGATGATCGGCGTGCGCTCGAGGCCGAATTCGCGCATTTGCCGGCGCAATTCGATCACGCGCGGCAGGGGCGCTTCGGGCTTCAGCGGATCTTCGGCGTTCGACAGGCCGTTGTGGCCGCCGGCCAGCCACGGATCCTCGTAGACCACGCCGCCCAGCAGATCGGCGAATTTGTGGTAGGCGCGCTTCCAAAGCGCGCGGAACGCGCGCGCCGAGGATACGATCGGATAGTAGTAGGCGCCGTATTTGGCGCAGATTTCGGCGATCTTGTAGGGCATGCCGGCCCCGCACGTGACGCCGTGGATGAGGCCCTTGGACTGGTCGAGGACGGCTTCCAGGATCGGCTCGGCCCCACCCATTTCCCACAGGATATTCATGTGGACGCGGCCCTGCTCGCCCGACATTTCGCGCGCCACGCGCGCCTGGTGCAAAGCGCCCTTGACCGCATAGGCGATCAGCTCGTCGTGCCGCTCGCGCCGCGTTTTGCCGCGGTAGATCTGGCGCACCACGTTGCCGTTTTCGTCGAGATGGTCGGCATTGACGCCCGAGAAGGTGCCCACGCCCCCCGCCGCCGCCCACGCCCCGGAGCTTTCGCCGTTCGAGACCGAAACGCCCTTGCCGCCTTCGACGACCGGCAGAACTTCGCGGCCCGAAATCATAATCGGTTCAAGTGAAAACAAGATGTCGCTTCCGTTGGTTCGGAGGAAGGGGGGGCGGGTTGAACGCCGGGTCGTGAGTCCGCGACAGTGATAAAATTGTAATCGAGCGAACGCAAGCGGCTATTGGGCCGCCGCCTCCGCCCGCTCGCCCCACGCGGCCATCGCGATGGTGGCATGCACCATGTCGAGTTCGTCGGTTACGGCTTTGATTTCGAAGCCCAACACCCGGCAAAGCTCGACCATATTGTGGTTTTCCCGCAGGATTTCGCCGTAAACCTCGCCGACGCCCCGGGCCTTGGCATAGTCGAGAATGCGGATCATCAGCCGCCGCCCGAGCCCCAGACCCTTGAGATCGGAGCGCAGGGCGATCGCGTATTCGGCGCGCGCGCGGTCGGGGTCGGCGGCCAACCGGACCACGCCCAAAAGCCCCTCGGGATCGTCGCGCCGCTCGCAGACAAAGGCCATTTCGCGGTCGTAGTCGATCTGGGTCAGGCGCGCCAGCTGCGGCCGCGTGAGGCGCGTGACGGGGGCGAAGAACCGCATGCGGCGGTCTTCCGCACTCATGTGGTCGATGAGCCCGTCGATCAGCGGCGCGTCTTCGGGGCGAACCGGGCGCAGCTTTACCTTTCCGATCCCGTCGAGCTCGAGCGTTTCGACGAGATCGGACGGGTAAGGCTCGATCGCAAGGCGTGCCGCGTGCACCTTGCTGCCGGGCTTGCGCACGCGAATGCGCGCGTCGAGCACGATGGCACCGCTCGCGTCGGCCAGCAGCGGGTTGATGTCGAGCTCGGCCACCGAATCGAGATCGCAGATCAGCTGCGACAGGCGCACCAGCGCCAATTCCACCGCCGCAAGATCGGCCGCCGGCCGGTCGCGATAGCCGCGCAACAGCCGCGACACGCGCGTGGCCCCGACGAGTTCGCGCGCAAGCTTCACGTTGAGCGGCGGCAGGGCCATTGCCGTGTCGCCGACCACTTCGACCGAAACGCCGCCCTGGCCGAACAGGATCGCGGGGCCGAATTGGCGGTCTTCGCTCACGCCCAGAATCAGCTCGTGCGCGTCCGGGCGGCGGACCATCTCCTGCACCAGAAAACCCGTAACGACCGCGTCGGGGCGCTTGGCTTTGACGCGCTCGATCATCGCGGCGGCGGCAAGCTCGACCGCGCGCGGCCCGTCGAGATTGAGGGCAACGCCGCCCACGTCGGATTTGTGCAGGATCTGCGGCGACACGATTTTGAGCGCCACGCGCCCGCCGATGCGCACGGCCGCGAGCACGGCCGAGGTCGCGTCGGCCACCAGTTCGCCGCGCGGCAGCGCAAAACCGTAGCCCGCCAGAACGCCGCGCACTTGCGGATCCGACAGCCATTCCTGGCCCGCCGCCAAAGCCGCATCGACGATGGCGCGGGCCGCCGTCGGATCGGGCGCAAGCATTTCGGGAGCTGCGTCCGGCACTTCCATGAGGTTGCGCTGCGCTTGGCGATAGCGAACGAGATGCATGAAGCCGCGCACGGCTTTGTCCGGCGTTTCGTAGGACGGGATGCGCGCATCGGCAAACAGCGCACGCGCTGCCAGCGCATTTTGGGTCCCGCCGAGCCACGAGGCGAGCACGGGGATCTTGGCACCCTTGGCCCCGTCGATGACGGCTTGCGCCGCTTCGACCGACGAGGCGATCGCGGTGGGGCAGTTGAGCGCCAGCACGGCATCCACGCCGGGGGCCTGCAGCAGCACGTCGAGGGCGGCCCGATAGCGTGCGCCGTCCGCGTCGCCGATGATGTCGACGGGATTGCCGTGCGACCAGGTCGGCGGCAGCACCTTGTCGAGCTTGCTTTGCGTGTCGGCATCGATCGGCGCAAGATGGCCGAGCTGGTCCATCAGCGTGTCGGTTGCGAGCACGCCGAGCCCGCCGCCGTTGGTAAGGATGGCAAGCCGATCGCCGCCTTCGCCAGGGCCGCCCGGCAAGGCCGGGGCCGCAAGCGTGGCGACCGCATCGAACAATTCGTCGATGTCGTAGACGCGCAGCATGCCCGCACGCCGGAACGCCGCGTCGTAGACCGCATCGGCACCGGCCAAAGCGCCGGTATGCGAGGCGGCCGCCTTGGCGGCTTCGGCATGGCGCCCGGCTTTGATCACGATTACCGGTTTCAGGCGCGCGGCGGCGCGCGCGGCGCTCATGAATTTGCGCGCCTGCGTGACCGCTTCGATATAGAGCAGGATCGCGCGGGTTTTGCCGTCGGTCGCAAGCCAATCGAGCATGTCGCCGAAATCGACGTCGCTCATGTCGCCGAGCGACACGAGATGTGAAAAGCCGATCTTGCGCGGCGCCGCCCAATCGACGATCGCGGTCGCCATGGCGCCCGACTGCGTCACGAACGCAAGATCGCCCGCCATCGGGGCCACGTGCGAGAAGGTCGCGTTGAGGCCGATGGCCGGCACCATGGCGCCCAGGCAGTTCGGGCCGACGATGCGCATCAGATAGGGGCGTGCGGCATCGAGCATCTCCTGCTCGAGCGCTTTGCCGGCATTGTTCGGCAATTCGCCGAAGCCGGCGGAAATCACGATGGCCGCCCGGCACCCGCGGGCGCCCAATTGGGCGACGATCCCCGGCACCGTCGCGGGCGGGGTGCAGATCACGGCAAGATCGGGTACGACCGGCAAGCTCTGCACATCCGGATAGGCGAACACGCCTTCGATCGCCGGATATTTCGGATTGACCGGCAGGATCGGGCCTGCGAAACCGGCATGGAACAGATTGCGCGCCAAGACCGCTCCAACCGAACCCGGTTTGGGCGTGGCGCCGATCAAGGCCACGGATTTGGGCGCCAGAAGCTTGTCGAGATTGCGGATCGACATGTCGTACCGATCGCCTTTCCTTGTTTCCCAACTTTGCTGCAGTGCAACATAATAGCGCCGAATTGTGACGAAATGACACCCCAAACAATTTTGGTTTATGTCGGCCTCGATCTGGTCGGCGACGGGCTGCTGAAGCTGCCCTTCGTGCGGGTGCTCAAAGCCAATTGGCCGGCCGCAGAAATCACCTGGTGCGCGGGCAAGGGTGCCAGCGTCTATGCGGGCAGTCTGCGCCCGCTCGTCGCCGGGCTGATCGACGAAACCCTTGAAAACGCAGGGTTTGGCAGTCGTCTGGGCGATGTCTTCGCGCGCCCTTTGGGCGCACGCAGCTTCGATCTGGTGCTCGACACGCAGCGCCGCTTTTCAACGAGCCTGGCCGTGCGCCGCGTGCGCCATCGGCGGTTCGTGTCGGGGGCAGCTGGTTTTCTGTTTTCCGACGGCAAGCCGTCCGCGCGCGCCAAACCGCGGGCGATGCTGGGCCAGATGCTGCAATTGATCGAAGCGGCCGGCGGCGATCCGACGCTGGCAACCCCGCCTTTGGCGCTGCCGGCGGACGCAACGCATGCCGCTGCTGCGTTGCTGCCGCCGGGGCCGGCTTATGTCGGCCTCGCGCCGGGTGCCGGCAATCGCGCGAAATGCTGGCCGTTCGAAAACTACCTCGCGGTCGCGACGGCGCTGGGCGAGGCCGTGCCCGTATTCATCCTCGGCCCCGACGAGAAGGACTGGATCGACGCCGCATCTGCCGTGCCCAATGCGCGCCTGCCGCTGCAGGAAGCGGCCGCGCGCGGCATCGCCGCCTCGCCGACTTTGACGATTGCGCTGGCCCAGCGGCTTGCCGCTTCGCTCGCCAACGATTCGGGCGGCGGCCATATGCTGGCGGCCGGCGACCGGCCGCTTGTGTCGCTGTTCGGGCCGACCGATCCCGCGAAGTTCGCACCGCACGCGCGGCGATCGACGGTGCTGCGCGCCCAGGATTTCGGCGCCGACGATATGGCCGCGATCCCGGTCGATGCGGTCGTGGCCGCCCTTCAATCGTCGATGGCGAGCGCCGGCCCCCGCTGAGGCAGATCGCGGCCCGGAAAGCGCCGCATCAGCCACACCACCATCAAGAGGCCCGGCAAGGCTGCAAGCGTCGTTGCCGCGAAGAACCACACCCAATCGAGCTGCACGGAGAGCCAGCCGCCCGACGCCGCAAGCGTGGTACGGCCGACGGCGGCAAGCGACGACAAGAGCGCGTATTGCGTGGCCGTGAACGCGATGTTGCACAGGCCCGACAGATACGCGACGAACGCCGCCGAGCCCATGCCGCCCGAGAAATTTTCGATGCCGATCGTGAGCGTGAGCAGCGCCACGTCGTAGCCGACATAGGCCTGCAGCACGTACATGAGGTTCGAGACCGCCTGCAGAATGCCGCAATAGAACAGCGCCGGATAAAGCCCGAAACGCGCCACCACCGCCCCGCCGGCCGCAACGCCCGCAAGCGTGGAAAACACGCCGTAGATTTTCGAGATGTTGGCGACTTCGATGCGGCTGAATCCCATCGCGACATAGAAGGGATTGGCCATCACACCCGCCAGCGCGTCGCCGAATTTGTAGAGCACCACGAAAATGAGGATCGTCGCCCACGCCGGACGCGTGGCGAATTCGGCAAACGGCCCGACCACGGCCTGGCCGAACCACGCTTGCAGCTTCTGCAAGGCATTGTCGCCGGGAAGCGGCGCTGCAACCGCGTCGGGTACCTTGGGCTCGGCCGTGAACCACACCGTGAGCGCGCCCACGGCCATCAGGCACGCCATCGCCGCGAACGCAAAAGGCCAGCCGCCGTATTCGGCCGCGTACAAAGCGCCGGCCGACGCCGCCATGAGCCCGAAGCGATAGCCCCATTGCGTGGCGGCGGCCCCGGCCCCTTGTTCGTCCGCTTTCAGGATTTCGATGCGAAACGCGTCGATGACGATGTCTTGGCTGGCCGACAGAAACGCGATGACGACCGCGACCATCGCGGTCGGCCACGGATCGATGCGCGGGTCGGTGAATCCGAGCGCGAAGATCGCGGCGGCAAGGCCCGCCTGGATCAGCAGCGCCCAGGACCGGCGACGGCCCAAGCGCCGCGTGAAGGCGCCCAAGGGCACCCGGTCGATGATCGGCGCCCACAGGAATTTGAGCGAATAGGCGGTGCCGACAAGGGCAAGGATGCCGATCGTGGTGCGGCTCACGCCCGATTCGGCAAGCCAGAACGAGAGCGTGCCGAAGGTCAACGGCAGCGGCAATCCCGAGGAAAACCCCATGAACAGCACGGCAAGCAGGCGCGGCCGCGTGTAGACGGCCAAGGCCGAGCGCCAATTCGCCGGCTGGTCCGGGGGCGGTGCCGGGGTATCGTTCATGCGTTTTCGGTTGTGCGAATCGTGCGCATCGCGGCAGTCTATGCGAAGGCGATTCACGCGCGAAGGCTTTGGTGGCCCGAGGGCGCATATTTCGGGGCCGCGCGCGCCAAGACAATGTCTTTTTTCGACATCGACGCGATCCGACACGAACGCCTGCGGCGTTTCCACGACTATTGGCGCGGCAAACGTCGCGGCGACGCGCTGCCGGGCCGCGCCGACATCGACCCGCTCGAGTTCCCGTGGGCGCTCGGCTTCGTGACGCTGCACGACGTGCTGCCGGACGGCGATTTCCGTGTGCGCCTCGACGCCACAAAAGCGACGGATTTTTTCGGAACCGATCTGACCGGCACGCGGTTGAGCGCGCATCGCGACCGCGACATGGCCGGGAAGATGGTGCAGACCTTGACCTACGTCGCGCGCACGCGCGCGCCGCTTGTCATCGACCGCGATTTCGCGATCCAGAACCGCTATTGGCGCTACCAATCGCTGATGCTGCCATTCGCCGCCGACGGAAAAAACGTCGACATGCTCGCCAGCGTTCTGGGCTACGACGGCGGCGGCGACTAGCCTCGGCCGGCGGCCGATCGCAATCCAAGCGAAGCGAAAGCCCCCGAAAAGTCTCTGCCGCTTACACCGTTTCCGCGGACTTCTCGGCGCGTTTGCGGGCGTTGGGGTCGAGCAGCTTCTTGCGCAGGCGGATCGATTTCGGCGTCACTTCGACGAGTTCGTCGTCGTTGATGTAGGCGATCGCCTGCTCGAGCGTGAGGATCTTCGGCGTCTGCAGCACCACCGCCTCGTCCTTGCCCGACGCGCGCACGTTGGTGAGCTTCTTGGCCTTGAGCGGGTTCACTTCGAGATCGTTGTCGCGCGTGTGCTCGCCGATGATCATGCCTTCGTAGACCGGGACGCCCGGATTGATCATCATCGGTCCGCGATCTTCGAGGTTCCACAGCGCGTAGGTGACGGCGACGCCGTCGGCGTTGGAGATCAGCACGCCCGTGTGGCGGCCGTCGATCGGGCCCTTCCACGGCGCGTAGCTGTGGAAGATCTTGTTCATGATGCCGGTGCCGCGCGTGTCGGACAGGAACTGGCCGTGGTAGCCGATGAGGCCGCGCGACGGCACCAGGAACGTCACGCGCACCTTGGCGCCGCCCGAGGGGCGCATGTCGGTCATCTCGCCGCGGCGGCGGCCGAGCGCTTCGACGACGACGCCCGAATAGTTTTCGTCGACGTCGACCTGCACTTCCTCGATCGGCTCGAGCCTGTTGCCTTCGTCGTCGGTCTTCAGCAGCACGCGCGGCCGGCCGACCGAAAGCTCGAAACCTTCGCGGCGCATCGTTTCGATCAGCACGCCGAGCTGCAATTCGCCGCGCCCGGCGACTTCGTAGGCTTCGCCCGAATCGCTTTCGCGCACGTGGATGGCGACGTTGCCTTCGGCTTCGCGGAACAGCCGGTCGCGGATCATGCGGCTCGTGACCTTGGTGCCTTCGCGGCCCGCAAGCGGCGAATCGTTGACCGAGAAGGTCATGCCGAGCGTCGGCGGATCGATGGGCAGCGACGGGATCGGCTCGTTGACGTCGATCTGGCACAGCGTGTCGGCCACGGTCGTGGCCGTGAGGCCCGCGATCGCCACGATGTCGCCCGCTTCGGCCGAATCGACCGGCGTGCGGTCGAGGCCGCGGAACGACAGAAGGCGCGTCAAACGGCCCTCTTCGAGCACCTTGCCGTCGCGCGACAAGGACTTGATCGCCATGTTGGTCTTGGCGACGCCCGAATAGATGCGGCCCGTGAGAATGCGGCCGACATAGGGGTCGTATTCGAGCGTGGTCGCGAGCATGCGGAACGGGCCCGAGGCGTCGGCCTTGGGCGGCTTCACGTGCTTGACGATGAGGTCGAACAGCGGGTTCAGGTTCTCGCGCGGCGCTTCGAGCGATTCGGCCGCCCAGCCGTTGCGGCCCGAGGCGAACAGAACCGGGAAATCGAGCTGGTCGTCGTCGGCGCCGAGGGCCGCGAACAGATCGAACACTTCGTTCAGCACTTCTTGCGCGCGCGCGTCCGAGCGGTCGACCTTGTTGACGACGACGATGGGGCGCAAGCCCCGCGCCAGCGCCTTCATGGTCACGAACTTGGTCTGCGGCATCGCCCCTTCGGCCGCGTCCACCAGCACGACCACGCCGTCCACCATCGACATGATGCGCTCGACCTCGCCGCCGAAATCGGCGTGGCCGGGCGTGTCGACGATGTTGAGGCGGACGTCCTTCCAGACGACCGACGTGCATTTGGCGAGAATGGTGATGCCGCGCTCGCGCTCGAGATCGTTCGAGTCCATCGCGCGTTCGGCGACTTTCTCGTTCACGCGGAACGTGCCGGACTGTTTGAGAAGCTGGTCGACGAGCGTGGTTTTGCCGTGGTCGACGTGGGCGATGATGGCGAGGTTGCGCAGATCCATGATTTTCAGGCCGCCAATTGCTTGGCCGCAAGTTCCTTGAGGGAGGTTTCGGGACGCGCACCGTAATGCGAGATGATTTCGGCCGCACAGATCGCACCCAGGCGTGCGGCAAGGCCGAGATCCTTGCCGGTCGTAACGCCGTGCAGGAAACCGGCCGCATAGAGATCGCCCGCCCCGGTCGTGTCGACGACCTTGACGTTCGGGACCGCAGGGACGGCGTGCACTTCGCCGTTGCCGACCACGACCGAGCCTTTTTCCGACCGCGTCAGCGCCGCGATGCGCGAGGATTTGGCGCGCAGATGCGGCAGAACCTGGTCGAACGACGCGACCTCGTAGAGGCTCGTGATTTCGTGCTCGTTGGCGAACAGGATGTCGACATGGTTGTCGACGAGATCGCGGAACTCGGCGCGATGGCGGCCGACGCAGAAAGAATCCGACAAGGTCAGCGACACTTTGCGACCCGCCTTGTGCGCCACGTCCACCGCCTTGCGGAAGGCTTCTTTGGCGGCCGGCTTGTCCCACAGATAGCCTTCGAGATAGGTGACGCTCGCGGCGGCAACCGTCGCTTCGTCGATCTGGGCAGGCCCCAAATCGACGCAGGCGCCGAGATAGGTCTGCATCGTGCGCTGCGCGTCGGGTGTGACGAAGATGAGGCAGCGCGCCGTGGCCGGGCCCTCGGAAGCGGCGGCCGTATCGAAGGCGACGCCCATCGCGCGGATGTCGTGGCGGAAGATGCCGCCGAGCTGGTCGTCGCGCACGCGCCCGATATAGGCGGCTTTGCCGCCGAGATTGGCGAGGCCCGCGATCGTGTTGCCGGCCGAACCGCCCGAGGATTCGCGCCCCGGCCCCATCAGCGCGTAGAGCGCGTCGGCGCGCGCTTCGTCGATCAGCGTCATGGCGCCTTTTTCGAGACCGTTCTTGGCGAGCAGCGCATCGTCGGCACGGGCGATGACATCGACAATGGCGTTGCCGATGCCCAGCACATCGAATTTGGCGTTGGACATTGATTCTCCGGCCGACTCGGGGCAGCCCCAACGGGGGCTTGAAACGGCGCGCGGAAAATACCCATCCTTGTTGCGGCGCACAAGCGCGCGTTTCGGGAACATAAAGGGCGGCGGCGCATGGCGACGCAGGGGACATTGTCGATTCTGGGCGCGCTCGCGCGCGCCATCGGCCAATTGGGCGACCCCGGCCTGCGGGCCCCCTTGCTCAAAAGCATGGCCTTGAGCGTGGCCGCGATCCTGGTTTTGTGGATCGGGCTTGGCTATGCGCTGCTGCATACGCAGCTTTTTGCGATCGGCTGGGTCGATACCACCGTGGCCGCGATCGGCGGATTTGGCGTTGTGGTTCTGACGCTTATCCTGTTTCCGACGTTTGTCGCAGCGTTTTTGGGGTTGTTTTTGGAAGCGGTCGCCGTCGCCGTCGAAAAACGCCATTACCCGCTTTTGCCGCCCGCGCAATCGCGCTCGACGCTGGCCGAAATCCTCGCAGGCCTGCGGCTCGTGGGCTTGGCGTTGGGCGTCAATCTGCTGGTTTTGCCGCTTTATTTCGTGCCCGGCATCAATCTGGCGGTCTTTCTGGCGGCCAACGGCTATCTGCTGGCGGCCGAATATGTCGGCCAAGGACTTGCCCGGCGCGCCGATCCGGCCGTGTTGCGCGACCTATGGCGCAACCGTCGCGGCGAGGCGTGGTTTGCCGGCGCCCTCTTTGCGGGGCTGTCGCTCGTGCCGTTCGTGAACCTCGCGGTGCCGGTCTTGGCCGTTGCGACATGCACGCATCTGGTCGAATCTTGGCTTCGAGGCGGGACAGAAACGGGCCATCGGGGTTAGAGTGGCGCGGCGCCGACGATTCGGGGGCTTGCCCCGGTCGCCGCACCCCACACGCACGCCGCAAACAGGCACGCCGCAAAAAGGAACCTACCCTATGTTCCGCCGCAAAAAGGACGAAACCGAAGAGGTCAAGCCGCCCATGCCCGAAACACCCCCTGCCGCCGCCGCATCCGAACCCGAAACGGCCGAAATGGTGACGCCGCGCCCGTTCCCGCGCCCCACCCCGCCGTCGCCGGGTGCGCTTGCGCGCGCCGCCGCAGCTCCGCTCGCCACGCCCGCCCCGCGCCCGGCCGCCACACCGGCCCCGGTGCAGCGTGGCGAATCGATCGAAGGGCGCAAGCTCATCGTCGGTCGCGAGATCGTGCTGTCGGGCCAGATTACCTCGTGCGAACGCCTGATCGTCGAGGGCCGGGTCGAGGCCGCGCTGTCGGAGAGCCGTTTCGTCGACATCGCCGAAAGCGGCGTGTTCAAGGGCATGGCCGAGATCGAAAACGCCGAGATCGCGGGCATTTTCGAAGGCACCCTCAATGTGCGCCAAAAACTGTGGATCCGCTCGACCGGCAAGGTCTCGGGCACCGTGCGCTACGGGCGCATCGAGATCGAAGAAGGCGGCCAGATCTCGGGCGAAGTGCAGGTCGACACGAGCAACCTCGGCAAGCCGGAAGGCAACGACGGCGGTTGACCGAAGCGGGATGCGCCACTTTGCTGGCTAGGCAAGCGCACACCGCCCGGCGCCTGGTTCGCCTCGTGCTGTGCGCGAGCGCCGCGGCCGTTGCGTCCGCGTGCACGGGTGGCGCACCCCAAGCGCCGGCATCCGTCGTTGCGGCCACGGTCGAATTGCCGCCCGTCGAAAATGCCCCATCGACAGCACCGGCAGCCGCCGCGCCTTCCGTTGCCGCGGCACCGGCCGCCGGCAATGCGCGCGCGTTGGTCGGGATCGGCCGCGAAGCGCTCGTCGCACGGCTGGGACCGGCCGGTTTCGTGCGCCGCGACGGTCCCGCCGAAGTGTGGCGCTATCGCGGGCCCGGGTGCTATTTCGAAGCCTTCCTCTATCGCGACGATCTGCTGGGCCAGCGCGTGGCGCATGTCGATGCGCGCACGCTCGTCGGCCGCCCGATGGCGGTCGAGACGTGTTTCGCCCAGCTCGGCCCAGCACCGCGCAGCTAGGCCGATGCGCCCCGCCGAGCGCATTCGCGGCTTTGCGTCCGGCGATCTCGAAGCGCTCTATGCGATTTCGCTGGCGACCGGACATGCCGGGCGCGACGCCGCACATCTTTACGCCGATCCGAAAATGATGGGCCATATCTACGCGGCACCCTACGCGGTCCTTTCACCCAACGCTGTGTTGGTGGCCGAGGACGGCGATGGCGTTGTCGGCTATGCCGCAGGCAGCCTCGATACGCGCGCGTGGGAAGAACAGCTTGCGCGCGATTGGTGGCCGTCTTTGCGCGTGCAATATCCAGACCCTGGCGAAGACGCGACGCAAGCGATGACGCACGATCAGCGGCGTGCGGCCATGATCCATCGCCCGACACGCGCGCCCTTGTCGGTCGTAACGCGGTTTCCGGCACATCTGCATCTCAATTTGCTGCCGACTGCCCAAGGCCGGGGCCTCGGCTCGCGTCTGTTCGAGGCGTGGCGCACCGCGCAGAACGCTGGGCCGATTCATGTCGCCGTGAACAACGCCAACGAAAACGCGCAGCGCTTCTGGACCAAGCTTGGATTTGCCGTGCTGGCGGATGCCGACATCCCGAACGGCCGCACGCTCTGGCTTGGCCGCGCCTAGGCGTTCGGCGTCGGCGTTTTCTTTTTGAAGGCGCAGAATTGCGCCACGTTGCAGCGCCAGCATTCCGGCGTGCGCGCTTTGCACACGTAGCGCCCGTGCAGGATCAGCCAATGGTGCGCGTGGCGCTTGAAATCGGCAGGCGTGCGTTTTTCGAGCTTGTCTTCGACCTCGCGCGGCGTTTTGCCGCGCGCGAGGCCCGTGCGGTTGCCGACGCGGAAAATGTGCGTGTCGACCGCGATCGTCGCCTCGCCGAACGCAACGTTGAGCACCACGTTGGCGGTCTTGCGGCCGACGCCGGGCAAAGCTTCGAGCGCTTCGCGGCTTCGCGGAATTGCGCCGCCATGCTCGCGCACGAGGATCTTGGCCGCCGCCATTACGTTTTTGGCCTTGGTGTTGAAAAGGCCGATCGTCTTCACGTGGTCGCGCAGCGCATCGTGCCCGAGGGCGAGCATCTCGGCCGGGGTTTTGACCTTCGCGAACAAAGCGCGCGTGGCTTTGTTGACGCCGACGTCGGTTGCCTGCGCCGACAACGCGACCGCGACCAAGAGTTGGTAGGGATTGCCCCATTCGAGCTCGGTCTTGGGCTCGGGATTGCGCGCGGCAAGGGCCGTGTAGAATTCGCGGATGACGTCCGGTTTCATGGCCCCAGGCGATAGAGGCATTGGGCGTCTCCCGTCAAGCTGGACGAATGCGCCGGACGATCTATGATCTTTCGCTATGGAAACGCCTCAGCTCGATCTCGTTTTGAAGCCGCACCGCTCGCTGCCGCCGCGCGGGTTTTTCTGGGTGATGGCGCTGTTGGCCGGTGCGAGCTTTGCGGCAGGGGCCGTGTTCGCCTCGATGGGCGCCTGGCCCGTGCTGCCGTTCTTGGGGCTCGACGTTCTGCTCGTGTGGTTTGCATTCAAGGCGAACTATGCCGGTGCGCGCGCACGCGAACACATCACGCTCTACGGCGACCGGCTCGAGATCCTTTCGATCGACAGTTGGGGCCGCAAACAGCGACGCACGCTCGAGCCCTATTGGCTCAATGTCGAATCAGGCGAAGAGGTGGCGCTGCGCAGCCACGGCAAGCGCACGATCGTGGGCGCTTTTCTCGACCAACAGGCGCGCGCCGATCTTGCGCGCACACTCGGCGACGCGTTAGCCGCGTGGCGTCAAAGCCCGAGCACGTCGCGCATCGAATAGAGGCCAGGCGGTTTGCCGGCGGCCCACAAGGCCGCGCGCACGGCGCCCTTGGAATAGACTTGGCGCCCTTGCGCCTTGTGCGCGATCTCGACGCGCTCGCCGTCGCCGAAAAACATGACCGTGTGCTCGCCGATTTCCGAACCGCCGCGCGCCACCGAAAAGCCGATAGGGCCGGCCGGGCGCGGGCCCGTATGGCCGTCGCGGCTGCGAATCGTGTCGCGCGCAAAATCGATTCCGCGCCCGGCCGCCGCAGCGCGGCCCAACGCAAGCGCCGTGCCCGAGGGCGCATCGACCTTGTGCTTGTGGTGCGCTTCGAAAATCTCGATGTCGTAATCGGCGCCGAGGCGCTTGGCCGCTTCTTCGACCAACGCCAAGGCGAGATTGACGCCGAGCGAGAAATTGGCGGCCTGCACGATCGCGCACTTCTCGGCGGCTCTTGCGAGCACGGCCTGGTCGTCGGCCGACAGGCCCGTCGTGCCCACCACCAGCGTTTTGCCGAGCTCGGCCGCGAGCTTGGCATGCGCGCGCGTGGCGGCGGGGGCCGAAAAATCGATGACGGCGTCGCTGGCCGCAAACAACGCGCGCGGGTCGGCACCGATTTTGGCCTGGAGCGCGCCAATACCGGCAACCTCGCCCGCATCGCGGCCGATGAACGCGCCGCTCGGATTTTCGGTCCCGCCCGCAAACGCCGCACCGCTGGCCGCGACGATCTCGCGCACCAGCATCTGGCCCATGCGCCCGGCCACGCCGACAACGCCGATCTTGATCGCCATAGACGGACTCCGTTCAGATCCAGGTTCAGATATTGAGTTTCTTGAAGATGCGTTCGGGGATGTGGCGAATGATCGTCATGATGCCCCACCAGAAAAACGGCGCATAGATCGTATCCCGTTTTTTGGCGACGGCCGCGAGGCACGAAGCCGCGATCGCATCGGGCGCGGCCACCAGGAACATGCCGGGCAGGCCCCAGGTCATGGCCGTATCGACGAAGCCGGGCTTCACGGTGACGACCTGCACGCCCGAGCGCACGCCGCGCGCGCGCAAGCCCTGCAGATAGGCATGCAAGCCCGCTTTGGCGGCCCCATACACGTAGTTTTTGAGCCGCCCGCGATCGCCCGCAACCGAGCCCAGCGCCACAATGGCCCCGCCCGGTGCCGCTTCGAGCACCGGCATCAGACGGTGCAGCAAGGCGACGGGGCTTGCGAAGTTCACGTCGAGCGTTTGCGCCAGCGCTGCCGGATCGGCATCGATCTCGCTTTGCGCGGGCATGCTGCCGAAGGCGAGAAACACGTTCGGCACGGCACCTTGGGCAAAATCCCTGAACGCGGCGGCCACATCGCCGTCGAATCCGATTGCCTTGCACGACGGGCTGCCGCGCAACACGAAATCGGCCGCAAGCGTATTGGCGTCCTCGCCGTCGCGTGCCACAAGCAGAATGTCGGCACCGCTTGCGGCCACGCGGCGCGCGAACGCGCGCGCGATCGCCGAGCTTGCGCCCAAGATGAGCCAAGCGCTTTTCATGGGGTTGCCTCGCCGATGCGCAGGCGCCGCGACAGGTCCGACGCGAAGCGGCGCTGCGGATCCCAACGCAGCAGCGTTTCCTCGAACGCGGCGAGATGGGGATAGCCCGCACGCAACGACGCCGGCGCCTGCAGCGCGTCTTTGGCCAGATAGATGCGCCCGCCTGCCTCGAGTGCGAGCCGCTCGAGTTCGGCCATCAGCGCCGTTGCCCCCGGCGCATTCGGAACGTCGAGCGCCAAGGTCACGCCGCGCAGCGGGAAAGACAGCAAGCCGCGCCCCGGCCCGCCCAGGGTCTTGAGCACCGCAAGAAACGAGGCGGTCCCAGCCGCCGAAACGGCTTCCAGCATTTTCCGCGTGGCGGCAAAGGCGGTTGCGTCCGGGACCACCGATTGGAACTGGAAGAAGCCGCGTTTGCCGTAGAGCCGGTTCCAGTCGGCAAGCCGGTCGAGCGGATAGAAAAACGCATCGAGCGGGCGCGAGCTTGCGCGCTTTTGCGCCGGAGCACGCCGCCAATAGAACTCGTTGAACGCGCCCACGCTCAAACGCGACAGCGCGAACGGCGGCAAATCGAGCGGGATCGGCAGGGTTTTGGCGACGGGCGCAACGGACGCAGCCGGTGCGAACTCGGCCGTCTCGAACACGCCGCGCCCGAGCTTGGCACCCCGCGCCAACGCATCGATCCAACCGACGCTGAACGTGGCGTTGGCGCGCGCCGCCTCGAACGCCGCAAAAAACGCGTCGAGATCGGCGATACGCTGCGTCTCCACGCGCACATGGCCGGTTCCGGGCAGCAGGCGAAAGGCCAAGCGGCGCACGATGCCGGTCAAGCCCATGCCGCCGATCGTGGCGGCAAAAAGGTCGGAATGGCTGTCGGGCGACACGCGGCGCGTCTGCCCGTCCGCGCACAGCAGATCGAACCACAGAACATGGTCGCCGAAGGAGCCGTGGCGGTCGTGGTTTTTGCCGTGCACGTCGGCGGCGAGGGCCCCGCCCACGGTCGCGAAGGCGGTCCCCGGCGACACCGGCGGCACGAAGCCTTTGGGCACAAACGCATCGAGCAAGGTGCGGAACGTCACCCCCGCCTCGCATTCGAGCACGCCGGTCGCGGCATCGAAGGCAAGCAACCGGTCCAAACGCTGCATATTCGCGACGTTGGCCGCGCCGTTCTGCGCGGCATCGCCATAGGCTTTGCCGGCCCCGCGCGCGATCAAGCTGGCGCTCGTGTCGGACAATACGCGGTCGAGCTCGCTCTGGCGCTCGGGACGCGCCACGCGCGCGTGCGTTGCGGCAAAACGCCCCCAGCCGGCCAATGTCGAATTTTTCCAGCGCACGCTCATGCGTAGATCAAATAGCCGAAGACCGCGAGCCAGCCCAGCACGCAAACGATCAGAAACCGATCGCTCAGCGCAATGTCGGTCGGTGCGCCCGAACGCTCTTCGACCAACGCGATCTGCAGATAGCGCAGCATGCCCGCGAGCACGAACGGGGCGGTGAGATAGAGCCGGTCGGTGCCGTAGCGGCGGATGACGGCTTGGTCGGCCGTGTAGAGCAGGTAGCTCACGACCAGCGCCCCCAGCACCACCGCAATCGCGGTATCGACGAAGCGCAGATTGTAGCCCGCGAGCGCCTTGCGGTGGGCCGCATCGACATCCGACACGAGATCGTCGCGCCGTTTGGCCAAGGCCAGAAACAGCGCGAGCAGCCCCGTGCACACGAGGATCCACACGCTGGGGACCACGCCGATGGCAAATGCCCCGCCCTCGACGCGCAGCACGAAGCCGGCCGCGACGATCAGCACGTCGAGCAGGCTCACGTGTTTGAGGCGCCAGGAATAGGCGAGATTCAGCGCCAGATAGAGGCAAAGCACCGCGCCGAAGGCAGACGGCAGACGCGACGCGAGAAACGCCGCTGCGGCAAGCAAACAGCCCGCAAAGACAAGGGCGGCTGCGGGTGCGACAGCGCCCGACGCGATCGGTCGCGCGCGCTTGATCGGGTGCAGCCGGTCGGCGTCGCGGTCGCAAAAATCGTTGAATGCGTAGACGGCGGATGCCGCAAGGCTGAATGCCGCCACGGCCATCGCGGCGGCAATCAGCGTCGGCAGGCCAAGCGCTTCGGGCGTAAAGAACAGCGGCGCGGCGACAAATGCGTTTTTGATCCAGTGTCGCGGCCGCGCCAATGCCAAGAAAGCAGTCAACATATTGCGGTTAGAGCGCATTTCCAAACAACGCGCCAGATCGAAAAACCGTATCGCCGATATTACGGTTTTTTTATCGGCGATATTCGCGCAATTCGTGCAAAAATCCGAAAATTAAGCGTTTGAAAACCATTTTCGGCTGTTACTGTGGGCCGCTTACGGATGTAGGACCTGTCTTTTGTGACCAAGAGCTTCGCCGATCGGATCGCGCGCGCCGCTCCTGCCTTGGCGGGCACAATCTTCGTCGCCGGCTTGGCGCTGGCGGTGGCCCTCGCCTTCCTGCTGATGCGCTTCAACGAGACGCTGCGCCAGATCCAGGCCGACAATCTCGCCGAACGCGTCGTGGCCCTCGTCGAAAACGAATTTGCGACGATTTCCCAAGTCCAGATCACGCTCGCAGCCTCGCTCGCCAGAACCCAGTTCGACGACGCGGCATCCTTCGCCGCGTGGCTCGACCAGATCGGCCTCGTGCAGCGCTATCCGGGCCTGCGCGCGATCGCCCTTGCGCCGCGCACCGATCCTGCCGATTTTTCGGCCCTCGCAGCGAAGGCGGCCGGCGACGCCACGCGGCGGCGCTTGGGCTATCCCGATTTCGCCGTCGAGCCGCCGGGCCCGCGCGACACGATGTTTCCGGCGTTTTTCGTCTATCCGGTCGTCGGCAACGAGCGCGTGGTCGGGTTCGATCTGTGGGCCAATGCCGAGCGCCGCGAGGCGGCCCAGCGCGCGATTGAATTGGGCCGCCCGATCGGCTCGGCGCCGGTCGCGCTGTCGCCGGACGGCGAAGCCGACACGCGCAGCATTTTCGCTCTGCAGCCGATCGTGGCCGACGGCAAAACGATCGGCATCCTGCCGATCGGCCTGTCGCCGGCGCAATTGATCGCGCCGCTGCTCGAAACGCGGTTTCCGGCGGCGCGCATCGCCATCCACGATCGCGGCACCAGCGTCGCGCCGGGCGACGCACGCATGCGGCTGCCGCTGCTGACGGTCGAAGGGAGAGCATCGGCGGCGCCGACGGCGCTCGATGCGCAGGTGTCGCACACGGTCGAAATCATGGGCCGGATCTGGGAAATCGACGTTGCGCAGGCAAGCGAATTGCCGCCGATGCAGCGTTATGCGCCTGCCGCCGCCTTGAGCGGCGGGGTTGGGATGCTGCTGCTGGGGCTGCTTCTCTATTGGAGTCTCGCGCGCCGCCAGCGCGACCTCGAGGCATCGGTTGTCGAGCGCGCGCGCGCGCTCGAACAAGCGCTGGCCGCCGCCGCGCACCAGACCGAGCTTGCCGTCGATTCGGGCGCCGCCAAGGATCGCTTCTTTGCGAATATGAGCCACGAGCTGCGCACGCCGCTCAACGCCATCGTCGGCTTTGCCGAGGCGATGAAACTCGGCATTGCGGGCAATCTGCCGCCGCGCGCGCAGAGCTATGTCGGCGCCATCGTGAGCTCGGCCAATTGGCTCAAACGCGTCGTCGACGACGTGCTCGAAATGTCGCGCCGCACGGCCGACGCCGAAACGCTGGCGCTGAGACCGATCGCGCTCATCGACGCGGTCACGGAAGTGGCAAGCGTGCTGCAAGCGGCCGCCGAACAGCGCCGCGTGCGGCTTGCTTTCGGCGACGGACTTGCGGCGGTCCCGCCCGTGATGGCCGACATGACGGCGCTGGGGCGCGTCATCGCCAATCTTTCCGAGAACGCGTTCAAGTTCTCGCCGGCCGGCGAAACCGTGACGATCGACGCGACCAGCGACGCGCAAACGGTGAAGCTGTGCATTGCCGACCGCGGGCCCGGCATTGCGCCCGCCGAACGCCAGAAAGTGTTTTTGCCGTTTTACCAGATTGCCAAGCCGGTCGAGGATGCAGGCAATCGCGGCGTCGGCCTCGGGCTTGCGATCTGCCGCAAGCTCGTGACGTCCATGGGCGGGTCGATCGAATTCGCCGACAACGCGCCCAACGGCACGCGCGCGCTCGTATCCTTGCGCCGCGCCGAGAAAACCTGAGCGACAACGCGCATCCGCAGCGCGTTTTGCAGACCAAAACGCGATTGCGTGCCCCAACTGTCGCGGCATAAAATTTCCCTACGGCGCCGCTGGTGCGGCACTGGCTTGCAGCCGCCGCCGCCGCTAAGAGTGGCGCCTGAAGCGGCACAAACAACGACGGCAGGAAATCGTGGCGGACGCAGAGGCGACGGATTCGGGGAATGTTGCATCCGGGGCGGATTTCGCGCAGCTGCGCGTTCTGGCGGTCGAAGACATCGACATCATGCGCGAGGTGCTGTGCGCGATGCTGCAGGCCGTCGGCGTCGGCCATTGCGTGGGCGTTGCGGCGGGTGCGCGCGCGCTCGAGCTGCTCGCCGAGCAGCCCTTCGACCTCGTCTTCTGCGATCTCACGATGGCGCCGATGGACGGGCTCGAGTTTCTGCGCCGCTTGCGCGGTCATCCCGAGCCGCTTCTTGCAAACCTGCCGGTCGTGGTGCTGACGGGCCGCACCGAGCCGTCGTGCCGGATTTCCGCCCTCGGGGCCGGCGCATCGGCCTTTGCGATCAAGCCCGTGCCGCTCATGGCCCTGCAGGATCTGGTGCGCGTCGCCTTGCGCGAAAGAGCGGGGCGCTAAACGACGCGACGCGCGCGTCAGTTGCGCAGATCGTCCCACAGCTCCTTCACCTTGGCGAAGAAGCTCGCACTTTCCGGGCTGTGGCTTTTTCCGCCGCCGCCGCTGCCCTCGAATTCGCGCAGCAATTCCTGCTGGCGCTTCGTGAGATTGACCGGCGTTTCGACCATCGCCTCGATAAACATGTCGCCGCGCGCCTGACTGCGCAGCACGCTCATGCCCTTGCCCTTGAGGCGGAATTGCTGCGCGGTCTGGGCACCGGCCGGGATCGTGACCTTGGCGCGACCGCCATCGACCGTCGGCACTTCGATCGAGCCGCCGAGCGCTGCCGTCGTCATCGGGATCGGCACGCGGCAGTAGATGTCGGCGCCTTCGCGATGGAACAGACGGTGCTGCTTGATCGACAAAAACAGGTAGAGATCGCCCGTGGGCGAACCGCGCAAGCCCGCTTCGCCTTCGCCTGCAAGCCTAATGCGCGTGCCGTCTTCCACACCCGCCGGGATGTTGACCGACAAGGTGCGCTCCTTGCGCACGCGGCCCTGGCCCTGGCAGGTCTTGCAGGGTTTTTCGATGATCTGGCCGGCGCCGCCGCACTGGTGGCAGGCGCGCTCGATCGTGAAAAAACCTTGCTGCGCGCGCACCTTGCCCTGGCCGCGGCAGGTGGGGCAGGTGACGGGTTTGGAGCCCGCTTCCGCCCCGCTGCCGTGGCAGGTTTCGCACGCATGCATGGACGCCACGCGCACGGTCGCTTGTTTGCCGTGGAACGCGTCCTCGAGGCTGATTTCGAGATTGTAGCGCAGATCGGCGCCGCGCTGCGGCCCGCCGCCGCGCCGCCCGCCGCCCATGAACTCGCCGAACATCTCGTCGAAAATGTCGGCAAAGCCGCCCGCACCGCCCGCGCCGAAGCCGCCGGGCTGGCCGCCGCCGCCGCCTTCGAACGCGGCATGGCCGAAACGGTCGTAGGCCGCGCGCTTCTGGTCGTCCTTGAGGACGTCGTAGGCTTCGTTGATCTCTTTGAACTTGGCCTCGGCCTTTTTGTCGCCCGGGTTTTTGTCCGGGTGATACTGCATGGCGAGCTTGCGATAGGCCTTTTTGAGATCGTCCGACGACGCTCCTTTGGCCACGCCCAACAATTCGTAGTAATCCGCTTTCGCCACGCGACGCATCTCCATCAGGGCGGCACGGCCGGACCCGGCGCGCGCAACGCGCGCCGGATCGGCCGACCGAACCGAGCTTTAGCCCTTTTTGGTCTTGTCCGAAACTTCCTCGAACGTCGCGTCGACGACTTTTTCGTCCTTCGCCTTGGGCCCTTCGGCCTTGGCCCCGCCCTCGGCGTCGCCGGCACCCGGCGGCACGTCGCCGGTTGCCTGCTGGGCCTTGTACATGGCCTCGCCGAGCTTCATGGCCGCCTGCATCAGGGCTTCGGTTTTGGCCTTGATGTCGTCGGCGTCGGTGCTGTCCTTGGTCGCCTTCAGATTGTCGATGGCGGTCTGCACGGCGGCCTTTTCGGTCGCGTCGAGCTTGTCGCCGTATTCGGCGACGTTTTTCTCGGTGTCGTGCACGAGGCTTTCGGCACGGTTCTTGGCTTCGACGAGATCGCGGCGCTTTTTGTCTTCGCTCGCGTTGGCCTCGGCGTCCTTGACCATCTTGTTGATTTCGGCGTCCGACAGGCCGCCCGAGGCTTGGATGCGGATCTGCTGCTCCTTGCCCGTTCCCTTGTCCTTGGCCGAGACCTGCACGATGCCGTTGGCGTCGATGTCGAACGTGACTTCGATCTGCGGCACGCCCCGCGGAGCGGGCGGCAGGCCGACGAGGTCGAACTGGCCCAGCATCTTGTTGTCAGCGGCCATTTCGCGTTCGCCCTGGAACACGCGGATGGTCACGGCCGACTGGCTGTCTTCGGCGGTCGAGAAGGTCTGGCTCTTGCGCGTCGGGATCGTGGTGTTGCGGTCGATGAGACGCGTGAACACGCCGCCCAGCGTTTCGATGCCGAGCGACAGCGGCGTGACGTCGAGCAGCAGCACGTCCTTGACGTCGCCCTTGAGCACGCCCGCCTGGATGGCCGCCCCGATCGCGACCACTTCGTCCGGGTTGACGCCGCGATGCGGCTCGCGCCCGAAGAACTGCTTCACGGTCTCGATGACCTTGGGCATGCGCGTCATGCCGCCCACGAGCACCACTTCGTCGATCTCGCTGGCCTTGAGGCCGGCGTCTTTGAGCGCGTTACGACACGGCTCGATCGTGCGCTGGATCAGCGCGTCGACGAGGGTTTCGAGCTTGGAACGCGTGATCTTGATGTTGAGATGCTTCGGGCCCGACGCGTCGGCCGTGATGAAGGGAAGGTTCACTTCCGTCTGCACGGCGGACGACAGCTCGATCTTCGCCTTTTCGGCCGCTTCCTTGAGGCGCTGCAGCGCCAGGCGGTCGCCGCGCAGATCGATTCCGGCTTCTTTCTTGAATTCGGTCGCCAGGTAATCGACGATTTCCTTGTCGAAATCTTCGCCGCCCAGGAACGTGTCGCCGTTGGTCGACTTCACCTCGAACACGCCGTCGCCGATCTCGAGCACCGACACGTCGAACGTGCCGCCGCCGAGGTCGTAGACCGCGATGGTGCCGGTCTTCTTCTTCTCGAGCCCGTAGGCGAGGGCCGCCGCCGTGGGCTCGTTGATGATGCGCAGCACTTCGAGGCCGGCGATCTTGCCGGCGTCCTTCGTGGCCTGGCGCTGGCTGTCGTTGAAATAGGCGGGCACGGTGATCACGGCCTGCGTGACCGTTTCGCCCAGATACGCCTCGGCCGTTTCCTTCATCTTCATCAGCGTGAAGGCGGAAATCTGCGAGGGCGAATATTTCTTGCCCTTGGAATTGACCCACGCGTCGCCGTTGTCGGCCTTGACGATGTCGTAGGGCACGAGGCCCTTGTCCTTCGACACCATCGGGTCTTCGAAGCGGCGCCCGATCAGGCGCTTGATCGCGTAGAACGTGTCGGTCGGATTGGTGACGGCCTGGCGCTTGGCGGGCTGCCCCACCAGACGCTCGCCCGACTCCGCAAACGCGACGATCGAGGGCGTGGTGTTGGCCCCTTCGGCGTTCGGGATGACTTTGGGCGTGCTGCCTTCCATCACGGCGACGCACGAATTCGTGGTGCCAAGATCGATTCCGATGACTTTGCTCATGCGACCCTCGCTTTGCGGCAATTCGCGCCCGACCCTCGTCTGAGGCATCGCGGCCGAACCCCTCGGTTCAAGTTGGACGGCGCTTGGGGATGTTTCTTCAGGAAAGACCCTGCGCTCGGCAAGGCATATAGGCAGGCCCGGGCGGGCGCGCAACCGGGAAACCCGTGCGCGCGGCGATGCGGCCCGAGATTCTTTGCCGCACCCTCTGCGGCACAAAACGCTCCGCTTGACAAGTAGAAACACTCATAGTAAAACAGCCTGGAGGATCGCCTAACCTGTGTTTATCGCGTGCGGTTTCGAGCACCGGAAGTACAGGCAGGGGAAAATCGCCGATACACGCAGAAGCGCGTATCGACTGCATCGAGAAACGAGGAGTGTCATGTCCAGCATCCCGAGTGTGGGGGCAACACCCCCCTTGCCGCCGGTCGGATACCCGCCCGGGGGCGAAAACCGCCAGACGCCGCCTGCTCCTGCCGTGCGCGGGGCGCGTGGCGATTCCGCCCAATCGGCCGAACGCGCGCGTGCGGCCGATGCAACGCCGTCCGTGGGTGCCAAGCAGCGCGCCAACGCCGTCGATGCGCCGGCGCAAGACAAGGTCGAGGTCGGCACGGCGCGCCAATTGGCCGCCAAGTCGGGCTTGGTCGAAGGCAGCTTCGAGCCGTTCATCGACATCATCGACCCGCGCTACCAGACGCGCATCGCCCGCGTTTTCGGGCCCGATGCCAGCGGGCCGGCGCCGGAAGCGGCACCTGCACGTGTCGTGAGCAAGGCCTACGAAGCCGCCGACGCGGCCGCCAAGGCGGCGTTCAAGAAGAACGCCTGAAACTACGGCGCCGGCTCCCTCGCCAGCGCCGCCGCATTGATCTGTCCGCCACGCCGCCAGGGATACCCCCTCGCGGCGATGCGGTCGTTTTTGCGTTCAGGCAACCGTGTCGATACCGGCCGCCGGCGCACCTTTGGCGACCGTGACCATGGCCTCGCGCAGGATGCGGCCATGCAGCGTATAGCCGGGCTGGAAAACCTGCACGACCGTGCCGGCCGCATGGCCCGGCGAATCGACCTGGGCCACGGCCTGGGCGATGGACGGGTCGAACGGTTTGCCGGCCAGCTCGACCTTGACCACACCGTTGCGCTCGAAAGCCTGCAGCAATTCGCGCTCGGTCAATTCCACGCCCGCGACGAGCTTGGCCAGGCTCGGGTCGGCGGCCAGCGCTTCCGCCGACACGTTGTCGAGCGCGCGGCGCAGATTGTCGGCGACATCGAGCAGGGATTTGGCGAATTTCGAGACCGCGTATTTCTCGCGCTCGGCGATTTCGCGCTCGGCGCGCTTGCGCATGTTTTCGGCGTCGGCCATCGCGCGCAACGCCGCATCCTTGGTTTTTGCCATCTCGGCTTCGATCGCCGCGACCTTGGCCAACGCCTCGGCCAACGGATCGGCAGGCGCCGGGGCCTCGAACAATTCGGCCGGGATTTCGACGCTGGGGGTCGTGGGATTCTCAGGTTGGGGCGTAGCAGGCTCGGTCATGGCAGGTTCCGCTGTTGCGTGGACGGTTTCACGCCCGGATTTGGGCGTGTTTTGCGACAAACGCAAGAGACGTTTTTCAGCCGACCCCCCGCTCAACCAACGAGGCGGCCGATCACGCGCGCCGTATAATCCACCATCGGGATGATGCGCGCATAGTTGAGGCGTGTTGGCCCCACCACGCCGATCGCACCGACGATGCGTTCGCTCGAATCGCGATAGGGGGCGACGATCGTGGTGCAGCCCGACAGGCCGAACAGTTCGTTCTGCGCGCCGATGAAGATCTGCACACCGTCGGCCGTCTGCGCCTGTTCGAGGATGCGGGCCATCGATTCGTGCTGCTCGAGCGCTTCGAACAGGCGACGGATGCGCTCGAGATCGTCGAGCGCGTGCACGTCGGCGAGCAGCTTTGCCTGGCCGCGCACGATGAGATACCCCTCGCGCGCCGGACTGCCGTCGGGCGTGGACCACACGGCCAAACCCTGCTCGACCACGCGCTGCGACAATTGGTCGAGCTCGGCGCGCGACTCGGCCAAGCGGCGCAGAATGTCTTCGCGCGCCTCCACAAGCGTGCGCCCGGTGAGATGCGCCGACAGAAAATTCGACGCTTGAATGAGCTGCTGCGGCGTGAGGCCCAACGGCGTTTCGATCACGCGGTTTTCGACCAAGCCCTGCTCGGTCACGAGCACCACGAGCGAACGTCCGGGCCCGAGCGGCACGAATTCCACGTGTTTGAGGGGCGCGTCGGTCTTGGGGGCGATCACAAGGCCCGCGCCGCGCCCCAAGCCCGCCAGAAGGTTGCTGGCCTGTTCGAGCACTTGCGTGACCGAGCGGCCGCCGGCCGCACATTGCACTTCGATCTTCTCGCGCTCGTCGCTCGACAGGCGCCCGACTTCGAGCAGCCCGTCGACGAACAGGCGCAAGCCCAGATCCGTCGGCAAGCGGCCGGCCGAAATATGCGGCGAATAGAGCAGCCCCAGATCCTGCAGATCGGCCATCACGTTGCGGATCGTGGCGGGCGACAAAGGATCCACCAATTGGCGTGACAGCGTGCGGCTGCCCACCGGCTCGCCCGTATCGACATAGGCCTCGACGATGCGCCGGAACACGTCGCGCGAGCGCTCGTCCATGGCCTCGACAGCCGTCTGCAGCCGCTCGCGCGCCGCGCTCGGGGCGGGCGACGGGGCTTTGCGTTCGAACGGCACGATGGGGGACCGGCTCATGCGACAAGGCTAGTCACGGGCACGCGCGGGAGTCAAATGGCGGCATACACGCAAATGCCCCTCGTCCGCGCTTGCTCCGTGCCGCCACATCCGCCTAAGGTCCGGCGGTTTTTGCTCGCCCGATCCCGCACCCAGACCCATCCCCAGAAAAGAGACATGCCATGCGCCCTTCGGGCCGTTCCGCCGACCAGATGCGTGCCGTCAGCCTCGAGCCCGGTTTCGCCAAACATGCCGAGGGTTCGTGCCTCGTGCGCTTCGGCGATACGCACGTGCTGGTCACCGCCTCGCTCGAAGAAAAAGTGCCGCCGTTCCTGCGCAATTCGGGCCAAGGCTGGGTCACGGCCGAATACGGCATGCTGCCGCGCTCGACCCACACGCGCACCGACCGCGAGGCCGCGCGCGGCAAACAATCCGGCCGCACGCAGGAAATCCAGCGCCTGATCGGGCGCGCACTTCGCGCCGTGTGCGACATGGGCGTGCTCGGCGAACGCCAGATCAAAATCGACGCCGACGTGCTGCAGGCCGACGGGGGCACCCGCACCGCCGCGATCACGGGCGCGTGGGTGGCCCTGCATCAGGCGATCTATCCGCTTGTCAAAGCCAAGGGCCTCAAGACGCTGCCGATCCGCGCCCATGTGGCGGCCATCTCGTGCGGCATTTCGAACGGGTCGAGCGTGCTCGATCTCGACTATGCCGAAGACTCGGCGTGCGAGGTCGACGCCAATTTCGTGATGACCGGCGACGGCAAACTCATCGAAGTGCAAGGCACGGCCGAGCGCGATCCGTTCGACCAAGACCAATTGCTCGCCATGCTCGCCCTCGCGCGCAAAGGCGTGGGCGAACTCGTCGCGTTGCAAAAGCAGGCGATTGCAAAATGGACGGTCTAGGTCCGCGCAAGCTTGTTGGCGGGAAGGCGGGGGGCGGCAAACTCGTCATCGCCACGCACAACGCTGGCAAGCTTGCCGAGATTTCCGCCCTGATGCAGCCCTTCGGGCTCGAATGCGTGTCGGCAGGCGCGCTCGGCGTGGCCGAGCCCGACGAGACGGGCACCACGTTCGAGGCCAACGCGATCCTCAAAGCGCGCCACACCTGTGCGGCAACCGGCCTGCCGTCGCTCGCCGACGACAGCGGCATGTGCGTCGACGCACTCCACGGCGATCCGGGCGTCTACACCGCGAACTGGGCCGGCCCCAAGCGCGACTGGATGCGCGCGATGCGCATGGTCGAGGCAGCTCTTGATGGTGCCGCCGACCGGCGCGCGCATTTTGTGGCCGTGCTCGCGCTCGCCTGGCCCGACGGCCATGTCGAAACATTCCGCGGCGAAGTGGACGGCACGCTTGTGTGGCCGCCGCGCGGGAGCCGCGGCTTCGGCTACGATCCGATGTTCGTGCCCAAGGGCCATGCGATCACGTTCGGCGAGATGGACCCGCACGAAAAACACAAGATCAGCCATCGCGCCGTTGCGTTCGGCAAGCTCGTTGCGGCGTGTCTGGCAGCCACATGAGTTTCGCCGTCTATGTGCATTGGCCGTTCTGCAAATCGAAATGCCCCTATTGCGATTTCAACAGCCATGTGCGCGACAAGATCGACGGCGACGCCTGGCAGAACGCGCTGCTGCGCGAGATCGACCATTACGCGGCGCTGACGCCCGGCAAGCGCGTGACGTCGGTGTTTTTCGGCGGCGGCACGCCGTCGTTGATGGACCCGTCGCTTGCGGGCAGCGTGCTCGAGCGCATTGCCACGCGCTGGGCGATTGCCGACGAGCCTGAGATCACGCTCGAAGCCAATCCCAATTCGGCGGAGGCCGCCCACTTCGCCGCGTTCAAGGCGGCGGGCGTCAACCGCCTGTCGATCGGCGTGCAAGCGCTCGACGATGCCGCCCTCAAATTCCTCGGGCGCGGCCACGACGTGCGCGAGGCGCGCCGCGCCATCGACCATGCGGCGGCGCTGTTCGAGCGCTTCTCGTTCGATCTCATCTATGCGCGGCCTGGCCAGACGGTGGCCGAGTGGCAGGAAGAGCTGGCGCGCGCCTTGGCGCTGCAGCCGCCGCATCTGTCGCTCTATCAGTTGACGATCGAAGAGGGCACGCAGTTCCAGACTTTGTTCGCGCGCGGCCAATACAAGCTGCCCGACGAAGACGTGCAAGAGCAGCTCTACGACGTGACGAACGCCGCCCTCGCCGATGCGGGGCTGCCGGCCTACGAGGTTTCGAACTACGCAAGGCGCGGCCAAGAGTCGCGCCACAATCTCGTCTATTGGCGCTACGAGGATTATGTCGGCGTGGGGCCGGGTGCCCATGGCCGCATCGCGATCGACGGCAAGCGCCACGCCACGCGCCAAGCCAAAGCGCCCGAAACGTGGCTGGCCGACGTTGCCGCAAACGGCCATGCGACGGCCGAATGCGTGCCGCTCGAAAGGGCGACGCAGGTCGACGAGGCCGTGATGATGGGTTTTCGGCTGTCCGAGGGCATCGACGCCGCGCGTTTCGAACGCGTCACAGGTGTCGCCCTCGAAGGCCCCGAAGCGCTCGATCCCGCGCGCGTCGCGCGCATGATCGCCGACGGTTTCTTGGCGCGCACGCCGACCGGCCTCGCCGCCACGCCGCAAGGCACGAAACTCCTGAACGCGCTGCTGGCGGCCCTCAGGGGCTAGGCGGGGCCGCCGGTTTCCACGTGCCACCATTTGGGGCGCGGGCTGCGGAAGGAATGTGCCGTTGGCCGCAGCGCCGCTGCACCCGGCTTGTCGAACACGCCGAGCAGCAGCGCCACCACCGGCTTGTCGTCGATGGCCCCCAACGAGCTGCCGCATGTTTTGCAAAAAGCGCGGCTTGAATAGGGCGACGATCGATACGTGGCGGGCTTGCCGCCCTTGCCGGTCCATTTGACCGCATCGCGCGGAAACTCGACCCAGGCAAGCGTGAGGCCGCCGGTGTGGCGCTGGCACATGGTGCACGAGCAGGTGTGCGGCTTGGCGGCGGGGGCTTTGGCTTCGAAGCGGATTGCGCCGCACAGGCAGCCGCCGCTGTAGGTTTTTTCGGGCATGATTCAGTTGCCGGGATTCTCGAAGACTTCGGGGGCGGGGCTCAGCACGCGCGGGTTGTCGCGCGCGATTTCGAGCACGGCAAAACCGCGCTCGACAAAACCGTTCGGCCGCAACCGGAAAATGCCTTCCACGCCGGCAAAACCGCCGGCGGCCGTGAGGGCTGCCGGCGAATAATCGGCCCCTTCCGGGCCTTTGCCGCGCGCAAGGATCGCGGCGAGTGCTACCGCATCGTAGGCGAGTGTCGCCACGCGCGGCGGCGCACGGCCGAAAAAGTCGCGATAGCGCTGCTCGAAGCGTGCGCGCGCGGCCGGGGCGGGCGCTGCGAACCAAGCGCCTTGCAGCGAGGATTCGCGGAACAGGCGCGCATCCTCCCACAGCGGAATGCCGAGATACTTGATGCGGACCGGATCGATCTCGTGGCCGTGCAGCTGCGCCACGACCTGCACGAGCCGGTCGCCGAAATCGGGCAGCAACACGGCTTCGAAATCGAGTTCCGGCGGCGGCGGGGCCGCTTCGCCGCGCGCAAGCCGCGGCGGCGGGCCCGCCAATTGGCCCAAGCGCCGCACGGCGGGCGCATAGTCGAGTGCGCCCGGCTCGTAGCGTTCGACGCGCACCAGCGTGCCGCCTTGGGCGGCAAGACTCGCACGCAGCGCCTGTTCGGCGGCCTGGCCCAAAGCATTGGCGGGAACAAGGGCTGCAAACCGCTCGAGCCCGCGCCCGCGCGCGAACTCGATCGTGCGCGCCACGGCCGCTTGGGGCGCGATCCCAAGCGCATAGACCCCTTCGGCGGCAATGCTGCGGTCGTTCGAGAAGCTCAAGACCGGCACGCCGGCCGCGCGCAGCGTGGGTGCGATCGCCTGCGCTTCGGCGCCCAGCAGCGGGCCCACGACGAGCTGGGCTTGCTGCTCGAGCGCCCATTCGGCGGCAAGCTGTGCGCCTTGCGGCGTGCCGGCCGTGTCGCGTACGAGCATCACAAAATCGTCGTCGGCGAGGTCGAAAACGGCTTGGGTTGCGGCATCGAGCAACGCTTGGCCGACGCCGGCATTCGACCCCGACAAGGGCAACAGCAGGGCGACACGCGGCGCGTTGCGCCCGCGCGCGCGCGCCGGCGCGCCGACAGCCGGCACGGCATCGACACGCAAAGCAGGCTCCGCCGCTTCGGTTGCAGCCGGGGCCGGGGCAGGTTCAGCCGCCGGTGCAGGGCTTGTGGCGGTCGCAGCAGATGCGGGTGCAGGTACGGGCGGCACGATGCGCACGCTCGGCTGGCTCTGGCCGAAAAGGCCCGTTACGCTGTCGCGCACGCCTTCGGCCGTTTGGCAGGCCGCCAAGACCGGAACAAGCAAGGCCAGAACGGGAACCAGGATGCGACGCAAGGCCGTGAGCCCTCCTCAAGCAGGCGCCGACACTAGCGAGGCCGCGCCCGTTAATCCAGCCTCGCCGACGGGCGCGGCAACGTTCATGCCCGGGCTCTATCTGGTCGGCACGCCGCTCGGCAATCTCGGCGACATGACGGCGCGCGGGCGCGCCGTGCTCGCCGCCGCAAGCCTTGTGGCCGCCGAAGACACGCGCGTTGCGCGCCGGCTGTTTTCGGCCCTCGGCTTGGCCGCGCCTAAGATTGTGCGCTTCGACCGCCAAGCGAGTGCAGCCACGGCCGCCTACATCGCCGCGCATGCGCGCCGCGAAGTGCTGGCCTTCGTGTCCGACGCCGGCATGCCGGGCATTGCCGATCCGGGGGCCGAGCTTGTGAAGGCCGCGCGCGCGGCCGGGATTCCGGTCACGGCGGTGCCCGGCCCGTCGGCGATCGCGACCGCCATTGCGATCTCGGGCCTGCCGGCCGAGCCGTTTTTGTTTCTGGGCTTTCTGCCGCCCAAGACCGGGCCGCGCGCACGCCGTCTCGTCGAGTTCCGCGACGTCGCGGCAAGCCTCGTGCTGTTCGAAGCGCCGCATCGGGCGGGCGAAACGCTCGCGGCCCTTGCCGAGATCTTGGGCCCGCGCCCGGCCGCGCTGGCGCGCGAACTCACGAAGCTGCACGAAGAATGCCGCATCGGCACGCTCCCCGAACTCGCCGCACAATGCGAAGCGGATCCGCCGCGCGGCGAGATCGTGATCGTCGTCGGCCCGCCGCACGCCGCGCGCGAGACGACGCTCGACGAAGCCGCCCTCGACGCGAAGATAACGGCGGCCCTCGCCACCTTGGGCGTGCGCGACGCCGCCGACCGCATTGCCGCAGAACAAGGCCTGCCGCGCCGCCAAGTCTACGCGCGGGCCTTGGCGCTTGCGGGCAAACGCAGAGCGTAGACATGCGCGAACGCGAGGGTCCGCCGTCGCCCCGTCCCTCGAAACGCCATGTCGAGGCCCAGCGTCGCGGTCGGCTCGCCGAGACGATCGCCGCATGGCGCCTGCGCCTTGCGGGCTGGCGCATCGTCGCCCACGATGTGCGCCTGCCCGCCGGCCAGATCGACCTCGTCGCCAAGCGCGGCCGCGTGCTCGCCTTCGTCGAGGTCAAGGCGCGGCCGGCCTTCGACGATGCGGCCGAATCGCTACACCCTGCCCAAGCAATGCGCATCGCGCGCGCAGCCGAACAATTCTGCGCCAAGCGCCCGAATTTCGCCGCATTCGAACGACGTTTCGACCTTGTGCTGGTTGCACCGGGACGATGGCCGCGCCATATCCAAGACGCTTGGCACGACCGGCGCTGAGCCCTAGATTCAGAGCGCGCGCCGAGTCGCGGATTTCGACCGACAACAGGAGCGTTTCCTTATGCGCAAAGTTTCGATTCCCGTGGCCGCAGCGATGCTGGCGCTTGGCTTTGCCTTGCAGGGCTGCGTCGGCGTGGCCGTGGGCGGTGCCGCAACCGTCGGCTCGGCCGCGATGCAGGATCGCGGGGTTCGCGGGGCGGTCACCGACAACGCGATCGCGATCGAGATCAACCATTACTGGTTCCAGAAGAGCGAGAAGCTGTTCGCTTCCGTGCAGACGCAGATCTACGAAGGCCGCGTGCTGGTCTCGGGCGCCGTGACCGATCCCGACATGCGCGCCGAGGCCATTCGCCTGGCCTGGCAGGCCAAGGGCGTGCGCGAAATCATCAACGAGATCGAGATCACCGACGAAGGCGGCCTCAAAGCCTACGCCAAGGACACGTGGGCGGCGAGCGAGTTGCGCTCGCGCCTGCTGTTCGCGCGCGGCGTCAATTCGTCGAACTATTCGGTCGAGGTCGTGAACGGCACGGTCTATCTGCTCGGCGTGTTCACGGATGCGGCCGAGCACGACCGCGTGCTCGGCATTGCGCGCAGCCAGTCGAACATCCGCCGCGTCGTGAGCCACGTGATCGCGCGCGACGATCCGCGCCGCTTCCGCAGCCCGCCGGGCGAGGAGCCGGGGAAAGCCTCTTGAACGCGACGCAAGCGGCAGCGGCTTCGCTGCGCGCGGCCGCCAAGCTCGGCAACGAACCGCTGCCGATCGGCGAAACCGCTTTGGCCTTGGCGGCGGCAGCGCGCCCCGATCTCGACCTTGCCCCGCATCATGCGCACCTGGCCGAAATCGCGGCCGCGGTCGGCGAAAGCCGGCGCGACCAGCCCGACACGGCCCTCGGGCGCTGCGCGGCGCTGCGCGCCGCCCTTGCCGAGAAACTCGGCTATCGCGGCGATCGCGACAGCTACGACGATCTCAAGAACGCCGACCTTGCCTGCGTCATCGAGCGGCGCCGCGGCCTGCCCGTGGCACTGGCGATTTTGTGGATCCACGGGGCGCGAAGCCAGGGCTGGGAAGCATCGGGCCTCGCTTTTCCGAGCCATTTTCTGATCCGCATCGCAGGCCCGGACGGGCGCGCCATCGTCGATCCGTTCAACGGCGGGGCAGTGCTCGACACGGCCGAATTGCGCCGCCTGCTCAAAAGCTTCGAAGGCCCCAAGGCGGAGCTCGAGAACCGCCACTATGCGAGCGTGAGCGACCGCGCGGTGCTGCTGCGGCTGCAGAACAACATCAAGCAGCGCCAACTCAAGGCCGAAGCGTTCGCAGCGGCCCTCGCCACGCTCGAGCGCATGCTGATGCTCGCGCCCGAAGATCCGGCGCTGTGGCACGAGACCGGGCTTGTGCATGCGAGCCTCGACAATCTGCGGGCGGGCGTGATGTGTTTGGAGCAAGCGTTGTCGCTGGTGGACGCCAGCGGCGCCAAAGCGCATCTTGCCGCCGCAATCCAGGCGCTCAGAAGCCGCCTGAACTGAAGGAAGAAGAACGATGGGCCTGCGCGTTGCCGTCCAGATGGACCCCCTCGCGTCGATCAATATCGACGGCGATTCGACGTTCGCGCTGATGCTGGAAGCGCAGAAGCGCGGCCACGCGCTCTTCCACTACCATGTGCGCGACCTCTCGATGCGCGGCAAAGACAACATCACCGCCAAGGCCCATCCCGCGACGGTGCGGCGCGAGAAGGGCAACCACTACAGCTTCGCACCCCGCGAAACCATCGATCTTGCCGCCTGCGACGTGGTGCTGATGCGCCAGGACCCGCCCTTCGACATGGCCTACATCACGGCCACGCACGTGCTCGAGCATATCCATCCGCGCACGCTCGTGGTCAACGATCCCGCCCATGTGCGCAACGCGCCCGAAAAGCTTTTCGTGACGCACTTCCCGCAGCTGATGCCGCCGACGCTGATCACGGCCGACCCGGCCGAGATCGCGGCGTTTCGCGCCGAGTACAAAGACATTATCGTGAAGCCGCTCTACGGCAACGGAGGGGCGGGCGTGTTCCGCATCAAGCCCGACGACGAAAATCTCTCGTCGCTGGTCGAGATGTTCACCTCGGCAAGCCGCGAGCCTTTGATGGTGCAGCGCTACGAACCCGCCGTGCGCCAGGGCGACAAGCGCATCATCCTGGTCGACGGCAAAGCCGAAGGTGCCATCAACCGCGTGCCGGCGGCGGGCGAAGCGCGCGCCAACATGCATGTGGGCGGCACCGCGACCAAAACGGCGCTCACCAAGCGCGAGCACGAAATCTGCGAAACGATCGGGCCCGAGCTCAAGAAGCGCGGCCTGATCTTCGTGGGCATCGACGTGATCGGCGATTGGCTCACCGAGATCAACGTGACCTCGCCGACGGGCATCCAGGAAATCGGCCGCTTCGACGGCACCGACCTCGCCGCCAAAATCTGGGACGCGATCGAAGCCAAGCGCTAGAAGAGCCCGCGCGCGGCCAGATAGGCGCCGAGGGCGAAAAGGCCGATCAGGAACCAGCGACGGAACGTGGCGGCCGGCATGCGGTGGCGCAGTCGCGTTCCCAGCGCCATGCCGGCAAGGGCGGGGATTACCGCAAGGCACGAGCCCAGCAGAAGGTCGCGATCGTAGACGTCGTCGCCCGCCAGGCTCAGCGCGAGGGCGACGGTCGAGGCCATGAACGACAGGCCGAGCGCCTGGATCAGATCTTCTTTGTCGAGCCCCAACGACTGCAGATAGGGAACGGCCGGAATCGTGAAGACACCCGTGGCGGCCGTGACCAAACCCGTCGCAAGGCCCACCACGGGGGCTGCCGTCGCCTCGTGCCGGCCTGGCGGCGGCAAGCGGATATTGGCGAGCGCCAAGCCCGCATAGAGCGCCAAGGCGAGACCGAGGGCCACGCGCGCCGCCCCGGCCTGCTCGCCCGCAAGCCAGCCCGACCCAAGCCACACGCCCGCGAACACAGCCGCCAGCATCGGCCACAGGCGCCGCACGAGGCCGCGAAAATCGGGCCCGGCCCAAAGCTGCCAGACATTCGTCACGAGCGACGGCACGATCAACAGGGCGGCCGCGTGGGCCGGCAGCAAGGCAAGGCTCATGAGCCCCATGGCGATCGCCGGCAGGCCGAGCCCGACCACGCCTTTGACGAAACCCGCCAGCACGAAGGCGGCGGCAAGACTTGCGACGAGGAGCGGGTTGGCGAAGGGGGCGTATTCGGTCATGGCGGCGACCTTGCCTGCGCCCCGCCCGCCGGCGCAATCTGGAATGCATAAAGCAAGCCTTCGGATGGTCCGAAGGCACAGGCGAGCGGAGCATGCGCGATGCGTTTCGATTTGGCCGATCTGCGCCTGTTCGCGGCGGTGGCCGCATCCGGATCGATCACCAAGGGGGCGGCGCGCGCGCATCTGGCACTCGCGTCCGCCAGCGCAAGGCTTGCGGCGATGGAAGCGGAGGCGGGCGTGGGCCTGCTCGTGCGCGGCCGCCGCGGCGTGGTGCCCACCGCCGCCGGCGAAGCGCTGCTGCATCATGCGCAAGCCGTGCTCGACCGCGCCCAGGCTTTGCGCGCCGCCCTCGGCGAATATGCCGAAGGCTTCAGCGCCACCGTGCGCGTGGCCTGCAACACGGCGGCACTCACCGAGTTTCTGCCGCAGCATCTGGCGAAGTTCCTCGCGGCGAATCCGCGCATCGACGTGGAGATCGCCGAACAGGCAAGCTACGCGATCGCGACATCGGTCGCGCAAGGGGCGGTCGATCTCGGCATTGCGGCCGACTCGGTGCCGCTGGGGGCGCTCGAGGTTCGGCCGTTCGAGACCGACCGGCTGGTGGCGCTTCTGCCGCCCGGCGACCGGCTGCGGCATCGCAAATCGCTCGCGTTTTCCGAAATCGCCGCACGCCCGTTCGTGGGCCTCAACGACGATGCGGCTTTGAGCCACTATATCGGCCAATACGTGGCGCGCGCCGGGCACCGGCCGCGCTTTCGCGTGCGCGTGCGCGATTTCGACGCGGTGTGCCGGCTCGTGGGGGCGGGCATCGGCGTTGCGATCGTGCCGATCACGGCGGCAACGCGCATGCGCCGACAGACGCGCGCCGTACCCGTGGCGCTCGAAGACGCGTGGATGCTGCGACGCCTCGTTCTGTGCGCGCGTTCGTTCGAAACGCTGCCGGTTGCCGCGCGCAAACTTGCCGAAGCGCTGACGCGTCGCAGCGCCTGAAGCGCGCCGTCAGCGCCCCGGCACGCGGCCGAGCTCGAGGAACTGGGTTTCGCCCGAGGTTCCCTGCACGCCGTCATTGTCGGTCACGGCGAACATCGTGCCGGCACTGTCGATGGCGAAACCTTCGAGCTTCTCCAGCACCGTGCCGCGCGGCCGCGCGAGATCGGGCACCATGTCGCGCAGCAGCGTCTTGGCCACGACCGGCACGCTTGCGGCACCGGGTGCGGCCGGGACGAGACCCGCGACCGAGAAACGATAGAGGCGCTTGATCGCCGCTTCGCCCCACTGGTTGTTGCGCTCGATCACGACAAACGCGTTCGCGCCGTCGGCGGCGATTTCGGACAGGCCCATCCAGCCCGCCGGCGTCTCGCCGAGCGGATAGTGCAGCACGCCCCATTCCTGGGTCGCGGGCCGGAAACGCAGGATCTTGGCGTGGCCTTTCGGGTCGTCCTTCCACTCGCGCTGAACGGCGATCCAGACGGTCTCGTCGGCACCGCTGCCGGTGGCCGCGACACCCTCGAAGCCGAA
>JAIXXA010000014.1 GCA_027490975.1 Rhodospirillaceae bacterium
GGCTCGCATCGAGCCGCTCCTGCACGCTGGGGCCAGTGGGCGCACCTCCGTTTTCGGCCGCTTGCGCCTGTGCCTCCAGCACGCCCGCTGCGCGCAGCAGCGCCGCCGACAGCGCATCGGGGGAAATCGGCTTGGCGAGGTAGTCGTTCATGCCGGCAGCAAGGCAGTTGTCGATGTCGGACTGCATTGCGCCGGCAGTCGCGGCGACGACCCACACGGCGTTCTGCGGCGGATCGAGGGCGCGGATCGCGCGCGTCGCCTCGATGCCGTCCATGACAGGCATGTTCATGTCCATCAGCACAAGGTCGAACGCGCCGCCGCGCACGGCTTCCACGGCCTCGGCGCCGTTGCCGACGACATCCACGCCGTGCCCGCCCTGTTTGAGCAGGCCCAGAGCGACCTTCTGGTTCACGAGATTGTCTTCGGCCACGAGTATGCGCAGCGGCCGCGCCGTCGCGGCGGGAGCATGGGTTGCGGCGCGCGGCTCGATGCCGATCGGCAGCGTCAGCTCGAAATGGAACTCGGAACCTTTGCCAAGTTCGCTGTCGACGCCGATGTCGCCGCCCATCGCCTCGACAAGCCGGCGGCTGATCGCAAGCCCGAGCCCGGTGCCGCCGAAGCGCCGCGAAATCGACGAGTCCGCCTGCACGAAGCTGCCGAAGAGTTTGGCTTTCGCCGCGGCGGAGATGCCGATACCTGTGTCGCGCACGCCGATGCGCACGCGCGCATAGGGCTCGTCGGGATTGTCGAGCGTCAGCCGCTGCACCTGCACCCGCACGCCGCCGCGCTCGGTGAATTTGACGGCATTGCCGATCAGATTGAGCAGCACCTGGCGCACGCGCCCCGGATCGCCGCGCAGATATTGCGGCACGTCGGCATCGACCTCGCCCGCCAGCGCGATGCCCTTCTCGTTGCTTTTTGCCTTCATCAAAGCGACGGCGTCGGCAACCGCCTGCCGCATATCGAAATCGATGCTTTCGACCTCGAGACGGCCCGCCTCGAGCTTCGAATAGTCGAGAATGTCGTTGAGGATCTGCAGCAGCGACAGGCCGCTGTCGAGGATGAGGCGCGCATTGTCGCGCTGCTCGTGCGACAGTTCGGCGCCCAGCATCAGACGGCTCAAGCCGATGATGCCATTCATCGGCGTGCGGATCTCGTGGCTCATCATCGCCAGGAACTCCGACTTCACCTTCGTCGCGAGTTCGGCGCGGTCGCGCGCGTCGCGGATGTCGAGCATGGCCTGTTTGAACACCGCCATGGCGCGGGCCGTGTCGCCAAGTTCGTCGCGACGCTCGGCATAGAGAATGTTCACGTCCGCGTCGCCGCGCGCGATCCTGCGCATCTTTCGGTTCAGCACGTCGAGCGGCAGCACGATGTTGCGCACGAGCAGCACGCCGACGCCCGCCAGCGCCAAGGCCGCCGCCGCCATCGCAAGCAGCACGCGGTTGCGCGTGGCAGCGATCGTGTCGACGGCGTCCTCGCGGAACACATAGCCCGCGTCGGCGGCGATCTGCGTTAGGATTTCGAGATCCTGACGCACGCGGTCCCCGAGTTCCGCTCGCGTCGAAGCCATGCCGCCGCCGGCAAGCCATGCGTCGATGTCGCGCCGCACGCGCGCCACCATCTCCTCGATCTCCGCAGCCGTGGCACGATCGAGAACGACTTGGAGATTCTTGTCGATGTCCTCCAGCAGCGACATGTCGCGCTGGATGCGGTCCACCATGCCTTCGATCTCGACCGACGTCGTGCGCTCGAGCACGCCGCGCAGATCATTGTCGAGCTCTTCGAGCGCCGCCGCGTCGTCCGCTTCGGCCGGCGAGTCGGCGGCGAGTTCGTATTTTCGGCGCTCGATGATCGCGAACTGGGTCTGCGCCAGACGCGCAAAATTGATCGTCTGCAGCGGCCCGTCGTACATCTGCACGGTGAGCCGGCCGAGCGTGTCGGTCGCCCAGATCGCAACCGTGCCCGCAACGGCCGCCGCCAGAAGCGCGATCAGCAGGGCAGCGACGAGTTTGAAACGGATCGACAAGGGCGCGCGCCGATTCTGCCGCTACTCGACGACGATCTGCATGGCCATGCGCGGATGGATACGGCATTTCACGGCAAAGATGCCCGCGCGCCGAAACGGAACGGCGATCCGCGTGTTGGGCCCCTGGCGGCCGACATCGAACTCGCCGCCCGAGCTTTCAGAATAGACATTGTGGCCGAAGGGATCGCCGTTGACGAAAACGACCTGCCCGCCTGCACGGATGCGCGCTTCCTTGACGTCGAAGTCGATGTCACGCTGCACGACCGTTGCTTCGTTTGCGGGGCTTTGCGCCAAAAGCGTCTGAGCTGCCGCGAAGCTCGCAATAGCGCCGACCGCAACGACCAGGAATCCGCGCATCGTTTTGTCTCCCTCTTGGCGGCCGAGTATAGCAAAAGCTGAGGCCGAACAAATCGGCAATCTGCGATTCGCGCGCGCGCTTGCGGAGGTTACGCTACTTCCAGAAGGGGCGTGCGTCGGCGAACGCTTGCCAGATCTCCGGCAGATTCTCGAGGTCGCCGCGCACGCGCGCGGCAATCCAGCCCGTAACGATGCCGTCGGCACGTGCCAGCAAAGCAGGCGGCAGGTCGCCTTCGGCGCGCGCAAGCTCGGCCAGCAGGGCTTTGGCGACGGCTGCGTCGTTGAGCGACCCCAGATGCGCCTGTACTTCGGCGAGGGCGGCAAGATAGGGCTTGGCGAGTTTGCGCGCAAACAGCGTGCGGAAAAACTCGGCCGTGTAGCGCAGTTTCTTGCAGCGGATCCGCAACTCGTGCAGTTCGACATCTTCGAGGTCGCCGATCGCCTCGCCGATGCGCACGACCTTTCGATGCAGCTTCTTCAGCGTTGCGGCGGCGAAATCGCGGGCCGGCAGATTGCGCCACGCTCCCATGCTCGCTTCCCAACTGCCGCCTTCCCACCACGCTTCGACGTCGACAAGAGCGACCGCCAGATTCTCGGACGTGAGAGTCCGGGCCATTCCCTCGTACGCGCGCGCGCGCGCCGCCTCAGCCGCAAGCGTCACCCGCGTAAGTCCCGGCTCGCCGGCAAGGTGGCTTGCGAGCGGCTTCAGCAATTCGCCGCCGAAAACGTCCCAGTCGCGCGCGGCTCCGCACGCGGCGGCGATCCAGCGCAGATTGTCGGACGCCGCGCGCCGCTCGTCTTCGGGCAGCACGTCGGCAAAAGACGACAGGGCCGAACGCAGCCGGCGCAACGCCACGCGCAGCTGGTGCACGCCCGCCGCCGCCGGGGCCGCGCGGACCAGGCTCTCGTTGGCGCGCACGTGGCGAAAGCATTGGCGCCCGATGGCGCGGAACGCCTCGGCCACACTTGCTTGCGCGTCGATTTCTAGGCTTTCGGCGCGTGCCGCATCCGACGTCGGTGTCGCGCCCGGCTGCAAGCGCGCAAGCCGGTATCCGCGCTCGGCCTTGCTGCGCGCTTCGAACTGGGCGGGGACAAGCGTCATGATCGTGCGCGCGAGCGCGTAGAGATCGAGAGCCGTGCCCGAAACAAGCTCGAGCTCGATCTCGGCAAGCGCAAGCGTGCCTTGCGGCGCTTCGATGGCGCCGCTGTCGAGTGCGAGTTCGACGAGGCTTGCCCCCTGGCGCACGTGCAAGGTGCGGCGCGTGAAGCTAGTCGTGAAAAGCGCCGCCAGTTGCCGGCGCAGTTTTTCCTTGGACAGCAGTTTGCGCGCGTCTTTGTCGTCGATTTCGGCGAGCCACGAATCGTCGATGACCGGCGTCTCGCCGACGATCGTGCGCTCCCACTCGCCGCGTGCGAGCGCACCCAGCGTGGGATGGCGCGCTGTCTTCAGCGTTTGGATACGGCGTTTGCCGTCGCGCCGCACGCGCAGCGCCATGCCGGCCTCGAGCAAGCGCAGATCGGGCGTGTCGAAATAGGTCGTGGCAAAGCGCTTGCGCCGCACAGGCCCCACGGCGATCGCCTGCAACTCGGGCGACTTGAGCAACCGCGCAAAGGATGTGGCCGGAACAGCGAGCTTGAGCTCGATCTCCGCTGTTTTTGCCGCCGTCGCCATTGCCGAGATGCTCGCTTGTAGTAAAGGCCCGCCAAGGTCACGACGTTACGCAGCCGCGCTCCTTTGCTGCAAGCCGCAAAGAATTACGGTTTTATGACGCAGTTCCCCGAAAGCCTGAACTCATATTCTCTTCAGAGCATTACGCCTTTTTTTCTTGTGACAAAAACGTGACATTCTTTCAAATTAGCCGCACTCGTCAAAGCGTGCCCGGGAATGCGCCACCATCCAGCACGATGTTCTGGCCAACGACGAATCCTGCATGCGCACTGCACAGGAACGCGCACGCCGCCCCGAACTCTTCGATCGTGCCGAACCGCTCGGCCGGGTTGGCCAATCGGCGCTCTTCGCGAAGCGCGTCGACCGGTCGGCCGCTCGATTTGGAGCCGGCGGCAAAGACCGAGCGCAGACGGTCGGTCTCGAATGGGCCCGGCAGCAAGCCGTTGATCGTGACATTGTGCTTGGCGACTTGGCGCGACAGGCCGGCGACGAAACCGGTGAGGCCCGCACGCGCGCCGTTCGAAAGGCCAAGATTGGCGATCGGATTCTTGACCGCCGCCGAGGTGATGTTGACGATGCGCCCGAATTTGCGCGCGATCATGCTGTCGATCGTGGCGCGGATCAACATGATCGGCGTGACCATGTTGGCCTCGACCGCGGCGTGCCACGCCTTCTCGTCCCAGGCGCGGAAATCGCCGGGCGGCGGGCCGCCCGCATTGTTCACGAGAATATCGGGGTCCGGGCAGGCCTTCAGCAGGGCGGCACGACCTTCCGCCGTGGTCACGTCGGCGGCAACCGCGACAACGTCTACGCCGAAATCCGCACGGATCTCGGCGGCCGTTGCCTCGAGCGCATCGGCACCGCGCGCATTGACAACGAGCGACACGCCTTCGGCCGCAAGGGCACGTGCACAGCCCTTGCCGAGGCCCTTGGATGCCGCACATACGATCGCCTTGCGCCCTTTGATGCCCAGATCCATCTTCCGTCTCCCTCGTCTCTGTTTGCTGTTTGCCAGTCTAGGCCGCGAAGCCTGCGTCGCGCAAAACCTCGCGCGCAAGCGGAATGCTGGCCGGCCGCTTGCCCGCAAGGCTCGCCGCATCGAGGGCGCCCGCGATCTGCGCCACGGCACCGAGCGAGCGATCGAGCCGCGTCACGATGTAGCGCACCGTATCGGCCGGCACGCGCAACTGGCGGTCGGCGAACTGCTTGACGAGCACCGCTTCGACGAGGCTTTCGTCGGGTGCGGCGATTTCGACCGCCGCAAGGGCGCGAAGGCGGGACGCCAGATCGGGCAAAGCGATCTGCCAGCGCGCAGGTGCGGCCTGCGCCGTCAGCAGCATGTGGCCGCCGCGCTCGGCCAGCGAATTGTAGAGATGCAGCCAGGCGACCGGCTCGGGCGGCGCGCGGTCCACGTCTTCGAGCACGATCGCTTTGGCAGTCCCCAGCAGCGTGGGCACGGATGCGACGGCGAGGTCGCGCGATGCGATCAGGACGGCAGCCGCGCGCAGCTGCCACGTGGCGGCAAGATGGGTTTTGCCGCAGCCCGTGTCGCCCCATACGACGAGCCCCGGCGACGGCCATTCCGGCCACGCATCGAGCCAGGCGACGGCGGCGCGATTGGAATCCGCCACGAGGAAATCGCTGCCGCCCAAAGCAGGGCGATGCGGCAATGCCAAGGGCAGTTGGACCGGCATGTTCAAGCGTCGGGGCCGCGATAGAGCGAACTCGCCAGATAGCGCTGCAGCGCGAAGCGCGCCAGAACGCCGACGGCGGCGGCGATCGGGATCGCCAGCAGCACGCCCGTGAAGCCGAACAGGCCGCCGCCCGCGAAGATCGCAAACAGCATCCACAAAGGATGCAAACCCACGCGGTCGCCGACGAGCTTGGGCGACACGAAATTTCCTTCGAGGAACTGGCCAAGCAGAAACACCGCGACCACGAGGCCGAAATCGACCCAGGACGGGAACTGGAAAAACGCGATCGCAAGCCCGGTCGCCATGCCCACAAACATGCCGACATAGGGGATGAAACTCAGGATGCCGGTCATGAGCCCGACGAGAAGGCCGTAATTGAGGCCCGCCAGCGTGAGGCCGACCGCGTAGAAGACCGCAAGGAAGAGGCACACCAGTGCCTGGCCGCGCAAGAAACCCGCCATCCGCGCGTCGATCTCCCGCAGGAGCCCGCGGATCGTCTGGGCGTATTGGCGCGGCAGCCAGCTGTCGATCTTGTCCTGCACCTTGCGCCAGTCGCGCACGAGATAGAAGACGACGACCGGCGTGATGAACACGAGCGACAGCACGTTGACGACGGCAAGCCCGCCGCTGATCACGCTGCCCGCCGCACGCAACAGCCACGCGGTCGCCGTGCGCACGGCGTCGCCCGCCCCGCTCAGCTGCTGCATTTCGACGGCACTGGCCTTGTCGAAGATATCCTCGAGATAGGGTTTGGCGAGCTCGAAGCCCTGGCGCGCAATGATCGCCAGCCTCTCGGCAAGACCTGCGAGCTGCGCATTCAAGACGGGGGCGAGCAGCACAACCGCAAGCGTGAGGAGCGCAAAGAACGAGATCGTGACGATCGCCGCCCCGCCCGCGCGCGGAATGCGCCAGCGTTCGAGCCGGTCGACGACCGGGTCGATCAGATAGGCCACGATGAACGCGACGACAAACGGCAGCAGCACGCCGCTCAGCGTGTAGAGGATCGCGAACAGGCTCAAACCCAGCCCCGTCCAGATCAAGGCCCGGCCCCAGCCGGGCGTCTGTTTCGGCTCATTCATCGCGCGTCTTCTTCCCTATGCGCCAAACGCCGCGTCCATCGCACCGTGTAGGCGAGCCCGGAGCCGCAGGTCGTGGCAGCCGTCGCCGCGATCGCGTAGGGCCGCAGCGTATCCCATGCAAGCCCGACGCCCAATTCGGCAAGCACGCAAGCCGCCAGCAGGATCTGCATCGTGGTATTGAGCTTGCTGATCCACATCGGATCGGCCTTGAACTCGCCCGTCATCGCGATCACGACGAAGGCGCCAGCGACGATCACCAGATCGCGGAAAATGACCATGATGGTGAGCCACATCGGCAGATGACCGGTGAGACCCAAAACGAGAAACACCGACACGAGCAGCGCCTTGTCGGCCAGCGGATCGAGATAGGAGCCCAGTTCGGATTCCCAGCCGAAACGTTTGGCGAAAAATCCGTCGAGCGCATCGGTCGCACCGGCGGCGACAAACAGCCAAAAGGCCCAGTCGAATTCGCCCGACAGCATCAGCCAGATCGCGACGGGGACCGCGACGAGCCGCGCAAAAGACAGCAGATTCGGAAGGTTTCTCACGGTGCGCGCGCACCGGTCCCGGACAAGGACAGCGTCCAGGCACCGTCCTGCTCGCCGAGCGTCATGTCGCGCAACGCAAGGGCTGTGCGCAGCGTCTCGATCGCGCCCTCGTGCCGGATATCGACGATCGCGCCGCCGCGCCCGAGCACTAGAAGATCGACTTGGCGCACGGCGGCGATTTCGGCAAGGCGCCGGCGCACCAGCACCCATTCGTCGAGATTGGCGACTGGGATCGCGGCGCGCAGCAAAGCCGTCTCGCCGCCTTGCGTCGAAACTTCCGCCTTCCAACGCTCCTCGATCAGCGAGGCGGCTGCCGCCGCCACACGCGGCCACGCCGCTTCCGGCGTTTCGCGCGGGCCCAGGCGGAACGTCGCACTCCAATCGGTGTTCGGCGCCGCCGCCCCTGTGCGCACGAACTGCATGTTCACGGCGGGTCCGCCGGGTGCGTTGGGGTCGAGCTCGGCCGCCACCACGATCGCTCCCTGCGCGCGATTGCGCTCGGCAAGGGCGCGCAAGCGCGGCCTGTCGATTGCGGCCGCCTGATCGGCCGCGATCAGCGCGACATCGTCGAGATCGCCCGCCGGCACCGACCAGGGCTGCAGCCCGTCGGACGCCGGAACGCTGGCCCAGCCCGTGCGCCAGAGATTGTCTTCTTCCCACAGCAACGCTTGCCCGTCCTGGACGAGCACGGGCACGACGAGCACGCGCCGGCCCGGCGTTTCGGCATACGCGATGCTGCGCGCCCGCAAGAGATCGCGTACGGAAGCGGGCCGAAAGCGAAATCCGAACGCGCCGATCCAGCGGGTGCCCGACCCGCGCTCGTTTTCGACCTCGAAACTGTCGATCAGTCCGGCAAGCTCGGCGGCCGGGAGATTGCCGAGGACGGTGCGCGCGTCGACGGGGGCGATCCGCGCCAGCAACCGGCGCCAAGCCAGGCGCTGGCCGTCGAGGATCGCCTGCTCGCGCGCGAGGCTCGCCGTTGCAGCCGAGCGGTCGACTTCCACACCGCGCAACCAATAGACCTCCGCCACGCTTGCCGCCGGGCTCTGCGCAAAGGCTGGGGCCGCCGCCGCAAAACCGAACATCCAAAGGGCCAGACAAAATCCGCGCAGCGCCATTGCAAACCGTTCCGAATCCTTTAATTTCCGCCCGTCGCCGGACGACGGGACTGTTGTTATAGCCAATCCGGCAAAGGGGCGCCAATGAGCACGAACCGTTACGCCGAAGCCGGGGTCGATATCGATGCGGGCGAGGCTTTGGTCGAAGCTATCAAGCCGATGGCCAAATCGACGCGCCGGCCGGGGTCGGAAGCGGGGCTCGGCGGCTTCGGCGCCCTGTTCGACATCAAAGCCGCCGGCTTCAAAGACCCGATCCTGGTCGCCACGACCGACGGCGTGGGAACCAAACTCAAGATCGCGATCGAAGCCAACCGCCACGACACGGTCGGCATCGATCTCGTGGCCATGTGCGTCAACGACCTCGTTGTGCAGGGTGCCGAACCGCTGTTCTTCCTCGACTATTTTGCGACCGGCAAGCTCGACGTGGCGGCCGCCAAAACGATCATGGCGAGCATCGCCGAGGGCTGCCGCATTGCGGGCTGCGCGCTTGTGGGCGGCGAAACCGCCGAAATGCCGGGCATGTATTCGCGCGGCGACTACGATCTCGCCGGCTTTGCCGTGGGCGCGCTTGAACGGGGTACCTCGATCGACGGCAGCAAAGTCGCGGCGGGCGACGTGGTCCTCGGCCTGCCCTCTTCGGGCGTGCACTCGAACGGCTTCTCGCTCGTGCGCCGCGTGGTGCACGCAGCCGAACTCGCGTGGGACGCCCCGGCCCCGTTCGCGCAAGACCGTTCGGTCTCAAACGCGCTTCTCACGCCGACGCGCATCTACGTCAAAAGCTGCTTGGCCATCGCCAAAGCCGGCGAAGTTGCCGCAATGGCGCACATCACCGGCGGCGGGCTCGTCGAAAACGTGCCGCGCGTGATCCCGGAAAATCTGCAGGTTCGCCTCGATGCGCGCAGCTGGGTCTTGCCGCCGGTCTTCAAATGGCTTGCGCGCAGCGGCCAGATCGCGCGCGAAGAACTTACGCGCGTGTTCAATTGCGGCATCGGCATGGTCGTCGTGGTGCCGGCCGACAAACTGGCGGCGGCCAAGACAACGCTTGCAGCCGCGGGCGAGACGCCGATCGAGATCGGTCGCGTGGTGCCGAAGCAAAACGGCGAAGCGCCGGGCTGCGTCGTCGACAATCTCGACAGCTGGCAAGTATAGCGCCATGGCGCGCGTGCGCGTGGCCGCGCTGATCTCGGGGCGCGGCAGCAATATGGCGGCCCTCATCGCGGCGGCCGCCACCCCCGCCTATCCGGCCGAAATCGCCTTGGTGCTCGCCAACGTGCCGGGGGCCGGCGGCCTGTCCGTTGCGGCAGAACACGGCATCGCGAACGAAACGCTCGACCATCGCGGCTTTGCCGACCGGGCGGCGTTCGACGACGCGCTCGACGCGCGCCTGCGCCATCACGCGATCGAGTTCGTGTGCCTTGCCGGTTTCATGCGGCTCCTGACGGCCGGTTTCGTCGAGAAATGGCGCAACCGCTTGCTCAACATCCACCCGTCGCTGCTGCCCGCCTATCCAGGCCTCGACACGCACAAGCGCGCGTTGGCCGACGGCGTGCGCGTGGCGGGCTGCACGGTGCATTTCGTGCGCGCCAAAATGGATGTGGGCCCGATCGTGGCCCAGGCGGCGGTCCCTGTGCTGCAGGGCGACGACGAAGACGCCCTCGCCGCGCGCGTGCTGAAAGCCGAACACGCGCTCTATCCGCACGCCTTGCGCTTGGTCGCAAGCGGCGCGGCGACGGTCGAAGGCGAGCAGGTGCGATTTGCGCGCGCCCTTGCCGCCCCACCCGTTTTGTTCAACCCGCCGCTTTGACGAAAACCCAGTTTGCGCTAATCTCGGCGCTCAATTCTCGGAGGATATCAATGGCCAGCGCCCCGCAAAAGAACGACCCCAATTTCACGCACGACATGACGCCGCATTTGCAGAACTGGGACCATTTCAACGGTCTCATCAAATGGATCGGCGGTGCGACGGTTCTGATCCTGATCGCGATGTACGTGTTCCTGGTGCCGCACGGCTGAGCCTGGCGCCAAGCGCACACGGCAACAAAAAGGGCCGCCTCCCGTTTCCGGAAGGCGGCCCTTCTCTTTTGGCGACAGGTTCGCGCTTAGCCGACGATTTCGGCACCGGCGAAGAAATACGCGATCTCGATCGCGGCGTTCTCGGCGCTGTCCGAACCGTGCGCCGAATTGGCTTCGATCGATTCGGCGAACTCCTTGCGGATTGTGCCGGGAGCGGCGTTTGCGGGGTTCGTAGCACCCATCACGTCGCGATACTTGGCGACGGCGTTATCGCCTTCCAGAACCTGCACCACGACAGGCCCCGAGGTCATGAAGGCCACGAGCGAGCCGAAGAACGGACGCGCCTTGTGCACGCCGTAGAAGCTTTCGGCCTGGGCTTGCGTCATGTGGATGCGCTTTTGCGCAACGATGCGCAGACCCGCCTTTTCGATCAGCGCATTGATCGCACCGGTAAGGTTGCGGCGCGTCGCATCGGGCTTCAGGATGGAAAAGGTGCGTTCGATAGCCATGAAATTCGCTCTTCGGATAAGGGATCGGGAAGCGCGCTTATAGCGAGTGCCCGCGATGCGGGCAAGAGCGGGCCCTCAAGCGGCCTTTTCCCAACCGCCCGCCGGGGTCTGGCGCCAATAGGAGAGCGCATGGCCCGCCGCTTTGAGCGTTTTCCAGCGCGCGCGCGCGGCTTCGAGTGCCGTCTCGTCGCTACCGTCGAACATGTCGCAGACGCGTTCCCAATCCTCGAAACGCGCAGGGATCTGCCCGTCGAGAATTACGAGGAGGACCGCACCGTTCGGATTCTCGATGCCGGGCGCAATCCAGATCGGCTGGTCGGCCGCACTTTCCGGTGCCCGCCCATGGGGCAGAAAACTGTCGGCCGCGTAGGTCCACAAGGCCGCGTCAAGGGCCTGCGAGCGGTCGGCGGTGCCGGCGGCAACGGCCGCGCGCATGCCGCGTTCAAGCGCTTTTTCGAGCAGCTTCGGCAACGCCGCTTCGAGCGGCGTTGCCAACAGCTGATAGAAACGTATGTCCGTCAAGCTTCCTCGTAATTGTCGGCAACAAGCCGGTCGAGCAGACGCACGCCGAAGGCCGTGGCCCCTTTCGGGCACGTCGCCGTGTCCTTGCCGCTCCAGGCCACGCCCGCAATGTCGATATGCACCCACGGCACGTCGTTGACGAAGCGTGCCAGGAACTGGCCGCCAATGATCGAGCCCGCGCCGCGGCCGGCCGCGATGTTCTTGACGTCGGCCGCCGGGCTGTCGATGTCGCGGTCGTAGGCTTCGCCCAAAGGCAGACGCCAAACTTTTTCGCCGGTCGCCTCGCCTGCAGCCGTGAGCTTCTCGGCCAAGGCGGCATCGTTGCCCATAATGCCGGCATATTCGTGGCCCAGCGCCACGATCACCGCACCGGTCAAGGTCGCGAGATCGAACATCGCCTTGGGCTTGAAGCGATCCTGCACGTACCAAAGCACGTCGGCGAGCACGAGGCGGCCTTCGGCATCGGTGTTCAGCACTTCGATCGTCTTGCCCGAAAGCGAGCGCACGATGTCGGATGGCCGCTGTGCATTGTGGCCCGGCATGTTCTCGACGAGACCCACAGCGCCGATCGCGTTGACCTTGGCGTGGCGAGCGGCGAGCGCTTCGATCGCTCCGATCACGGCGGCGGAGCCCGCCATGTCCCATTTCATGTCTTCCATGCCGGCCGACGGCTTGATCGAAATGCCGCCCGTATCGAACGTCACACCCTTGCCGACGAACGCGACCGGGCGCTTGTCCTTGGCCTTGGGCGCGCCTTGGTACTGCAGGATCACCATGCGCGACGGCCGGGCCGAGCCCTGGCCCACGCCCAACAACGCGCCTGCACCCATTTTCTCGAGCTGCTTTTCGTCGAAAATCTCGACCTTCACGCCGAAGGCTGTCAGGCGCTTGCAGCGCTCGGCCAGGCTTTCGGGATAGAGCACGTTCGGCGGTTCGGACACGAGGTCGCGCGCAAACGTCACGGCGTCGGCGACGCGGTCGAGCGGCCCGTGGATCTTGCGCGCGGATGCAACGTCGGTGACCAGAAGATTTAGCGATTTGAGGCTCGGCTTCGCATCGTCCTTCTCGCGCGTCTTGTATTTGTCGAAGCGATAGGCGCGCAGCTTGGCGCCGAGCGCCATGTGCGCCGCCATCACCGAGGGGCCGATCGCACCTTCGGCGATCTGCTCGACCGAGACGGTCGCTTGCGTTTCGCCGGTCTTGTTGAGATGTGCAACAAGACTGCCGCCGAGCGCTTCGGCACCCTTCGCGTCGAGCTTGTCGATCTTACCGAGGCCCGCGAGCACGATGCGCCCGAACGGCACGCCCTTGGGCGCCACAACGTCGAGAAACTCGTCCTTCTTGCCTTTGAAGCGCGTCGTCGCCATCGCACGCGTAACCACTCCGCCGGTCTTTTTGTCGAGGGCAGCGGCGGCCGGGGTCAGCTTGCGATCTTCCAGAATGCCGACGACATAGGCGCCGCTGGCCGGCGCTTCAGGCTTCGAGAATGCAATCTTCATTGGGGACGTTCCTCGCGAACAAGAGTCGACGTAAATCGAACGACCGACACCATAGCGGCTCTTGAGGCAAAGAAAAGCGCCCCGCACGCAAATGTTCCGTTTTCATTCGCATAATTTGCGCCGCCAAGTGCATACAATACCGGCCAAAGACCGGTCTATACTGTCCGTCGATCATGCGCCGAATCACTGCCTACATTCTGAGCCAAATCCTGACCGCGACGGTTTTCGTCGTGGCCACGTTGACCATGGCGATCTGGCTCACGCAGTCGCTGCGCTTTATCGAGCTCATCGTCAATCGCGGCCTCGGGATCGGCGCATTCTTCTATCTCACGTCCCTGCTGCTGCCGAATTTCCTGTCGCTGGTTCTGCCCATAGCACTCTTTGTGGCGACGCTCTTCGTCTACAACCGGCTAACGCTCGACAGCGAACTCGTCGTGATGCGCGCGGTCGGTTTCGGCCCGAACCAGCTCGCGCGCCCTGCGCTGATCCTCGCTGGGGTTGCGACCGCACTTTGCTACGTTCTGTCGCTGTGGCTGATGCCGATGACCTTCGGCCAGTTCAAGGAGCTGCATTCCAACATCCGCTCCGACTATTCGAGCCTGCTGCTGCAGGAGGGCGCTTTTTCAACGATCGGCGGTTCGCTCACCGTCTACGTGCGCGCGCGCGAGGCGAACGGCGATCTGCGCGGCATTCTGGTGCAGGATTCGCGCGATCCTTCCAACCCCGTCACGCTGCTGGCAGAACGCGGCACCATCGCCAGCACCGAAGACGGGCCGCGCGTGATCCTGCTCAACGGCAATCGCCAGCAGGTCGACCGTGCGGCGGGCAAATTGTCGCTGCTCTATTTCGAGCGGTATTCGGTCGAAATCAGCAACGAACGCGGCAGCGAATATCGCTGGCGCGACGCGGGAGAACGCTATCTCAACGAATTGCTGTGGCCGAACGCCGACGACGCGCACGACCGCCAGTATTTCAACCGCCTGATTGCCGAGGGACATTCGCGCCTCGCAACCCCGCTCTATCCGTTTGCATTGGTGATGGTCGCCCTTGCTTGCCTGCTGCCCGGCAATTTCAACCGCCGCGGCTTGGCGCAGCGCCTGGTGCTGGCCGCTTTCTGCGGCGTGGCGACGCAAGCACTGGCGATTTCGCTGCCCAATCTCGCCGCGCGCATGCCTGCGGCGCTCGCCCTGCTCTACATCACCCCCCTCGCGATCGCGTCGATCGCAGCCTACGTGATGACGCTCGGGCCCAAGCGCATGCGCGCGGCCCAAGCCGCGGCGGCCTGAACTTTCCCATGCGCGTTTCCACAACCCTGCTTTCGTATATCGGGCGCCAGTTCGTGGTCGCGCTCGCCGGTTTTTTTCTAATGATGATGGCGCTTGTCTATATGTTCGAGGTCATCGAGTTGCTGCGCCGCTCGGCAAGCCGGCCGAGCGTCACGACGCAGCTCGTGCTGCAGATGGCGTTCTACAAACTGCCGCAGATGGCCGAAGAGCTGTGTCCCTTCATCGCCCTGTTCGCGGCCATGATCACATTCTGGCGCCTGACCCGGTCGCACGAATTGACGGTAGCACGCGCTGCCGGCGTGTCCGTTTGGCAATTCCTGCTGCCGGTCGTCGGCATGGCCGTCGCCTACGGGATTTTTTCGGTGACGATCCGCAATCCGGTCGCCGCCGCCCTTTACGGGCGCTTCGAGCGGTTGGACGTCGAATTCATGCAAGGCCGCGGCAATCTTTTTGCGCTGTCCAATGCCGGTTTCTGGCTGCGGCAAAACGATGCGGCCGGCGACTCAGTCGTGCATGCGCGCCGCGTGTCGTCGGCCGATATGCGGCTGTTCGACGTGATCATCATCAATTTCGAGGGGCAGGACCGGTTCAAGAACCGTATCGATGCGGCGCGCGCCC
>JAIXXA010000025.1 GCA_027490975.1 Rhodospirillaceae bacterium
GTGCAGGAGCGGCTCGATGCGAGCCCGGCCGTGCTCGACGAAGGCGTGATCGGCGACCTCGAAGCGAATATGGGGCCTGAGATCGTGGCGTCGCTTGTGGGCGACTATGCGCAAAGTGCGCGCGATCTGCTGGGGCAGCTTTTGGCTGCACGCGCCGCCGGCGCGGACCAGGACTGGATCCGCGCCGCGCACTCGCTCAGGAGTGCGGCTGCGAACATGGGTTTGGCGCAGACCTTCCGTGCGGCGCGCGATCTTGAATTCGCCGGCGAGTTCGGCGACTTTGTGACGGCAGGCCACATCTGCGATAAGATCGGAACGCATATCGAAGCCGGCATTGCGGCCCTCGAGCAACGCTACGCAAGCCAGATTGCGGCCGCGTCGTAAACGGCGGACGGACAGGACCACAGCATGCAGCCCGGCGCTTCCATGGACCTACTCTTCTCGAACCTCTCGGTGCTTCTGGTCGAGGACGACGCTTTTGCCGTGAAGATCGCGCAGACCGTGCTGCGCCAGCTCAAGATTCCGTACGTGTCGACGGCGCGCGACGGCGCAGAGGCGCTCGATATTCTGAACGCGAATATGCAGAAATTCGAACTCGTGATTTCGGATTGGAACATGCCGGAAATGACCGGGCTGCAGCTGCTCAAAGCCGTGCGCCACAAATGGCCGAGCATGCCGTTCATCATGCTGACCGGCAAAGCGAGCCCGGAATTCGTGGTTCAGGCGCGCGAGAACGGCGTCGATGCCTACGTCGTAAAGCCGTTTTCGCCGGCCCAGCTCGGCCAGAAGATCCTCGCAGTCTTGCAGCAAAAGCAGGCAAAATGACCGATATTCAGTTTATGCGTCGCGCGATCAAGCTCGCGGACGAGCGTATGCGGGCGGGCGAGGGCGGTCCTTTCGGCGCCGTCGTCGTGAAAGACGGTGCGATCGTCGGCGAAGGCTGGAACCGCGTCGTCGCCACGAAAGATCCGACCGCGCATGCCGAAATCGTCGCGATCCGCGACGCGTGCGCGCGGCTCGGCACGTACGATCTCGAGGGGGCGACGATCTTCACGAGCTGCGAGCCGTGCCCGATGTGCATGGGCGCCATTTTGTGGTCGCGCGCGAGCCGCATGTGCTACGCCGCGAACCGCCGCGACGCTGCGGCGATCGGCTTCGACGACGAAGCCTTCTACCGCGAAGTGGCGTTGCCCATCGACGGGCGCGCCTTGCCAACCGACAGGCTGCTGGCCGACGAAGCGCAGGCGGTGTTTGCCGCCTGGTTCGCCAAGCCCGATCGCGTCGAATATTGAGCGCACCGAGCCTCTTTCGGGGCTACGCCGCGTTTGCGCTGGCGAGCGCATATTTCTGCCACGAGTTCGTGCAGCGTGTGGCGACGTCGGTCGTTGTCGGCGATCTGATGGCGGCGTTTTCGCTGGGCGGCACGGTACTCGGCACCTTGTCGGCGATCTATTTCTACGCCTATGCGGGCATGCAGATTCCGGTCGGCGTGTTGATCGACCGCTACGGCCCGCGCCGCTTGATGAGCGGGGCGGCGGCTTTGTCCGCACTCGGCGCACTCGTTTTTGCCGCATCCCCAATGGTCGAGTTCGCCTATGTCGGGCGCGCGATGATCGGGCTCGGCGCGTCGTTCGCCTGGATCGGCATCCTCACGGTCGCGACATTGTGGCTGCCTGCGTCGCGTTTCTCTGCGCTCACCGGCATCGCTCAGGCCGGCGGCATGGCAGGCGCCATGCTGGGCCAGGCCCCATTGGCCGTGATGGTCGGCGAATGGGGCTGGCGCGCCGCGCTGGGTGCGTTGGCGATCGTCGGGGCGGCGATTTCGGTTGGACTCTACGCAACGATCCCGGAGCGGCCGCCGCAAGCGGAATACCGTGCCCGTCCGCGCTTGGCGGCGGGCCTGCGCGTCGCGGCGGCGAACGGCCAGACGTGGCTGCACGCCATCTACGGGATGGCGATGACGGGCACAATGCTGGCCTTTGCGGGCCTATGGGCCGTCCCGTGGTTCGAAGCCGCGCACGGCCATTCGCGCACCGCGGCGGCGGGGCTTGCGAGCACAATGTTTCTCGGCTGGGCCGTGGGCGCGCCGCTGATCGGCCTGCTCGCCGACCGAATTCGGCAACGCAAGCCGACTATGGTCGTCGGCGGTGCGGCAATGACCGCGAGCCTACTGCTGTTGCTCTATCTGCCGGCCTTGCCGTGGGCGTTGACGGCGTTTCTGCTGTTTTTGAACGGCGTGGGCGCGTCCAGCATGATCTTGAGCTATGGCGCCGCGCGCGCCAGCAATCCGCCGGAAGCGAGTGGAGCCGTGTACGGCATCGTCAATACCGGCGTTGTCGGTTCCGGGGCGCTGCTCCAGCCGTTGATCGGCGCATTGCTCGACGCCAATTGGCATGGCGCGCTCGTGGACGGCGCCAGGGTCTACGATGCGCAAGCCTATGCGATCGCCTTCGGCGTGCTGCCGGCCATCGCCTTCATCGGCACGCTTGCGGCGTGGCGCGCGCGCGCGGCGTAGCGTTCAAAAAAGCTACACAAAACGCACCCGCTCGGGCTAGATTCGCCGCCATAAATCGCCAGGGGGAACCGGACGCGCCATGACCAACAACACGCCCATCGACAAGTCGAAACTGCCGAGCCGCCACACCACCGTCGGCCCCACGAGTGCCGCCCACCGGGCGATGCTCTACGCGATGGGCTTGTCCAAGGAACAGATCGCACAGCCGCTCGTCGGCGTCGTCACGACGTGGAACGAGGCCGCCCCCTGCAACATCACCTTGTCGCGCCAGGCGCAGGCCGCCAAGAAGGGTGTTGCCGCCGCCGGCGGCACGCCGCGCGAGTTTACGACCATCACCGTCACCGACGGCATCGCGATGGGCCATGCCGGCATGCACAGCTCGCTTGCCAGCCGCGAAGTGATAGCCGACTCGGTCGAGCTTTCGGTGCGCGCCCATTGCTACGACGCGCTTGTGGGCCTCGCGGGCTGCGACAAGACGCTGCCGGGCCTGATGATGGCGATGCTGCGCCTGAACGTGCCGTCGGTGTTCGTCTATGGCGGCACGATTCTGCCGGGCCGCTTCAAAGGCCGCGACGTGACGATCGTCGACGTGTTCGAGGGTGTCGGCGCCAACGCCGCCGGCAAAATGTCGGATGCCGATCTCGAGCATCTCGAGCAGGTCGCTTTGCCAACCGGCGGCTCGTGCGGCGGCCAGTTCACCGCCAACACGATGGCCTGCGTGTCCGAAGCGATCGGACTCGCTTTGCCGGGCTCGGCCGGAACGCCGGCCCCTTACGAAAGCCGCGACCGCTGGTGCGTGGCTTCGGGCGAGCAGGTGGTCGAGCTCATTCGCCGCAACATCCGCCCGCGCGACATCGTCACGCGCAAGGCGCTCGAGAACGCAGCCCGCGTGGTGGCGGCGACGGGCGGATCGACCAATGCCGCCTTGCATCTGCCCGCGATGGCGCACGAATGCGGCATCAAGTTCGATCTCACCGACGTTGCCGAGATTTTCCGCTCGACGCCCTACATTGCCGATCTGATGCCGGGCGGAAAATACACGGCCGTCGATCTCTATTCGGTCGGCGGCATTCCGGTCGTCATGAAGGAGCTGCTCGACGCGGGCTTCCTGCACGGCGACTGCATGACCGTAACCGGCAAGACGATCGCCGAGAACCTCAAGGACATCGTGTTCCCGGAAAACCAAAAGGTCGTCTATCGCGTGAAGGCGCCGCTGACGGCGACCGGCGGCGTCGTCGGCCTCAAGGGCAATCTTGCGCCCGAGGGCGCGATCGTGAAGGTGGCGGGGCTCAAGAAGCAGCAGTTCCGCGGGCCGGCGCGCGTGTTCGAGCGCGAGGAAGAAGCGCTTGCAGCCGTGCTGAAGCGCGACATCCAAGACGGCCAAGTCATGGTCATCCGCAACGAAGGCCCCAAGGGCGGGCCCGGCATGCGCGAAATGCTTTCGACCACGGCCGCCCTCTATGGTTGGGGCAAGGGCGAGGAGATCGCACTGATCACCGACGGGCGTTTCTCGGGCGGTACGCGCGGGTTCTGCGTCGGACATGTATGCCCCGAGGCGGCGGCGGGCGGCCCCATCGGACTTGTGAAAGACGGCGACATCATCACGATCGACGCCGAGACCGGCCGGCTTACGCTTGAAGTTTCGGACGCCGAGCTCGCGGCGCGCAAAGCCGATTGGAAGCCGCGCCCGCACGACTATCAGAGCGGGTCGCTGTGGAAATACTGCCAGACCGTCGGCAGTGCGGCCTTTGGCGCAGTTACGCATCCCGGCGCATCGAAGGAAACCCACAGCTACGCGGATATTTGAGCAGCGCCGCAAAAGTCGGCGCCGTCGCCGACCGTTAAATCTTCCTTAACCTCGCGTATGCGACCGATTGGAACAGTGCGGTTTGCCTTAAAGAAGAGCCAAAAAACCAGGAGAGGCATCGATGACCTTTTCGAACCAAAGCGACCAGGCAAAGACGCTGATGCAGACTGTTGCAAGCGAGGCCGGGACGCTTGGCGTCGAGATTGCCGATGTTGCCGGGTTCGTGGGCGAGCTTACCGCAAACTTGAAAGTGCAGATCGAACGCTTCGATTCGGTGCGCGCGGCAACGGCCGAACTCAGTACGGCCAACCACCAGGTTGCGACGGCCGCCGGCGAGGCGGGGACATTGGCCCAACGCGTCGCCGGCGAAATGTCCGCGTCGAAAACGCAGGTCGACGGCGCCATTCGCGAGATTGGGGCCCTGGTCGAGATCACACGCGGCATTGCGAGCGATCTCACCGGCCTGCGCGCTGCCCTCGACGGCATCGGGCGTGTGGCCAAAGGCATCGACGCGATTGCGCGGCAGACCAATCTTCTGGCGCTCAACGCGACGATCGAGGCGGCGCGCGCGGGCGATGCGGGCAAAGGCTTTGCGGTGGTCGCAAGCGAGGTGAAGGCGCTCGCGCGCCAGACGGCCGAAGCGACCGGCGAAATCGACGCGACGCTCAAAACGTTGGGACAGCAGGCCTCGCGCCTGATCGGCCAGTCGGAGAACTCGCTGCAGCGCGCGAAATCTGCCGAGCAGGGTGGGGCCGCGATCGCAGAGGTGATGGGCGCCATCGGCGTGCACGTGCGCGACGTGTCCGAACGCTTGGGCCAGATCACCGAAGCCGTCGGGCATATCGACACGCGCTCGCACAGCGTGAGCGAAGCGATGGGCGATTTGACCGCCACGAACGACGCGTCGCGCAAGGCGCTCGACAATACGCAGGCGCGCGTCGATCGCTTGGTCGGCATGGGCGAGCGTCTGATTGCGGCCACCGCTTCGTCGGGCATCGAAACGGTCGATACGCCCTTCATCGATGCGGCCAAAGAAGCGGCCGCCAAGATCGCAGCAGCCCTCGATGCCGAGGTGGAGAGCGGGCGCCTGTCGATCGCCGACCTGTTCGACGAGCAGTACACGCCGATCCCGGGCACCAATCCGCAACAAGTGCGAACGCGCTTTCTCGAAGCGACCGACCGGCTGTTCCCGGCGATCCAGGAGCCGATGCTGAGCGTCGATCCGCGGATCGTGTTCTGTGCGGCTGTCGACCGCAACGGCTATCTGCCGACGCACAACCGAAAATTCTCGCAACCCCAGGGCAACGACGTTGCCTGGAACACCGGCAATTCGCGCAATCGGCGCATTTTCAACGACCGCGTGGGCCTGGCGGCCGGGCGCAGCACGCAGCCTTTCCTCGTGCAGACCTATCGGCGCGACATGGGCAACGGCCAGTTCGCGTTGATGAAAGACGTGTCGGCGCCGATTTCGATCCGCGGCCGCCACTGGGGCGGCGTGCGCGTCGCCTACAAGATCTAAGCGGCACGCGCCAGCAGCACGGCTTCGTGGCGCTGCATGAGGTTGCCCCGCATTTTGGGAAAGGCTGTCTGCACCTTGTTGCGCACGCTGGCGCGTGCTGCGAGCGCGGCGCGCCGTGCGGATGTCTTCGGGAACGCCGCGCACGAAA
>JAIXXA010000011.1 GCA_027490975.1 Rhodospirillaceae bacterium
GCGAAGGCAAAGAGCTGCTCGCCGTCTGCGATGCCGCCCGCCTCGATACGCCACCCTGGCTGTGGCACATCCTGTCGACCGCCTATGGCGAGGAAACCGCGCGCGCGGTTGCTTCCGTGCATGCAAAAGAACCGCCGCTCGACATCACGCTCAAGGGCGATGCGGACGATTGGGCCGCGCGTTTGGGGGCAACAAGGCTGCCGACCGGCACGCTGCGGCTCGCCGACAGCGGCAACGTTGCCGAACTGCCGGGATTCGCCGAGGGTGCTTGGTGGGTGCAAGACGCCGCTGCCGCTTTGCCCGCACGGCTGCTGGGCGACGTAAAGGGTGCACGCGTTCTCGATCTATGTGCGGCCCCCGGCGGCAAAACGATGCAGCTCGCAGCGGCGGGTGCCGACGTGCTGGCGGTCGATCAATCGTCGAAACGGCTGCGGCGTGTGACCGAGAATCTGCAGCGCGTCGGGCTTGCCGCCCAAACCATCGCGGGCGATTTGGCCGATTGGCGCCCGCCGCAGACGTTCTCGCACGTGCTGCTCGACGCACCGTGCACGGCCACGGGTACTTTGCGTCGCCATCCCGAGATCGCGTATTTGAAATCGCCGCTCGATGCGGCCAAGCTCGTCGATGTGCAAGACCGCATGCTCGATGCCGCGGCCGAGATGACGTCGCCCGACGGCACGCTTGTCTATGCGGTGTGCTCGCTCGATCCGCGCGAAGGGCGCAGCCGTGTGGCAGCCTTCCTTGCGCGCAATGCCGCGTTCAAGCGCCTGCCGCTGAACGCAGGCGAAATCCCCGGCACCGACGCGCTCTTGTCCAAAGACGGCGATCTTGCGACGCTGCCGAGCCATTGGGCGGATAAGGGCGGCGTGGACGGATTCTTCGCAGCCCGTTTGAAACGGAGCGGGGCATGAATTTTTCGGGCAAGCGCGTGCTGCTGACGGGCCACACGGGATTCAAGGGTGCGTGGCTGCTCGCGTGGCTTGATATGCTCGGCGCCAAAGTGGCGGGCCTTGCCCTCGCCCCGCCAAGCGAGCCTTCGCTGTTTGCGCTGATCGACGGGGCGGCGCTGTGTGCTTCGCACACGCAAGGCGACATTCGCGATGCCGCCCTCGTGCGCAAAGCCTTCGACGATTTCGCACCGGACTATGTGGTGCATATGGCGGCCCAGCCGCTGGTGCTCCCGTCGCTCGCAGCCCCGGTCGAAACGTTTGCCACCAACGTGATCGGCACATCGCACGTGCTCGAGGCGTGCCGGCACACGACGCTGAAGGCCATTCTGGTCGTGACCAGCGACAAGGTCTACGCCAACGACGGCAGCCCGCACGCCTTCGTCGAGACCGACCGGCTCGGCGGGCACGATCCTTATTCGGCCAGCAAGGCCGCGTGCGAAATCGTCGTCGACAGTTTTCGCAGCAGCTATTTCGCGGGCAAAGTGCCGCTCGCAACCGCGCGAGCGGGCAACGTGATCGGCGGCGGCGATTGGGCGGCCTACCGCATTGTGCCCGACGCTGTGCGCGCTCTTGCGGCCGGCAGCACGCTCGTGCTGCGTCGGCCTGAGGCGGTGCGCCCGTGGCAGCACGTGCTTGATCCGCTGGCGGGATATCTGGCGATTCTGGAGAAAGGCTGCGACGGCGCCTTCAATTTCGGGCCCGAAGCAGCGGCACGGCGCACCGTGCGCGAAGTGGTCGAAGAATTCGGCAAAGCCTTCGACGGCAAACCCGGCTGGACGATCGAAAACACAAATCCGCCGCCCGAAGCGCCGTATCTAACGCTGTCGGCAGCCCACGCGCTCGACACGCTCGGCTGGGCGCCCAAACTCGATTTCGAAACGGCCATGGCGTGGACAGCCGCCTGGTATCGCGCCTGGGCCGACGGTGCCGACATGCGCAAAGCCACGCGCGCGCAGATCGAGGCGTTTTCGAAGCTTTAGTTTTTGTGGCGCAGCTGGTGCCACGCCCACGCATCGGCGACGATGCGCGCGAGGTCCGAATGCGTTGGTTGCCAGCCGAGTTCGCGTTTGGCCGCCGCAGGATCCGCAACAAGGGCCGGGCTGTCGCCGTCGCGGCGTTTGCCGAAACTGTGCGGCACGTCCTTGCCCGCCACGCGCGCGACGGTCTCGACGACCTCGCGCACCGAATAGCCTTGGCCGGTGCCGAGATTGAAAGAAGTCGCAACAGGGCCAGCCAAAGCGCGCTCGATCCCGAGCACATGTGCGGCGCCGAGATCGGCCACGTGGATATAGTCGCGCAACGCAGTCCCATCCGGCGTGGGATAGTCGGTGCCGAAGATCGTCAGCGGCGGGCGAATGCCCATCGCGGCTTGGCACGCGAGCGGGATGAGATGGCTTTCGGGCGAATGGTCTTCGCCGATCCCGTCCGCCCACGCGGCACCCGCCGCATTGAAATAGCGGAAGGCGATCCACGACAAACCCGTCGCCCGCGCTTGGGATGCGAGGATCTGCTCGACCGCGAGTTTGGTCTCGCCGTAGGGGTTGGTCGGCCGCTTGGGATGGTCTTCGGCCATCGGCACCTGCTCGGGCATGCCGTAGACGGCCGCCGTCGAGGAAAACACAAACGCCTTCACGCCGGCCGCCTGCAACCGGTCGAGCAGCACGAGCGTCGTCGAAACGTTGTTCTGCCAGAAGCGCACCGGTTCTTTGACCGAGAGACCGACCTCGATCGAGCCTGCCAGATGCACGCAAGCAGAGATGCCATATGCGGCGATCGCGGCATCGAGGGCGGCTGCATCGCCGACATTGCCTTCGACGAGCGGGCCCCAGCGCACAAAATCGCGGTGGCCCGCACTCAGATTGTCGAACGCGATCGGCCGATGGCCCGCCAGCGCCAACGCGCGGCACACATGCGAGCCCACAAAGCCTGCCCCGCCGCTGACGAGCACGCTCGCCTTGTTCTCGCTGCCCATGTCGATTTCGCCTAACGCTCGCCTTGAATCCGTTTGAAGGCCCATTTGACCGACATGCCCTGCGCGCCCGCCGTACCGGCCGCGACGAGCTGTTCGGCCCGCCGTGCCGAGCCGCGCTGGGCAAACGACACGCTCTCGCCAATCTCGAGAGCGGCCCCCGCGATCTGCAGCCGCCAAGCCTGGCCGCGCGGCGTGCGCAGCAAAGCCGCGGCACCGTTCTGGATCACGGAGGCCTGGATGTCGGGATAAAGATGGAAGCGGATGGCAAATCGCGCCGAGGGCGACGGCGTGGCGCCGGCTGCGGGCAGCAGCGAATCTTCGCCGCGCACATCGAGCCCGTCGCCGGCCACGAAGATGCGGCGACGATGCACGAAGCCAAAGTCGGACACATAGCCGTCGTGGCTCAGATCGAGCCAGACATTGCCGTCGGCTTCGTCGCGCGCGACCGAGACTTTTTTGAGGCGCCGGCGCAGGCCGCCGGGTACGGGCTCGCTCGAACTCGTGTCTTCGAGCGTCAGCGTCGAGTGGGCGGCCGTCGCGCGCAAGGCGAGCGCCCATTCGGAATCGTCCTGCGGGCCCGCCCCGCAATTGGCGACGATGCGCTCCTTGCCCGACGACAATTCGAAGGCGAGTGCGCCCGCATGCGCGTGGCGGTCGAACCCTTCTTCGGGCGGCGCCCCGGCATCGACGAACAGCAGCACGCGGTCGGCGACCACGCGCTCGAAACCGATCGACACCGCGCGCTCGGGCGGCGGATCGGGCCATTGCGCGCGCACCAGCACGGTATCGACCAAGGCGGCCGTTTCGACGTTCGAATTTTCGAACAGCGCAAGCCCGCCGTCGCTGTGCCGGAAAAAGCGCAACGCCGGGGCGAGCTTTTCGACGGCGCGATGCAAGGCCTCGGGCACGGTCGCACCCGCCGCTTCGATCGCAAGGCGCGAATCGGCGAGGATCGACAAAGCCTCGAGCTGGGCGCGGGCACCGCGGCTCAGATGGAACCCGTCGGGAGAGAGCTGGCGCTGGGCCTCGATCGCCATGCGCTGCGCAACAGCACCCAGGGTACGCTCGTCGAGCAGGCCGCAGGCATGCGCATAGACAAGGCCTTTGAGGGCGTGCAGTCGCGGCAAGCCGCGCGGGGCCGCGCGCACGCAGCGCGCAAGATGCCGCGCTTGGCGCGTGGCCGATTGCAGCAGCATCGGCCCGAGCCGATCGCCCTCGCCGCGCGACAGGAAAGGGGCGTGCGCAAGCCACGCCGCCAAGCGCCGCCCGGTCGTCTCGGCATCCCACAGAACCGGGCGCCATTTGGGATTGGCGAGGATCCAGTCTTCGACAAGCGCGCGCGCACGCGATTGTGCGGTCTCGGTTGCCACGGCGGCGAGATCGTCGAGCCAAGCAAAACCGTTGAGCTCTTCAAGGGCCGCTTGGCTCAGATCGGCGGCCATCCAGTCCGGCCGTTCGGCGGGAAGTGCGCGCCCGGCGCACACGAGCTTGCCCGCAACGATCGCCTCGCCGCGCGGCCGCGATCCGGGCAGCGGTTCGGGCGCCAGGCGCGCGAGCCGCGCCACGGTCCGCCCGCCGATCAGCAGACGATAGAGCGGCGTGCCGTTCCAGAAATCCGACCAGCGGGAGCGCTGCCGCGCACGGGCCATCGTCAAAGCTCGCGCAGCCGCCGAAGATTCTCGGCGTAGTTGGAAGGCCCGCCGGCAAAACCAGCAGTGCCGGCAACAAGCACGTCAGCCCCCGCC
>JAIXXA010000169.1 GCA_027490975.1 Rhodospirillaceae bacterium
GACAGGCGCCAAAATCCATATTCACAATCGCCGCGCCGCGGCGATGGCGGGTGCTCTCAAGGTCGATGCGGTCACGGCACGTGCACTTGCGCCGCTCGACAAGCTGCTGCCCTTGGCCGTGCCGTTGCTGGCGGCCGACGGGTTATGCACGTTTCTCAAGGGGGCCGCTTACAAAGCCGAATTGACCCAGGCGGAAAGCGCGTGGCATATGCGCGTGTCCGCCGTTGCTTCCCTGACGGAGCCGGACGCTGCCGTTTTGACGCTGCGGGACATCAAAGCCAAGTGACGCCAATCTCTCCGTCCAAGCCGCGCATACTGGCGATCGCCAACCAAAAAGGCGGGGTCGGCAAAACCACGACCGCGATCAATCTGGCGACGGCCCTAGCGGCGGTCGGCAAGAAGATCCTCGTGATCGATCTCGATCCGCAGGGCAATGCTTCGACGGGCTTCGGTATCCCGCCGGAGAATCGCGATGTCGGCTCCTACGACGTGCTGATCGGCAATGTGCCGACGGCCGAGGCTATCCGCCCGTCGATCATTCCGGGTCTGAGCGTGTTGCCGGCTACGCCCGATCTTGCGGCGGCCGAGCTCGAGCTCGTCGATCTCGAGCGGCGCGAATATCGCCTTGCCGACGCGATCGTCGAGGCCGTCGGCCGCCTGTCGCTCGACTATGTGATGATCGATGCCCCGCCGTCGCTCGGCCTGCTCACACTCAACGCGCTCGTTGCGGCCGACGCCGTTCTGGTACCGCTGCAGTGCGAGTTCTTCGCGCTCGAGGGCCTCTCCAATCTCATGCGCACGATCGACCGGGTGCGCGAGCGCCTCAACCCTCGGTTGACAATCCAAGGCGTGGTGCTGACCATGTTCGACAAGCGTAGCAATTTGAGCGAAGCCGTCGCCGCCGACGTGCGCCAGCATCTGGGCGATCTCGTCTACGAAACGGCGATCCCGCGCAACGTGCGCATCTCCGAGGCGCCGTCGCACGGCAAACCCGTGCTGCTCTACGATCTGCGCTGTGCCGGCAGTCAAGCCTATGTGATGCTTGCAAGCGAACTTTTGAAGCGCGAGGCCGCGCTTGCGGCCGAGGTTGTGGCGTGAGCCCGGCCGACGCCAAAAAGGGCCTGGGCCGCGGCCTTTCGGCCTTGCTCGGCACGCCGAGCGGGACGACAGCGGCCCTGGCGTCCGAGGGTCCGCGCGCGGCCCGCCTGATCGCAGTCGGCAAGATTCGTCCCGGCACGTTCCAGCCGCGCCGTTCCTTCGATGCCGATGCGCTTGCCGAGCTTACCGCCTCGGTGCGCACGCAAGGTGTGTTGATGCCGATCCTCGTCCGCCGCGATCCCAAGGATCCGACAGGCTACGAGTTGATCGCGGGCGAACGGCGCTGGCGTGCCGCCCAAGCGGCCCAGCTGCACGAGATCCCGGCCGTGGTCAAAGATCTGGGCGACCGCGAAGCGCTCGAGGCCGCCCTTGTCGAAAACCTGCAGCGTGCCGACCTCAACGCGATCGACGAAGCTGCCGGCTATCGCCGCTTGATCGACGAAATGGATTTCACGCAAGAGCGCGTGGCGCAGGCACTCGGCAAGAGCCGGCCGCATGTCGCCAACACGCTGCGACTGCTCGATCTGCCGGCAGGGGCGCAAAAACTCGTCGCCGAGGGCAAGCTCACACCGGCCCATGCGCGTGTGGCCTTGATGGCGCCCGACCCCGGCGCCTTCGCCGCCATGATCGCGCAAGAAGGCCTCACGGTCCGCGCGGCCGAAGCAAGGCTCAAGGAACTTGCCGATCCGCGATTGGCCAAGAAAAAGCTGAAGCCGGCGCCGCAGGGCGCGGCGCGCGATGCCGATACGCGTGCGATCGAGCGGCGCTTGACCGAGGCGTTGGGCCTCAATGTGGAGCTGAAGCCGCGCAAGAACGGGGCGGGCGAACTCGTGCTGCACTACGCAACGCTCGACCAGTTCGACGATCTGCTGGCCCGCCTCGAGCAGGATCCCAAAGCCGCTAGATAACGCGGTTGCCTTCGTCGTTTTCGGTGAGGCGCAGGATCATTGCCTGGCCGTTGACCGCCCGGCTCCAGATCCAACCGACCACGCCGAGCCGTTCGTCGAGTTGCGAAAAAACGCTGCGATTGTGCGAACCCGCCGGGAAGGGCGGCGTTCCGGCCGCCGCCAGCGCGACGGCGACCGCAAGCACCGGCAACGCAGGCGCCAAAAACCGAATGGCGCGACGCCGCCGCAAGGCGACGGTCAGCAGCAAACCGCCCAAGGCGGCGAGATTGGCGACGATCGCAAGCAGCGACAGCGCCATCGACATTGGCGGCAGCAAGATCGCCGCCGTTGCATCGCGCAAGATCGCGGCATCGTCGCTTTTGCTGCGCTCGAGCAGCGCTTGCGTCCGCGCATCGAGCGGCAGGCCCATCTGCGACGCGGTTTCCGCCTCGCCGAGGCGCGCGCGCACCGATGCGATCTCGCTTTTGTCGCCGGTCAGGCGCGCGGCGAGATTGAGCAGTGCCAGGCGCTGCGTGTCGTCGCTGAGGCCGTTCGCGTCGCCAAGCTCGGGATTCGTGACGCCGCCATGGAACAAGGCATCGCGATAGATCGTGAGGTACAGCGCCTCGCGCTGCAGCGACGGCGGCACTTGCGCCAGCACCTCGTCGTAAAGCCGGTCGATCGCGGCAAAAGAGCCGCCCCACAGCAACAGGAAACCGATCAGCAAGCCCCATGAAAAGCGGCGCCACGCGCGTGCCAAAAACGGCCGCAGCACGAAGAGCGCGATGCCGAACGAACCGGTGGCCTTGCCGAAGCGCACAAGATCGTCGAGCCGCTCGCGATCGACGGCTGGCTGCGCAACCGTTTGCACAAGTTCGAGGTTGAACACGATCTCGGCGACCACATAGGCCACAAGAATCGTCGCGAGGACCGGCCATGCAAAGGGTCGCGACAAACTTACCGCGCGACTCCTGGGATTCACGTCACCGCTCCTAATGAGAGTTTAGGTTCGCAAAATCGAAAGCGCTCCCCTGACCCTATCGATTCCATAACGGAAAAAGAATGGCTTATTGAGCAGCAATTTAAAGTGCGAACCGTCCCAGGCTCGGCAAAATTCGCCGCAGCGGCCGATTTTTGCCGAGCACGACACCGGTAGTCCGAAGCTAAGTCATTGTAAAAATGCTATA
>JAIXXA010000080.1 GCA_027490975.1 Rhodospirillaceae bacterium
CCGAGTTCCGTCGTGCAGACGGGCGTGAAATCCTTGGGGTGCGAAAACAGCACCGCCCAGCTGTCGCCGATCCATTCGTGGAAACGGATCGTGCCTTGCGTCGTGGCGGCGGTGAAGTCGGGCGCAACGGCGTTGATGCGCAAGGTCATGGCGTGGTTCTCCCGTCGGACTTGATTTCGCGCGGGAGGCTACCACGCATCCAGCACTGCCGACAGAAAACCGCCGCCGCCCTGCAGCGCTCGGTTCTGCTCTGCATAAATGTCAGTCTAATTGAACAAGTTAATTTGACAGTCAAAATTTACATAATAGAGTACCGCATCGCGATGTAGATTCGGACAGTATCGACAAAAATCCTTTATATACAAACATAATTGCGTGAATTTCCGCTTGGCGCGGTTGCAGCCACTTGGTAAGTTGGACTGTTCATCGATTCCTCCCTTCGGGTCGATGACATGCTTTGAAGTAGTAAACCCTACGTGCGGGCTCTGCACGTTCTTGTGAGTCCCAACGAACCCCGAGGAGGAACGACATGTCCGACGACGATCTCACCAAAGTCTGGCCGACGGGCCTGACGCTGCCGGAGGCGGAAGAAATCCACCGCCACATCATCGACGGAACGCGCATCTTCGCGCTGGTTTCGTTGGCCGCCCATCTGATGGCGTACATGTTCACGCCCTGGCTGAAATAGGAGAGAGCACCATGTTTTACGGAAGAATGTGGCTGGTCGTGAAACCGTCGGTTGGCATCCCCATGGGCGCCGTCGGCATCTTTGGGGTCTCGCTGTTCATTCACGCCTGCATCCTCACGAACACGACGTGGTTCCCGGCGTTCCTCAACGGCAGCGCCAAGCCGCGCATCGTTTCGGAACTGGTGGTACCCACGGGCCAACCGCCCGGGACGCAAGCGCTCGCGTCCCTGGAACTCGCGAAGTAACGGGGCCTCACGGCAGACGACGACAACGGGCCGGGGTCCTTTCGGGATTCCGGCCCGTTCCGTTTGGTCGGTATCTTTTGCGCCGTTGTTTCCAGTTTCTTTTGCAAGGCCGCACAGAGGGCCGCAAAGAGGATCGCGCGATGAGTGGAATGCGTCAGAAGGCCGTGCTGTTCCTGCTGCAGGCAGGCCCGCGCTTTTTGCCGTTTGCCGATGCGGCGACGCCGGATCTGCCGCTCGGCCGTCTGCTGCGGCTCTCGCTGTTCCAGGTTTCGGTCGGCATGGCGCTGGTGCTGCTGGTCGGCACGCTCAACCGCGTGATGATCGTCGAACTCGGCGTCTCGGCGGCCTTGGTCGGCGTGATGATTTCGCTGCCGCTTATTTTTGCGCCGTTCCGCGCGCTGATCGGCTTCCGCTCGGATACGCACAGCTCGGCCCTGGGCTGGCGGCGCGTGCCCTTCATCTGGCGCGGCACCATGATCCAGTTCGGCGGCCTCGCGATGATGCCGTTCTCGCTGCTGGTGCTGGCGGGCGGCGGCGATTCCGCCGACGCGCCCGCCTGGATCGGCCAGCTCGGCGCGGGCCTCGCGTTTCTGCTGGTGGGGGCGGGGCTGCATATGACGCAGACCGTGGGCCTCGCTTTGGCGACGGATCTGGCGCCTGTCGAATCCCAGCCCAAAGTCGTCGGACTCATGTACGTGATGCTGCTTGCCGGCATGGTTTTCTCGGCGCTGCTGTTCGGCTGGCTGCTCGCGGATTTCTCGCCCCTGCGCCTCGTTCAGGTCATCCAAGGTGCGGCGGTGGCGACGATCGCGCTCAATGTGGTGGCGCTGTGGAAGCAGGAGCCGCGCACGCCGCTCTACGGCGCGGCGGCAGCGGCGGCGTCCGCAAAAAAGCAGCATTCGTTCGCGGAAGCTTGGGGCCATTTTGCTTCCGGCGACCGCGCGATACGTCGTTTGATCGCGACCGGCTTCGGCACGATGGCGTTCAGCATGTCCGACGTGCTGCTCGAGCCCTATGGCGGGCAGATCCTTCATATGGCGGTCGGCACCACGACGGCATTGACCGCTACGTTGGCGATCGGCGGCCTGTTCGGTTTCGGCCTTGCTTCGCGCGTGCTCGGCCGCGGCGCGGACCCGTTCCGCATGGCAAGCTACGGCGCGTTGGTCGGCATTCCCGCTTATTTGGCGCTGATCGCATCGGCACCATTCGACGCCCCGGTGCTGTTCGGTCTTGGCACGGCAGCGGTCGGGTTCGGGGCAGGGCTGTTCGGCCACGGTACGTTAACGGCGACGATGAATTTGGCGCCCAAGAACCAGACGGGCCTTGCCCTTGGCGCCTGGGGCGCCGTGCAGGCGTCGGCGGCCGGGCTTGCGGTGGCCACAGGCGGCATCGTGTACGAGGCTGTCGCCTGGTTTGCCGCCGCGCGCGGGCTCGATGCGGCAACCGGCTACAATGTCGTTTTCGCGATCGAGATCGCATTGCTCGTCGCTGCCCTGCTGGCGATGTTGCCGTTGCTTCGGCGCATGCCTGCGCTTGCGCAGGTCAACCCGCCGACCGGAGCTGCCGTTTCGTGAGAAAAGCAACGACATCCAGCTTGCCGCCCGAATTCGCAGCCCTTATCTTTGTTGCAACGTCCGCGACACACCGGAGCTCGACATGATGAAAAAAATCAACAGAACCTACCGCTCGACGCTGGTTGTTCTGCCGTTCCTCGCGTTGATGGCCCTGTTCCCGAGCACTGGGCCGATTCTGCCGGTGATGGGGCTTGCCGCTATCCTCATCATTCTTTTCAATTGGCTCGAGAGCTGATCCGGCACGCTGCCGCATGTCGGGGTAAAGCGGCAGCGTTTGCGTAGCGACGCGCGGCGGCGTTCCTCCGGTCGCCGTTGACCCGGGAACGCCGACGGGTACGATCTGGAAGATGCGCGGCTTTACCGTTGAACCTTTCGATACCGCACGCTGGCATCCGCGCACGCGCGGCGTTTACCAATACTGGCGGCATCTGCAGCACCCGCATGCACGCCTTCCGACCCGCGCCGCGTTCGATGCTTTTGCCGTTCCGGAAGCGCTCGGCTGGATCTGGATGCACGACATCGAGCGCGACCCTTTCGGGCTGCGTTGTCGCCTGTTCGGCACCCGGGTCGCTGCTGCCGTGCCAGGTCTTGGTAGTAGCGTCGTAGCTTTCGCCCGAGTTGGGGTAAGTCAGCAGGCGCTTGCCCGAAACCCGTGCCGCTTCGCCCAATAATGGTGCAATGTGGCGCGGCGCGGTGCAATTCACGCCCACCGCCACGACCTGCGGAAACCCGGCCAGTGCCGCTACCGCGTCGGCCAGCGGCGTGCCATCGCTGAGGTTGGCCGCATCGCGGCACGAGAAGCTGACCCAGGCGCGCGCGTCGGGAAACTCGTCGCGCAGCAGGGTGGCCAGTGCCAGCGCCTCTTCGGCGCACGGAAAGGTCTCGCCAGCCAGCAGGTCGGGGCCGGCTGCCAGCAGTGCCGCGATACGCGGGCGGTGGAAGTCCATCAGCTGCTGCACGCTCAGGCCGTAGCCGCCACGGTATTCGGA
>JAIXXA010000038.1 GCA_027490975.1 Rhodospirillaceae bacterium
CGTTTCCATGATCGGCGAGGCGGCCGAGCGCGTGCGTGCACCCTTGTGCGTGAGTTCGAAGATGCGTTCGGTCGCAAGTTTGGCCTTGGCGGTTTCGGCCCCTTCCATGCCGTAGGCTTTGACGTGGCGAATGCCCTGGAAGGCTTCGTCGATCAGGGCGACGAAGCCGCCGAGTTCGCCCTGCATCGAGGTCGAGACTTTGCGCATGCGCTTGCCCAGGCGCACGATCGGCAGGATCGCGATCGGGAACACCACGAACGCGACGAGCGCCATCTGCCAATCCTGGTAGAACATCAGCGCCACCAGGAACACGACCGTCAGCGTATCCTTGGTGATGCCGGTGATTGCCTGGGTTATCGCCTGTCGCATCAGCGCCACGTCGTGCGACAGGCGCATGGTGAGTTTCGAGGCCGAGTTTTCGTTGAAGAAGGCGAGGTCGGCGCGCACGGTCTGGGCGAACAGCTTGAGCTGCAGATCGGCGATGATGCGCTGGCCGACATGGTTGAGCAGCACGCCCTGCCCGTAGCTCGACAGGCCTTTGATCAACGCCACGATTATCACGGCGGCCGGTATCAGATAGAGCATGCCCGTGTTGCGCTCGACGAACACTTTGTCGAGCACGGGTTCCATCATCCAGGCATTGAAGGCGGTGGCCGCTGCCGTCAGCGCCATGCAGGCCGCAGCCAAGGCGAGCCGTCGCCAGTGGCGGCGCACATGGCGATCGAGAAGGCGCCCGACAAGCGCTTTGGTCGATTGGTCGGCGAGCAGCGGGAATGCCATGTTACCTCGTGCGGGGTGCGATTTCGGTGGCGTCGGCGCGCCGCAATGCCGCTTCGATCGCAAGGGCGAATTGTTCGGCGCCGTAGCGCTGACTCGCCCATTGTTTTGCTGCCGCACCTAGGCCTGCCGCATATTGCGGGCTTGCGATGAGATGTTCGATCGCTTCGGCAAGGGCGGCCGCATCGCCCGGCGGATAGAGGATGCCGGTGCGGCCGCTTTCGATGAGTTCGGGAATGCCGCCGGCATTGGTTGCCACGATCGGCACGCCCGAGCGCATCGCCTCGATCGTGATGCGGCCGAGACCCTCGCAGCGCGAGGTGATCAGGATGGCATTGGCCTTTTGCAGGCGGGCCCCCACGCCGTCGACGTGGCCGTGGAAATGCACTTGTTCGTGGAGGCCCAAGGTTTCGGCGCGCGCGCGCAGCCGAGCCGAATAGCCGCGCCCGCCGGTGCCGAACAGGTGCAGATGCACGTTGCGCGTATGCAGCCGTCCCATTGCGTCGATCGCGTCGATCTGGCCTTTCTGCGGATTGAGCGAGCCTGCCAGCACCAGATGGAAGGCGCCCGCCGGCTTGAAGGCCGGCGCATTGTCGGCCGACGGCAGGTCTTTGATGTGGTAGTCGATCAGCACCTGTTTGTGCGGCCCGATATAGGGCGCCCACTTGGCGCCGATCGCCTTGGACGGCACCAGCGCCAACACGCTGCGCTGATCCATGAGCCAGCCAGTCAGCTTCCAGCCGAAATCGAAGGCGAGCTGATGGTCTTCCCACACGAATTCCTGAAGCCACCAGACATGCCGGATGCCGAGATGGGCGGCCGCCATGCTGCCGAGGCCGATCGTCGCGGAATTCGACAGCACCAGATCCGGGGCGATCGCGCGCACCGCATTGACGACCGCCGGAACCGCTTGCCAATTGTTCCACATATTGCGAAAGCGCCGCCGCCCCTTGGTCGAGGTCCATGGCGGCAAAGGCAGCGCTTTCCACGGTACGCCGCGCTGGGTGAGGGCGGCCGACAGGCTGCCCGGCTGCGGAACCAGGGCGGCAAAGGAAAAGTCTTTTCCGGCCAGCGCATCGATCGTTTCGAGGATGGGAGTCGTGGCCCCGCCGGTATCGCCGTCATGCACGATGAAAAGAATTTTCATGCCGGTCTTTTCCCACAAATTGCCGCCGATTTCCCGACAATCCTGACCCCCTAGAATTAGTGTGCCGCAACACTGCCCAAAAACGCGGCAAAGCTGCCGGATTTCAAGCTGTTGCCACGATTTGTTCTATGTATGTTTCGGTCTGTCCGTGCGAATCGGCGCGACTCGGGTATTTCGTGGGGAACATCGAATCGAGCCGCTAGGCGAGGTAGGTCGCAGTCTCTTAATCTTGTACTTTAAGAGTCGTCGGGTTATTGTTGTTTCATCTTTGTACCTGCGCATTTGCCGGCGCGGGCATCCGGCCTTTTGCGCAAAATCTTGTGGGCTCCCTCAAATCACCGGTTTGCAATGCTGAACGAACGGCTGGATCAACTCAACGACTACCCCTTTACGCGCCTGGCAGGTCTGATTGCCGATTTGAACCCGCGCGCCAACGAAGCGCCGTTGGCGATGTCGATCGGCGATCCGCAGCACCAGCCGCCGGCGTTTGCCGCCGAAATCGTCGCCCAGCATGCCGACAAGTGGAACGCCTATCCCTCGCAGGTCGGCATCCCGGAACTGCGCGAGGCGATCGGGGCTTGGCTGGAGCGGCGCTACAAGCTCGCGCCTCAGACCATCGACCGCGCCGCGCAAGTGACCTCGATCGCCGGTTCGCGCGAGGGTCTGTTCGTCGTGGCACTTCTGGCCGTGGGCCGCCAAAAAGGCGGCAAGGCGCCCGTCGCGTTGATGCCCAATCCGCTCTACCAGATCTATTACGGTGCGGCCGTGATGGCGGGAGCCGAGCCCGTCTATCTGCCGGCCACGCGCGAAACGGGTTTTCTGCCCGATCTCGACGCGATTCCGGCCGACACGCTGGCGCGCACGGCGATTTTCTATCTGTGCTCGCCGAGCAATCCCGAAGGCGCGGTTGCGTCCAAGGCCTATATCGAAAAAGCCATCGGCCTGGCGCGCCAGTACGATTTCCTGCTCGTCATGGACGAATGCTACAGCGAGCTCTACTACGGCGACGCGGCGCCGTCGGGCGGCGTCGAAGTCGCCTATGCGCTGGGCCGCGGGCCCAAGGGCCACGCGCTCGACAATGTGATGTGCTTCCACACGCTGTCCAAGCGCAGTTCGGCCGCTGGCATGCGCTCGGGCTTTGCCGTGGGTACGCCCGCCGACATCGCAACCCTCAATCGGCTGCGCAGCTATTCGTGTGCGGCAACGCCTGTACCCATGCAGGCGGCGTCCGCCGCGCTGTGGCACGACGAGGCGCACGTGGTCGAAAATCGCGCCCGCTACAAAGCCAAGTTCGATGCGGCTGCCCGCTTGCTCGGCGGCCACAAAGGCTTCAGGGCGCCGCAAGCGGGCATGTTCCTGTGGATCGATGTCGGCGACGGCGAGGCCATCACGCGCCGTCTGTGGAGCGAGGCGGCGATCAAAGTGCTGCCCGGCCGCTACATCGCCAAAAACGAACCCGACGGGCGCAATATTGGCGCCCCCTACATCCGCATTGCCCTCGTGCACGATCTCGACACGGTCGAGCGTGCCCTGAGCCGCATTGCGACTTTGCTTTAGAGGAACCCTGCTATGGCGATCGCGTCGCGCATTCCTACCGGTCTTTTCCCCGAAGGTGCGGGCGCGTTCGTGCGCAAGCGCCTCGCCGAAATCGCGGGCTTTGCGCTCGTCGCGACGGGCGCCTTGCTCGCAGCCGCAATGGCGACCTATGTGCCCAGCGATCCGAGCTTGAGCAACGCCAACGATTTGCGGCCGGCCAATCTGCTTGGACTGCCCGGCGCCATCGCGGCCGACCTGATGCTGCAGACCTTGGGCATTGCGGCCGCCTTGCTGCCGGTGTCGCTGGCGGCATGGGGCTGGCGCTTGATGCGCGCGCGCAATCTGCCGCTGTGGTGGCTACGCATCGCCCTGTTGCCGGCGTGCGTGTTGCTGGCGGCCATGGCGCTGTCGACCTGGGGCGCTCCGGCGGGCTGGCAGCATCCGCTCGATCTGGGTTTGGGCGGCGTGGTCGGGCGCTTGTTCCTGGCAGCGATGCTCGATCTCGGCGCCGATTTCGGCCGCGGGGCCGACATGCTGGCGATGATTGCTGCGGGCATCGCCATGCTGGCCTTCGTGTTCGTGCTCGCGATCACCTGGGGCGAGTACCGCACGGCCGCGATCGCAGGCGCATGGGTTGCGCGCATGACCGCAAAGACGACGGCCGCGTTCTACATCGCGGCGGCGGCCCTGGTTGCGAAGCTGCGCCGCGGCGATCCCGCCAAAGCGCGCGCGCGCGAAAAAGAAGAGCTCAAGCGCGACCGCTTCGAGCCCTCGCTCGACGGCAGCCCCGATCCGGCGCCGGAACTGGCGCCGGCTGCGCCCGAGAAGCCTCGCCCCACGCCGGCCGAGCTCGTGGAGCGCGCGGTAGTGCTCGAAAAGGCGAAGCCCGAGGCCAAGAAGAAGCCCAAACAGGCCAATCTCGATCTGGCGGTGCAGGGCGAATACCAAGCGCCGTCGATCGATCTGCTGGCCAAGCCCAAAGCGGTCAAGCTGATCGCGATCGACGAAAGCGCTCTGGCGCAGAACGCGCGCCTGCTCGAAGGCGTGCTCGACGATTACGGCGTGAAGGGCCAAATTGTGAAAGTGCGTCCAGGGCCGGTCGTCACACTCTACGAACTCGAGCCCGCTCCCGGCACCAAGGCTGCGCGTGTGGTTGGTCTTGCCGACGACATTGCGCGTTCGATGTCGGCCCTTGCCGTGCGCGTGGCGGTCGTGCCGGGGCGCAACGTGATCGGCATCGAACTGCCGAATGCCGAGCGCCAGACCGTGTTCCTGCGCGATCTTCTCGAGCAGACCTTCGAAGACAAGCAGCCGGGCTTGAGCCTGGTGCTAGGCCGCGACATCGGCGGCGGGCCGATCATCGTCGATCTGGCGCGCATGCCGCATCTGTTGATCGCGGGCACCACGGGCTCGGGCAAGTCGGTCGCGATCAACACGATGATCCTGTCGCTGCTCTACAAGATGTCGCCCGCCGAATGCCGCTTCATCATGATCGATCCCAAGATGATCGAACTCTCGGTCTATGACGGCATCCCGCATCTCTTGTCGCCGGTCGTCACCGACCCCAAGAAGGCGGTCGTCGCCCTCAAATGGACGGTGCGCGAGATGGAAACGCGCTACCGCGCCATGTCGAAGCTCGGCGTGCGCAACATTGCGGGCTACAACCAGCGCCTGGCCGACGCCAAGAAAAACGGTGAGTCGCTGACGCGCAAAGTGCAGACCGGCTTCGACGAGGCGGGCAAGCCCGTGTTCGAAGACCAGCCGCTCGACACCACGCCGCTGCCCTTCATCGTCGTGGTCGTCGACGAGATGGCCGACCTCATGCTCGTCGCGGGCAAAGAGGTCGAATGGGCGGTGCAGCGCTTGGCACAGATGGCGCGGGCCGCCGGCATCCATATTCTGATGGCGACCCAGCGCCCGTCGGTCGATGTCATTACCGGCACCATCAAAGCAAACTTCCCGACGCGCATTTCGTTCCAAGTCACGAGCAAGATCGACAGCCGCACGATCCTGGGCGAGCAGGGGGCCGAGCAGCTGCTCGGCCAGGGCGACATGCTCTACATGGCCGGCGGCGGGCGCATTACGCGCGTGCACGGGCCATTCGTGTCCGACCGCGAAGTCGAACACGTGGTGCAGCATCTGAAGGCGCAGGGCGAACCGGCCTATATCGAAGAAGTCACCGAAGACGCCGAGGGCGACATGGCGGCGGCCTTGGGCGAAGGCGGGGCCGGCGGCGGCGAAGGCGGGGAGGGCAGCGGCGACGCGCTCTATGACCAGGCTATCGCCCTTGTGGCGCGCGAGCGCAAATGCTCGACGAGCTTCATCCAGCGCCATTTGCAGATCGGCTACAACCGGGCTGCCCGCATCGTCGAGCGCATGGAGGCCGACGGCGTGGTCAGTGCGGCCAACCATGTCGGCAAGCGCGAAGTGCTGGCACCGAAGGGCGAATATGCCGGGTGACGGCCGCGCGCTGTTTCGCCTAAACTAGCCGCATTGCGGTCCAGCAGGCGACCCAACGCCTTTGCGGACCCGTTTGTCTGTCACGAGGAGAACGCCCCCCATGGAAATGTCGCGTCGTCATGTGTTGGCTGCAACTGCGGCCGCCGCTTTGCTGCCTGCCGCCGCTTTTGCGCAAAACTTCCCCAATCGGCCGATCAGGTTCGTTGTGCCGTTTCCGCCGGGCGGCTCGCTCGACGTGTCGGCGCGCGCGGTCGCCGACCGCATGACCGTGCTGCTGGGCCAGCCGGTCGTGGTCGAGAACCGCCCCGGTGCGGGCGGCAATGTCGGCGCCGATCTCGTGGCCAAGTCCGCACCGGACGGCTACACGATGGTGATGGGGGCGCTGTCGACGCACGCGGTCAATCCGCATCTTTATGCGCGCATGCCGTTCGACCCGCTGAAGGACTTGGCGCCGATCACGCAGATCGGCGACGTGCCGAACATCCTGATCGTCGGCCCGTCGGTCAAAGCCGCCAACGTGCAGGAGCTGGCGCGCGACATTCGCGCCAATCCCAAAGCCTTCAACTACGGCTCGGGCGGCAACGGCAGCGGCGGGCATCTGGCGGGCGCTTTGTTCGCCGACCGCATCGGCGTGCCGATCGAGCACATCCCGTATCAAGGCGGTGCCCCGCAATTGAACGCGCTGCTGTCGGGCGAAACGCAATTCACGTTCGACAATCTCGCCAACGCTTTCCCGCAGATCGAGGCGGGCCGCGTGCGCGCCCTTGCCGTCACCACGCCGCAGCGCAGCCCGCAAGTGCCCAACGTGCCGACGATGACCGAGGCCGGCATTCCGGGCTTCGACATCAGCACGTGGTTCGGAATCTTCGTGCCGGCAGGCGTGCCGGGCGATGTAACGACCCGGCTTGCGGACGCGGCCGTTGCCGCCCTCAAGGATCCGGCCACGGTCGAGCGGCTCGCGCGCCTTGCGGTCGTGCCGGTCGGCAATACGCCGGCCGAGTTCGGGCGGTTCGTTGCGGCCGAGCATGCCAAGTATCGCGAAATCGTCCGTTTGTCGGGTGCGCGGATCGATTGAGTGTTTGAACGCCTTACACGCGCCGAAACGCTGGCGGGCCTGCTGTTCGCCGCGTTCGGCGCGGCCGCGGTTTGGCTTGCCGCAGACTATCCCTACGGCACGCCGACGCGCATGGGGGCAGGCTTCGTTCCGACCGGCTTGGGCTGGGGGCTCGTGGCATTGGGTGCCGCGATCGCAGTGGCGGGATTGATCGCGCGCGACGCGGACGCTTTGCCGCAGAGCGACACGCGCCCGCTGCTGTTCTTGCTGCTCGGCGTGGCGGCGTTTGCGTTGCTGCTCGAACGCGGCGGACTCGTGGCCGCCATCGCGGCGTGCGTGGCGGTCGCAAGGCTGGCCGAGCGGCCCTATCGCTGGCGCGAGGTCGTGCTGCTCGCAAGCGGGCTTGCGAGTGCCGGTGCCCTCATCTTCGTGCTGGGCTTGGGGTTGCCGATCCCGCTGGTTCCGCGATGAACGAGCTGTTCGATCCGCTGCTGCTGGGCTTTTCGGTCGCCCTCACGCCCGGCAATCTTTTCTGGTGCCTGCTCGGCGCGCTGCTCGGCACGTTGATCGGCGTGCTGCCCGGTATCGGGCCGGTCGCCACGATCGCGATGCTGCTGCCGATCACGTTCCAGCTCGAGCCGGTGGGGGCGCTCATCATGCTCGCCGGCATCTATTACGGTGCGCAGTATGGCGGCTCGACGACGGCGATCCTCGTCAACATGCCGGGCGAATCCTCGTCGGTCGTCACCTGCCTCGACGGGTTTGCGATGGCGCGGCGCGGGCGCGCAGGCGCTGCCCTCGCGGTTGCCGCATTGGCGTCGTTTTTTGCGGGCACCGTCGCGACCTTGATCGTCGCGCTCGCAAGCCCGGCGATGGTCAAGTTCGCGATGCTGTTCGGGGCGGCCGAATATTTCTCGCTGATGGCGTTCGGGCTTGTCGCCGCGATCGTGCTCGCCCACGGGTCGGTCGCCAAAGCGATCGCGATGACGGTGCTGGGCCTGCTGCTGGGCCTGTGCGGCACGGACGTCAATTCCGGCACGCAGCGTTTCACCTTCGGCATTCCCGAATTGTCCGACGGCATTGGCTTCGTGCCGCTCGCGATGGGGCTGTTCGCGATCGCCGAAATTGCCGTCCAGCTCGAAAAGCATTTTGTGCGCGATGCGATGGCCAAGATGGGCACCCTGTGGCCGACGCGCGAAGAAGCCAAAGAAGCCTTCCCGGCCGCGCTGCGCGGCACGGCCGTGGGTTCCGTGTTGGGCGTATTGCCGGGCGGGGGTGCGTTGCTTGCCGCCTTTGCCGCCTACACGCTTGAGAAGCGCCTCGCCAAGGATCCTTCGCGATTCGGCAAAGGAGCGGTGGCCGGCGTGGCGGCGCCTGAGTCTGCCAACAATGCCGGTGCCCAGACCTCGTTCATTCCGATGCTGGCGCTCGGCATTCCGCCCAATGCCGTGATGGCGCTGATGATCGGGGCGATGGCGATCCACGGCATCGTGCCGGGCCCGCAGGTGATGACGCGCGAGCCCGACCTGTTCTGGGGCCTCGTCGCCAGCATGTGGATCGGCAATCTGATGCTGGTCGTGATCAATCTGCCGCTGGTCGGCATTTGGGTGCGGCTGCTGCGCGTCCCCTATCGGCTGCTCTATCCCGCGATCCTCGTGTTCTGCTGCATCGGCGTCTATGCGCTGAACAACTCGGTGTTCGAGGTCTATCTCACGCTCGGATTCGGCGTGCTCGGCTATCTGTTCGTGAAACTCGGCTGCGAGCCCGCACCGCTGCTGCTCGGCTTCATTCTCGGGCCGATGATGGAAGAAAATCTGCGCCGGGCGATGCGCCTGTCGCGCGGCGATCCGGCGATTTTCGTCGAGCGCCCGATCAGTGCGGTTTTGCTTGCAATGGCGGTGGTGCTCTTGATCGCGGTGCTGGCGCCGTCGCTGCGCCGCCTGCGCGAAAAAGCGTTCGCGGAGTAGGCGCGTTCAGCCGCCCAGGCGCCGGATCTGAAGCCGGATCGCGGCGGCGTCGAGCGCCACGCCATGCTCGGCAAAATCGGCGGCGATTTTCGCGACCACATCCTCGCTGCCCGGCAGCGCATAATCCGCTGTCACCACTTCCTGCACATAGGCGGCGAGCCACGGTTCGCTGTAGCCGAGCTGTCGGCCTGCCCACAATGCCAAACGTTGGTTGCGCATTGCGACACGCGCGCAGGTGAATTCGCCGCTATCGACCATGGCGCCAAAATGCAAGGCGATTTCGGCTTTCTTAGGGCGCCATTATGAAGATTCCGAGTCGGCAGCGTTCCAAATCAACAGCCATAAGCCGTTGAATCTATATTGCCTTTCGCACTTGCACCAAGTGCCGACGACGCCCAAATGGGGTTGGCTGTTGCCGCCATGCGGGCGGACCGGCATTGGAACAAAGGGCCGCCATGTTTGCCGATCTGATCGCCTGGATTTTCGCGATTTTCTTTGTGGAACCGTTCGAGGCGGCGGCGCGCGAAAAGCTTGCCGCCGCACGTGCGCCGCAGGAAATCGTGCGCCAGATCGGCGATTGCGCGCGGCGCGGCGCGCCGATTCTGGCGGAAAAGGGCCTGGCCGATCCCGGTTGGATCGTCACCACGGTTGCGCGGATTTGGGTCGGAACGGCAAACATCGAGACCGTCCTGGCCGATCTCGACCCGAATTGCGCCCAGGCTGTCCAGGCGGCACGGCCTTATTTGCAGCAATAGCAAAATGCGGCAGCCAAATGGCGGCCGCCGCCCTCTTTTTGCCTAAATCAGGGTCCGTGCCTCTTGCATTGGCCGTCTTGCATCCCCATTTGTTGCGCTGCAACAGTCCGGGCTCCTCTGGCGGCGCGTCTTCCGGTCTCTCCTTTGGTCCCGATGGGGAGGAGAGATCCGCTGGCGCCGTGATGTCGGACTTCCATGGGACATTGTGGAACGCGAATGCGGCCTCCGGGATACCCGGCGGCCGCCGCGCCTTTTTAGGATGGGGCAAATGGATTTTCTGGTCGCGAACGAATTCTTGGGCAAGCCCGTGTGGATGTGGGTGGGCTTTCTTACCATTGTCGTGGGTCTGCTGGTGTTCGACCTCGGCGTCCTGCACAAAGAAAACAAGGAGATCGAAGTCGCCGAGAGCTTGAAGCTGTCGGGCTTCTATTTCGCGCTCGCCATGGCGTTCGGCGGCTGGGTGTGGTGGTACATGGGCCAGCAATCGGCCCTCGAATACTACACGGGCTTTTTCGTCGAATGGTCGCTGTCGCTCGACAACGTCTTCGCCATCTCGATGATCTTCACCTACTTCGCAGTGCCCCGCAAATACCAGCACCGCGTGCTGTTCTGGGGCATCATCGGCGTGATCTTCATGCGCGGCACGATGATCGCTTTGGGTGCGGCCCTCGTGTCGGAATTCAGCTGGGTGCTCTACATCTTCGGCGCGTTCCTGGTGTTCACGGGCGTGAAGATGCTGATCATGGCCGACAAGGAAGAGAATATCGGCGAAAACCCGGTGCTGAACTTCCTCAAGAAGCGCATGCGTGTGACCGAAGAGCTGCACGGCCAGGATTTCTTCGTGCAGAAGCCCGATCCGGTCACGGGCAAGATGGTGCGTTGGGCCACGCCGTTGTTCCTGTGCTTGATGCTGGTCGAAGCGGTCGATCTGATTTTCGCGGTCGACTCGGTGCCCGCGATCTTCGCGATCACGACCGATCCGTTCATCGTGTACACGTCGAACATCTTCGCGATCCTGGGTCTGCGCTCGCTCTACTTCGCGCTCGCCGCGATGATCCACCGCTTCCGCTATCTCAAATACGCGTTGGCGGGCGTGCTCGTGTTCATCGGCTGCAAAATCTTCCTGGTCGGCATCATCGGCAAGTTCCCGGCCTGGCTGTCGCTGTCGGTGACCGTGACGATGATCACCTCGGGCATCCTCTACTCGCTCTACAAGACGCGCGGCGAAAACGCAGCCGCTCACGCCAAGTAACGGCGATCTCGAACGGCAAGGGCCGGCACGGAAACCCCGTGCCGGCCCTTTTCTTTTGGGCGCGTTTAGGACCGCTGCGGCGTCGTGCGGTCGATGATCTTGAAATGCTTGCGCGCCATCGCGACGATTTCGCCGTCGCTCGGATGGTCGCTCGCCGTCGTCTCGACGATGCGCTTGGCCAGGGCCGGATTGTGGTCGGCGAGATACTTGCCGAACACGGTTTTGGCGGCTCCCGGGCCGGTCACGAGGATTTCCTGCGCATCCGCCAAGGCGGTTGCCACGCTGGCGTAGTATTTGGGGTCCTCGGCGGCGTGGCCGGCCCCCACGGCCCCCGATTTGTGGTGCAGATGCGCGTCCGCATGCGCGGATTTGACGTTCTTGGCTTCGAAAACATGCGCATCGAAATGGAAGATCTTTGCGTGCGCGTGGTCGAGCCAGACGGCGGCATGGAAATGGTTCATGGAGCGATACCCCCTCTTTTCGATTGAGAAGGCCAATCTACCAGACAGCACCGGACCCGCACTTTGCGCAGGATCAATCGGAGTTTTTGCGCGAATCCGGGCTTCATGCTAGCGGTTGGCTCCATGAAGAAACCGCCCGTCATCGGCATCGTTGCATGCCTGCAGCAGGGGCCGCGCGGCCTGCAGCACATCGTGCGCGCACAATATGTGGAAGCCGTGGTCGCGGGCATTGGCGCCGTCCCGGTGCTGCTGCCCGCCATCGGCCCCGCGCAGAACATCGCCGCCCTCCTGTCGCGCCTCGACGGGCTAGTGCTGACCGGCAGCCCGTCCAACGTCGAGCCTGGCGCGTATGGCGGCCGGTCGCGGCCCGGCACGCTGCACGACCCCGCGCGCGATGCCACGACTTTGCCGCTGCTGCGCGTGGCCGTGGCGCGCGGGCTGCCCGTGCTGGGCCTGTGCCGCGGCCACCAGGAGCTCAACGTGGCGCTGGGCGGCAGCCTGCACCAGCATGTGCAGGAGCTGCCCGGCCGCATCGACCACCGCGCGCCCGACAGCGACGATATGGACGCGCGCTATGCGCATCGCCATTGGGTCGATCTTGCGTCCAATGGGCTTCTGCATCGGCTGAACGGCGGCGCGGGGCGGGCGTTTGTGAACTCGCTGCACGGCCAGGCGATCGATCGGCTGGCTGAAGGTTTGGCCATCGAGGCGACGCACGAAGACGGAACGATCGAAGCCGTGCGCTGGACCGGGGGCCCTGGGTTTGCCCTTGGCCTGCAATGGCATCCCGAATGGCACGTCAAAACCGACCCGTTTTCGGCCGCTATCTTCGCCGAATTCGGTCGAATCGTCGAAAATGGTACTTGAATACCGTTATTCGACATTTATTTCAGCAACGCCCTCTTGTTGAATTGAGGGGGTGGGGCCATTTGCAAAGAGTGACGATCCGCCCCCGGGTCGTCGTCTGGGCCGTCTCCCCTGGCGGCCCGACACGCTCCTTCCCCTAGGAGCCTGACGCCCGAATGGACCCCCTCCATTCGGGCGTCTCCCTTTTCTGGGCCCGGATTTTGAGCCCGGATGTTTCGAATCTCGGCTATAGGGGGCGCATGAGCCAAACGCCCGCCCCTTACGTCGAAACCGATCCGTTGCCGAAGCCCGCGCGCGGCGCTTTGCGGCTGGTCACCTGGAACATCAATTCGGTGCGTCTGCGCCTGCCTCTGGTCGCCAAGCTCGTGGCGCAGGCGCGGCCCGACATTCTGTGCCTGCAGGAAACCAAGTGCCCGGACGACCAGTTCCCGCATGACGGGCTGGCCGAGCTCGGCTTCAAGCACCGTTATGCGCACGGCATGAAGAGCTACAACGGAGTAGCGATCCTGTCGCGCGTGCCGATCGCCGCGCCTTCGCCCTTGCACCATTGCGGGCGCGAGGATTGCCGCCACGCCTCGGCCGAATTGCCGGGCGGCATATCGCTCCACAATGTCTATGTGCCCGCCGGCGGCGACGTGCCCGATCCGGCCGCCAACGACAAATTCAAGCACAAGCTCGATTTCGTCGCGGCCCAAACGTCCGTGTGGAAAAAGCGCGGCCGCAAGGGACCGGCGATCCTGGTCGGCGATCTCAATATCGCACCGTGCGAGACCGACGTGTGGAGCCACAAGCAGCTGCTCGACGTGGTGAGCCACACACCGGTCGAAGTCGCGGCCCTTGCCGGCATGCAGGCGGCAGGCGACTGGGTCGATGTGGCGCGCATGCGCCATCCCGAGCCCGAACGGCTCTACACGTGGTGGAGCTACCGCAACGGCGACTGGCGCAAATCCGATCGCGGCCGCCGCCTCGACCATGTTTGGGTCACACGTGACCTCGCGCCCAAAATCAAAGCCTTCCATATTCTGCGCGGGGCCCGCGACTGGACGCAGCCTTCCGACCACGTGCCCGTGGCGATCGACTTCGTTCCGTAGCGCTGGCCCTAACGCCGACGATAGAAGAAATAGCGCCCCGGATTGATGCCCGCAGGCGTGGGCAACTCGGCAAGCGCTTCGCAAGGCATCGGCTGATCGGCCACGACGAGTCCGTTCGGCGCCAGGATCGCGGGCAGATGGCGCGCGATGAAGGCGGCGAGGGCGGCGGTTTCGGCCGCAACGCCCGAGCCCGCGTCGGAATGGACGAGTGCGGTGCTGTGCGGAAATCTGTCGGCGAAGTTCGGCAGCGTGTCGCGAATGTCGCCCAGATGCAGCCGGTCTTGCGGCGGCACGCAATCGGGATGGGCTGCGACCGCGCGGTCGAAAGCGTGGATCGCGCGCGTATCGCCGAGCCGGCTGCGCAGATGGTCGTAGGTGCGCCCGTTGCCGAGCCCGAGTTCGAGCACGAGGCCGGGGCCGAGCTCGGCGCAAGCCCAGTCGAGGCCGATGCGTTGGGCCTGCAGGCGGCGGATGAAACTGTCGAGACGGCTCATCTTCTCAGCCCTTCGCCGCAACGGCCTGGCGCAGTTGCTGGTTCGTATTGACGATGCGGCGCGCAAGCTCGCGCATGATCTCGACGGCCATGTTCGGAAATTCGTTCAGCATGCCGATGAAGTCGTTTTTTTCGATCTTGAGGCAGACGAGCGCTTTGTCGCCCGTCGCCGTCACGTGCGCGGTGCGCGGCACGTCGCACAGAATCGCGATTTCGCCCACGATGTCGTTGCGCGCGACCCGTGCGACGTCGATGCGCGCATTCGGCGATTCGATCGACACCACCGCTTCGCCGTCGAGCACGATATAGGCGGCGTCGCCCGGATCGCCTTGCGCGAATACCGCCTGGCCCGGCTCGAAGGTCAGGCGCTGGCTCATGAAAGCCAGCAGCTTGAGCTTCGCCGGATCCAGATTCTGGAACAGCGGGATGCGTCGCAGGGCCTCGGTCTCTTCTTTGAGCGACATGGGTTCGTTCCTTGTGAAGGGCCGAGACGCTAGACGGCCGCCAACTCTTTGAGCATGCCGTCGCGCGCCACGAGTTCGGCATAAGCGCCGTCCTGGACGAGGCGGCCTTCGGCAAACACCATCACGCGCGCGAAACGTGCGGCACTTGCCGTATCTTGCGTCGCCCACACGAGCGTAGTGCCCTCGGCGCCGACGACCAAGCTTTCGAGCAGGCGCGCTTGGGCAGCACGGTCGAGCACTGCGACCGCGTCGTTGAGCACGAGCAGGTCGGGCCGTTTGGCAAGGGCGCGCGCGATCGCGAGCTTCTGGCGCTGCGGCGCGGACAGGCGCCCGCCCGCGACGCCGACCTGGAAATCGAGGCCGATTTCGAACACGCGCTCGCGCAAACCCAGCGCTTCGAGCACTTCGCGGATGACGGCGCCCACGCTTGCCTGCGCTTTGGCCTGGCCGTAGGCGATGCGTCCGAACAGGATGTTGTCCTGGATCGAGGCGGCGGCGTTGTAGATGTCGGGGTCGAAGAACGCGATCTTGGCGCGCAGCTTCTCGGGCAGTTTTTCGCGCAGCGCTTTGCGGGCCGCGAGTGCGCGGTTCTTGAACGCTTTGTCGATGAGGCCGAGGCGATGGCGCGCATCGACGAGTTTGAGCGGCAAGCTCGCCAACCGCGCGCGGTCCTCGGCGCTGATGTCGGCGGGCAGGCTGCCGTCGGGAAGCGGCACCGTGCGCGCGAGCACAGTCTGGAAGACCGGCAGATCGTCGGCGGCGATGAAGCTGAAACGGTCGAAAAACTCGTGGCCCACCGGCAGATCGGCGAAGAGTTCGACCATGGTTTCGGCGACTTTGCGGCCCATGATGGGCAGCTCCGCGCCGAGGCCCGTTTCGTCCAAGATGCGGCGGAAATCGGGCTGGGCGGCCAGCGCATCGCCCGCGAGGCTCGCGTCGAGTGCGGTGCCGAACAGGAGATTCTCGCCCAAGGTCGCGTTGTCGTTGTAGCGCTCGGGATCGAAGGTTTCGACGAGGCCCTTCAAGGCCGGATCGGCTTGCACACCCGTCAGGCGCTGGCGGAACGCCGCACGTGCCGTCAAGATCGCGTCGGCCACGTTCTTGCGGCTTACGGGATCGATCTGGCCGCGCAGGCCCAGCAAAAACACGTCTTCGGCGAGATCGACCTTGGCCAGAACCTCCGTCGCCACGCGGTCGAAATCGGCGGCGTCCGTCGCCCCTGCAGCGGCATAGTCGATCCATTGCGCTTCCACGTCGAGCGGCAGGTTGCCCGCGCGCGCCGCTTCCAGGAGAATCTTTTCGCGCGCGGCATCTTCGTGCGGCGCCAGCACGCGCTGGCGCAGACCGTAGGCAAGATTGTCGCGCAAGCTGGCCGAAAACACATAGGCGTTGGGGCCGACATAGCCCATGCGCGCGCCCAGATCGGCGTCGGAGATCTGCGCCATGTCGCGGCTGCCGATGCGCAAGGAACCGCTGCTCGGCTGGTAGAGGCGTGCGAGCGTCATCGCCAGTGCTTCGCGTCCGCCGCCCGATGGGCCGACGAGCGCCACATGCGTCCCGAGCGGCAGCTCGAAACTCACGCCTTCGAGAAGCTTGGTCTGGGCGTCTTCCTGCACCGTGAGGGCGTTGGCCACGATCGGTCCGTCGAAAGGCTGAGCTGCCGCTTCGGCGGGCGCGTGCAAGCCTGCGGGCAGCAGATTGTCGGGCTGGAACTGCTCGACGACCTGCTCGTACTTCTGCTGCGCATCCTGCGCCTGCTGGTAGTAGTCGAGCAGCTCTTTCCAAGGAGCCGTCATGTCCTTGTGCGCGGACAGGGCCGCCACGAGGGCGCCCACGCTCAGCGAGCCGTGGATCACGAGATAGCCGCCGATCGCGTAGAACATCAGCGGCGCGCACTGGTTCAGCGTGTTGTTGATGAACTTAACGAGCGATTTGCGCTGGTAGATCGCAAAGCGGATCCGGTAGACGGCGCCGAAACGCTCGGTGTAGTCCGCACGCTCCCACGCGGCCGTGCCGAGCGTGCGCACTTCCTGGATGCCGCCCACAGTTTCGCCGATGCGTTCGGAGATCTTGCGCACCGTCTTGATGCGCTCTTTGCCGAGTTCTTTGACGCGCTTTTGCAGCAGCGGCACGATGTAGGCCTGGATCGGAAACAGCGAGATCGCGGCGAAGCCCATGATCGGATTCTGCGCGAACAGGAAGATCGCGATCGTCAGCAGCATGCCCGCCTGCATCAAAGGCTGCACGAATGCGTCGCCCATGAAGCCGCCGATCTGCTCGACCTCGGCCGTCAGCATCGGGATCAACTCGCCCGACGAGGTCTTGCGGAAATGCGCCACCGGAAAACGCAGGATGCGCGCCAGCAGCAGATAGCGCAGACGCCGCAGCAGCCTTTCGCCGAGCTTGCCCTTGAGCGAATTGACGAACTGCTTGAGGCCCCCATTGACGAGGACGGCCAGCAAGAACAGCAGGCACAGCCACATCAGATAGCCGACCTGGTCGAGCGACAGCAGGCCGAGGCCCGCAATGTCGACCGGGAAGGCGATCCCGTTGCCCTGGATGCCTTGGTTCATGATGTTTTTGGGCAGGTCGAGCGAGATGTAGTAGAAGACCTGCGCCAAGGCGACGAGCGCGCAGATGAGGACTGTGTCCTTTGCCGAGAATTGCACGACGAAGCGATAGATCGAACGCTCGAGCCCATCTCCGGAACGTGTCGGCATTCTCTCGGCCTTTTCGCCAGTCATGCGCGTGCTGCGCGGTATCGAGACTATATGGAGCGTGCCGCCCGGGGCAAGAAATCAAGGGATTGCCATCGGCCGGACGCGTCGCTGTCACGAAGCTGTTTTATAGCGGTATTTACGGACCTTATCGTGCAGTTGCGCTGCAATATGCTTGTTGGCAGCGGCGTCGAATTTCGCCTAAGGTGCCGTTCGTCGCGACGTGCCGAAGCGATACCGCCCGCGGGGGGCAGTGCTGGAGACTGGGATGGCGAGCGATACCGACTCTGCGACGCGCCGGTTGTTTCGCAAAGACCGCCGCGTGCTGATCTACAGCCACGACACGATGGGCCTCGGCCATCTGCGCCGCTGTCGCGCCATTGCGCATGCCATGGTGCAGGCCGACAAGGATCTTTCGGTGCTGATCCTGTCGGGTTCGCCGATCATCGGCTCGTTCGACTTCAAGGCCCGCGTGGATTTCGTTCGCATCCCGGGCGTCATCAAGCTGCGCAACGGCGAATACACCTCGCTCAATCTGCACATCGACATCGCCCAGACCCTGTCGATCCGCGGCTCGATCATCCGCCACACGGCCGAGGCGTTCGACCCCGATCTCTTCCTCGTCGACAAGGAGCCGCTGGGCCTGCGCGGCGAAGTTTCCGAGACGCTGCATTTCCTCAAGCGGCGCGGCGTGCCGCTGGTGCTGGGTCTGCGCGACGTGATGGACGATCCCGCTCTGCTGGGTCCCGAATGGAAGCGCAAGAAGGCCGTGCCGGCTCTGCGCGATCTCTACGACGACATTTGGATCTACGGCCTGCCGCAGATCTGCGATCCGCTCGCGGGCCTTGCGATCCCGCAGAGCGTGCGCCGCAAAGCGAGCTACACAGGCTATCTGCACCGCATGATGCCGCAGGGCAATCCGCGCTCGACCGTCGAAATGGCCGAAGCGCGCGAGCAGCCCTACGTGCTCGTGACCACCGGCGGCGGCGGCGACGGCGACGCGCTGATCGACTGGGTCTTGCGCGCCTACGAAAGCGGCGCTTCGCTGCCGCACCGCGCCTTGCTGGTGCTGGGTCCGTTCATGCAGTCGGAAAAACAGTCGGAATTTCTCGAGCGCGCGGCGCGCCTGTCTTCGCGGGTCGAGGCGATCACGTTCGATGCGCATCTCGAGCAGCTCATCACGCGCGCGGCCGGCGTCGTCGCGATGGGCGGCTACAACACGTTCTGCGAAATCCTTTCGTTCGACAAACCGGCCGTGATCGTGCCGCGCGTCGCGCCGCGCCTCGAGCAATTCATCCGCGCGGAGCGTGCCGAGAGCGTGGGCCTCACGCGCATGCTGCCCGACGACGGCGTGCGCGACGCCGACGCGATGGTGGCGGCCTTGCGCGCCCTTGCCCACCAAGCGCCGCCGTCGGCGGCCGTGATTCCGGGGCTGCTCGACGGGCTCGAAAACATCGAGCGGCTGATGGCGCGCTGGCTGCCGCGCCGGTCTTCGAGCGCGCTGGCGCCGCTGCCGGTCGCCGGCAAACTCGAAGCGCCGATCTAGCGCCCGATCTTACGGATCGTGGCGGTGGTGCTCTGGCCTTCGACGAGCTTGGCCAGCACCACTTTCCCGCCCCAGCCTTCGACCTCGCGCGCGCCCACCACTTTGTCTTTGGTGTAGTCGGCACCTTTGACGAGGATTTCGGGCTTCAGCGCCTTGATGAGCTTGATCGGCGTGTCTTCGGCGAACACGACCACGAGATCGACTTGGCCGAGCGAGGCCAGAACGGCCGCACGCGCGGCTTCGCCCTGTACCGGGCGGCTCTCGCCTTTGAGGCGCTTGATCGAGGCGTCCGAATTGAGGCCGACCACGAGCCGGTCGCAAGCGCTGCGCGCCTGCGCGATCAGCGACACATGGCCCGGATGCAAGAGGTCGAAGCAGCCGTTCGTGAAGCCCACGCGCAGGCCCTGGCGGCGCCAGACGGCGACCTGGTCGACCGCTTGCGCATCCGTGACGAATTTGTTTTCGCTGACCGCGATGTCGTCGTGGCGCAGCGCGCGCACGAGATCGGCCGAATAGGCGACCGCCGTGCCGAGCTTGGCGACGACCACGCTGGCTGCAACCGAAGCGAGCCGCGCGGCATCGAGCAGCGAAAGCCCGCCGGCGAGTGCGGTCGCGAGCGTTGCGATCACCGTGTCGCCGGCCCCCGAAACGTCGAACACTTCGCGCGCGAGGGCGGGCAGATGCTCGACCTTGCCCTTGGCGGGAACGATGCTCATGCCTTCGGCCCCGCGCGTGACGACGATCGCTTCGGCGCCGGTGGTCTTCAACAGGCGGCGTGCGGCAAGCTCGACGCCCTTGTCCCCCTCGGCCGGCAGGCCCGTTGCGTCGGCAAGCTCGCGCCGATTGGGCGTGAGGATCGAAGCCCCCTTGTAGCGCGCATAGTCGCGGCCCTTGGGATCGACGATCACGATGCGCTTGGCGGCTTTGGCCGCTTTCACGATCGCGGCGATCTGCTCGGGCAGCAGCACGCCCTTGGCGTAGTCCGACAGCACGACGACGCCGCAGTCTTTCATGGCCTGGGTCACGAGGCGGGCGGCGTCTTCGGCGGTCGAGGCGGCGATGGGGGCGCTGGTTTCGCTGTCCGCGCGCAGCATCTGCTGGTGGCCGGCCACGAAGCGCGTTTTGATCGTCGTGGCGCGGTCGCGCTCGACCAGCAGATGCGGCTCGACGCCCTCGAGACCCGCGACGAGGCCCAGCACTTCGCGCCCTGCCGCGTCCTGGCCCACGACCGAGACGAACTCCACGTGGCCGCCGAGGCCGACGATGTTGCGCACGACGTTGCCCGCACCGCCGAGCATCGATTCTTCGCGGTCGATGCGCAATACCGGGATCGGCGCTTCGGGCGAGATGCGCTCGGCGCGGCCGTAGACGAAGCGGTCGAGCATCAGATCGCCGATGCACACGATGCGCGCGCCTGCGAGCTTCGGCACCAGCGCCACGAGATCGGCGTTGACGGTCATGCGGACGTTCCCGGAAATCTAGGGGCTGTAGGGGTCGGGGCCGTCGGCGATGCCGAGCGCGTGCTCGATGCCGCCGCACATCATCTGGCCCAGCGTGATGTGCATTTCCTGGATGCGCGACGTGGTGTTGGACGGCACGATCAGCACGATGTCGGCAAGATCCTTGGCCTTGCCGCCGTCCTTGCCGGTGAGGCAGGCCACGACGAGGCCCATTTTGCGCGCGATGCGAAAGGCTTCGAGCACGTTGGGCGAAGCGCCCGATGTGGTGATGCCGATCGCAAGATCGCCGGGCTTGCCGATCGCTTCGATCTGGCGCGAGAACAGCCGCTCGAAGCCGATGTCGTTGCCGATCGCGGTCAAGGCCGAGCTGTCGGTCGTGAGTGCGATGGCGGCGAGGGCCGGGCGGTTCTTGACGTAGCGCACCGTAAGTTCGGTCGCCAAATGCTGGGCGTCGGCTGCCGAGCCGCCATTGCCGAACAGCAGGATCTTGCCGCCGTTCTGCAAGGTCGCGACGGCCTGGGCCAGCAGCTGCTTGAACGCGGCCTTGAGCGCACGGTGCGTGGCTTCCGCAACCGCGCGATGCTCGACGAATTCGGCTTCGTAGAAACGGTCGCTGTCGAAGGATTGGTTCATTTTTTGCGCGTCCGCATCGCTTGTTCGAGAATCGCCTCGAATCGCCGGGCGATCGCCGCAATATCGAAGGTCTTCGCGGCGTAGTCCAGCGCCTTGGCACCCATGGCCGCGCGCATCGCCGGATCGGCCGCGAGCTTCGCGGCCGCCGCCAGAAACGCCGCACGATCGCCCGGGGATGCCGCGAAGCCGGCCCCCTCGCGCAGCACGAGGCGGGCCGCGAGATTCTCGGGCGGGATCGCGACCAGCAACGGGCGCCCGGCGCACAGATAGGTGAGAACTTTGGACGGGACCGAGAACACGCCCGCATCGGGTTCGAGGATCGCGACGAGGATGTCGGCCGCGGCGAGCACCTCGCCCAAACGCTCGAAAGGCTGGAACGGCAGGATGCGCATGTTGGGCGCTTGCGCCCCGTGTGCGCGCAGCCAATCCGCCCCGAGCCCTTCGGAATTCACGACGAGGGCCGCATGGGGCTGCGATTTCGCGAGATCGAGCAGCAGGCTCGGATCGTGCTTGAGGCCGAGCGTGCCCGAATAGAGAAAAACCGTGCGCCCCGCGAGACCGTGTTCGCGCGCCCACGCATTGTCGCGGGGCGCTGCCGCCACTTCCTCGCGCGCCGCCCAGTTTTCGACGACATGCAGGCGGCCGGCGGCGACGCCCCAGTCCGAAAGCAGCGGCCGGAAATCGTCGGTGATCGCGACGACCGCGTCGGACTTGCACAGCAGGCGGCGCTCTTTGGCTTCGTAGGCCCGTCCCACAAGCGTGCCGGGCAGGCCGAGCTTGCGGCCGAGGATCTTGCGCATCGCGAAGCCGACCAGATCCTGCAGCCAGTACACAAACGCCGCATCGGCCGCGCGCGCGCCGCGATAGCTCGCCGCCTGCACATCGAGCGGCGCATTGCCCGCGAGCACGGCATCGGGCGCGAAGGCCTCGATCGCGCTCTGCGTGCGCCGCGCAAGTTCGCGCTCCTGGCGCCAGCGTTTGACGAAGCTGTGCTTCTCGAACGGCGCGTCGAGTTCGAGGAAGGCCACGTCGAAATTCGCGGGATCGTCCGCGCGGCGCGCCAGCGGCCCCTTGGGCGCTTGGAAGGCCGGGAAGCAGAGGTGGCGCACGGTGTGCCCGCGATGCGCGAGCGCCCGCGACAGCTGCACGGGGAAGGCATGGCCCGGAAAATCGTGCACGAGAATGCGCATCAGCGTTTACGCGCCCGCACGACAAGACAGTCGCCCCGCCCGTTTGCGTTCCACGCCCACAGCAGCGGGAAGAAGAGCCCGCGCGCGATCGCCATGAGGCAAGCGACCAACGGCGCCTTGCGCTGCAGGCGGATGGCGGCGGCGGCATCGTGCCGCCAGTACCAGGCGATCAGCGATTGGGCGACCCACAAAGCCGGCGTGACATTGCGTGACGCCTTCACTTCGAAGCCCGCTTCGGCCAGAAGTTTTTCGAGCCGTGCCCGGCTGAAATGCACGATATGGAACGGCACATGCCAGTTGATCCAATCGCGCCCGCAGATTTTCGCCATCGCGGAGTCCACGTTGGGCAGGCTGATCCACACCTCGCCGCCGGGGGCGAGGATGCGCGCGACGTCGGCCAGCATCGCGCGCGGATCGGGCGCGTGCTCGAGCACGTTCGAGAGCACGGCGACGTCGTAGGGCTGGGCGGGCACGAAGTCTTCGATGAGTTTTTCGTGCACCGCGAAGCCGTGCGCGCGGGCGGCGGCGGCGGCATTGGCATTGAGCTCGAGCCCTTCGGCGGCGAAGCCGTTGGCCTTGTAGAGCCGCAGGCCGCGCCCTTCGTTGCAGCCGATGTCGAGCAGACGGCCTTTGCCGCGCTGCAGATGGAACGAGACGTCCCCGTCGACCGCCAGCATCAGCCGGTAGAAGGGCGAAAAAAGGAATCGCTCGCGCAAGGCCGCATAGGCACCGTCGGTCTTGCCGCCGTAATTGTAGTAGCGCTCGTAGAGGCTTTTGAGCGCGGCCTGGTCGGGGCGCGGGAAGGTCTGGCGGCCGCCGCAGGCCGCGCACGCATGGACCGCATAACGGCCGGGCGAGCCGAAGCGATTGTCGACGATGTCGGGGAACGCCATCTGCGTGGGCGCCGCGCAGAACAGGCACGGATCGTTCATCTGCGGGCCTCGATCTGCTTGCGGCGTTCGTAGAGCTTGGCGTCCACGAGGAAGCGGAACCACAAAGTCTGCAGCACGTAGAAGATGAGCCCTTCTTTGCCGTCGAGGAAGCCGAGCTTCACGACGTAGCGGTAGAAGAACAGCATGAAGGCGCGCCAGAACAAGGGCGCGCGATAGTACCAGCCGCGCGCGCGGCGCTTTTCGGCGACCGGATCGCCCGAGCCCGCCTGGATCACGCCGTCCCCGCCGGGTTCGAGGATCTCGTCGACTTCCGCATCGGCCCAGCGATTGTGCCGGGCGGTCCATTCGCCGAAGCTCAGCCGAATGTCGTCGATCATCGGGTGCTGCAGTTTTTCGCTGCGACCCTGCGCTTGGAAATGCTGGTCGTATTTGCGCGCCTCGCAGCGCCCGCTTCCCGCCCGGAACAGGCGCATATGGTAGATCGGATACATGCCGCCATGTTTGAGCGCGCGGCCGTGGAAATGCACGAGGCGCGGGATGTAGAAGCCGCCGATCTCCGCGGCCACATTGCCCGCCAGCAGCTTTTCGATCTCGGCTTTGAGTTCGGGCGTGACGCGCTCGTCGGCGTCGAGATGGAGCTGCCAGGCATGCTGCAATGGCAGATTGTCGATGGCCCAGTTGCGCTGCGCCCCGTAATTCTCGAACGGGTGCGAAGCGAGCTTCGCCCCCTTGGCCGCAATGATCGCAAGCGTGCCGTCGGTCGAGCCCGAATCGACCACATGCACGTCGTCGCTGAGGCCCGCAACGGAATCGAGCGTGGCGCCGATCGTGGCCTCGGAATTGAACGTCAGCACGACGACCGAAACGGGGCTCATGCGGCCGCCAGACGGGCATAGACCCGTTCGAGTTCGACCGCGATCGTGGCCCAGTCGTATTTGGCGGCCGCAAGCTTGCGCCCGGCTTCGCCCATGCGCCGGCCGCGCGCCGGATCGCCCGCCAGCAGCAATATATGCGCGGCCACCGCATCCACGTCGGGCGGCGAGACGAGGCCCGCCCCGGCCGCTTCGATCTCGCGCCAGATGTTCACGCGGTCCGACACGATCACGGGCGCTTCGCACGCCATCGCCTCGACGATCGCGATGCCGAAATTTTCGCTCCACGACGGCAGCGCGAACGCCGTGCAGTCGGCGAATGCGGCTTTTTTGGCAGCACCCGACAGCATGCCGAGCCACAGCACCTTGTCGGCCACGCCGGCGTTCGCTGCAAAACCCTTGGCCGTGTCGAGATAGCCGTCGTCGGGGCCTGCAACCACCAGACGCAACGCCGGATCCGCCGCCAAAGCCTTCGCGAAGGCGGGGATCAGCACGTCGAGCCCCTTCTTGAAATTGATGCGGCTCAAGAACAGCACGGGCTTGGTGCCGGCCAGTTCGGGATGTGCCGCGAAGAAGGCGCCGCGCGCGGGAACTTGCGCATAGTCGCGCATGTCGAGCCCGTTTGGCACCACCACGCCGGGTGCGCCGTGCACGTAAGGGGCGGCCAGGCGCATCTCCTCTTCGGCCGTGTAGTGGAGGGCGGCCGCATCGCGGATCGCGCGGTCCTGGAAGGCGAGCTCGACGAGTTTTTTGCGGCCGCGATGGCGGCGCCACAAAAACGGATCGAGCGTGCCGTGCGGGCGCAGGAGATACGGCACCTTCGCCTTCCGGCAGACCGATGCCGCCTTCCACACATGGTAGAGATAGAGCGAGTGCAGATGCACGATGTCGGCCTTCGGGATTGCGTCTTCCAGCGCCGCGCCGAGATCGAAGCTCGCCGCGAATGTGTGCGGCCAATGCTGCTTGAACACGTGCCGCGCCACGCCGTCGGCGGCGGGCGTGCCGATGGCCGCGCGCTCGGCCGCCGACATTTCGCGGTCGGTCGTGTAGATCGACACGGCATGGCCGCGCGCGGCGACAGCCGCCGCCATATCGACCACGGCCTTGGCCGGCCCGCCGGTGCGCTGGGCGATCGACGCGATGACATGCAGGACGCGAATGGGCGTGGCTCCGGGGCGGCGATACGGGTGTGGCGAAACGGGCGTTGTCACAAAACGGGCCGCAAACTCGCAAATTCCGGCGCGCGGGGCAATGTCGCTTGTGGCGATCCCGGCGGCGGTGCCAAGATTTGCCGACAGAGGGGGGACCGATGGCCCGACCCGACCCAGATCGACCCAACTCAACGCGCCGCGCGTTTCTGGCCGGCAGCCTTGCGGCCGCCGCATCGCCGGCGTTGGCCGATCCCCGGACCGCGAACACGGACCCGATCCGCCCGTTCGGCGCCCCGGCCGCCGATCTTGCACTCGTGCTGGCGGTCGATTGCTCGCGCTCGATCGACGGCCAGGAATACCGGCTGCAGGCTGAGGGCTATGCGGCGGCGTTCCGCCATGCGCGCGTGCGCCGGGCGATTTTGGGCGGGCCTACGCGCCGCATTGCCGTCGCGATGACGCAGTGGGGCGGCCAATTCGCGCAGACCCAAGCGCTGGGCTGGACATTGCTCGACGCGGAACCCGCCATCGACGCGTTTGCCGCCCGCCTCGAGGCCCAGCCGCGCCTCGTCGACGACGACGCGACGGCGATCGGGGCGGCCATCGACCATGCCGTGCGGGTGCTGGCCGAATGCCCGTTTGCGGTTGCGCGCCGCACGATCGACGTGTCGGGCGACGGGCGCAACAACCAGGGCCGCTTCCCGCGTTTTGCCCGCGACGACGCGGTGGCGGCCGGGGTCGGCATCAACGGTCTGCCGATCCTGACCGACGAGACGAACCTTGCCGGGGTCTATCGCAGCGAGGTGATCGGCGGCCCCGGCGCTTTTGTGGTGCCGGCACGCAGTTTTTCCAACTTCGCCGACGCGGTTCTGCACAAACTCGCCGCCGAGATCGCCTGACGAAATAGGTTACCAAACGCGACGAACAGCGACCGTCGCCGGTTTAAGCCATTGATTAGACGTAGATGTAACCACGACGACGATTCACGGGTTACCGGTTGCGGGAACGGCTTGTGAGCCGCCCGTTGTTCTTCCTTCTTCACCTGTCAAACAGCGCACGCGGCCGAACAGCAACCCGACAGCGTTGGTTGATTCGAGCATAAACATTAGAAATTATCAAGAACATAGCTATTTTTCTTAGAAAAGTATATACTCTTTTTTAGTTGCCTGAATTTTGGCGAATTTCAGGGATACGCTACATTTACGCCGGAACAGACGGCTGAATGTCACGCGATCTGCAACAGCAGGAAGGTATCGATGAAAGACGAAAGACTCGCTCAAAGTCGGCGCCGCTTTATGGCGCGCACGCTCGTACTGGGTGCGGTCGGCGGGTCTTGGACGGTCACGCATGCACGCGCCCAATCCGGCAATGCACCGGCGTTGCTGCCGACCCCGGCGCAGGCCGAGGGCCCGTTCTATCCCCAGCGCGAACCCGCGGATGCCGATTTCGACCTGCTGCGCAACGGCAGCCGCGAATACGCCAAAGGCAATGCCGTGTGGGTCGAAGGGGTGGTGCTGGACCTCGCGGGCAAGCCCGTGCGCGGGGGCGCCATGGAAATCTGGCAGTGCGACGCCGACGGCCATTACGACCATCCGCGCGACGGTTCGCGCATGGACCCTGCCTTTCAGGGCTTCGGCCGCGTGACGCTCGACGGCGAAGGCCGCTTCCGGTTTCGCACCATCCGCCCGCAGCCTTATGTGGGCCGCACGCCGCACATCCATGCCAAGGTCAAGCTCGGTCGGCAGACGCTGTTGACGACGCAGCTCTATGTCGAGGGGGATCCCGGCAATGCGCGCGACGGCATCTGGCGCCGCTTGAGCGAGGCCGAACGCGCTTCGGTGACGGTGCCTTACGTGAACGCCGCCGATGGGCTGAAGGCCACGTATCGGATCGTCGTCCGGGCTTAGCGCAGCGGCGGGCGAAAGCGGCGCGCGCGCGTCACGCGGCGAAAAACTCGAGCTGCCATTTGAGTTCTTCTTCGGTGAGCGGCCAGCCGTCCCATTTGGCGGCCGTCAGCACGCTCTTGGGCGGCAGCGTGAGGATCTTCTGCTGGATCGTCACGGCCGTCGCGAGTTTGAGCTTCGCTTTCCAGCACACCGCGACGATGCCCTTGGCCGAGCGCGCGGTCAGGATCTTGTCGATCGCCTCGGCGCGCACAGCGCCAAGATCGGCAAGGGCAAGCTTCACGAAAAGCTTTTCGCCGGCTTGGGCGGCGGCGGCGACGGCCGCGTCGTCGAGCTTCTTTTCGCGGCGCAGGCGTTTGACCTTGTCGGCCACGGTTTCGTTGGCGCCGTCGCCGCCAGCCCCGCCTTTGCCGGTCGCCCAGACCGGATCGGCAAGCGTGCGTTTGCGGGCTGCCGCATCGGCGCTGTCGCCGCCGCCGGCCGCTTGCGCCAAGCGCCGGCGCACTTCGGCCGTGACCGCGTCGCGCGTGGCCGCATCGAGATCGGGGCGCGCTTGCAGGCGCTGCGACAAGGCATCGGCCACAAACGCTGCGATCTTGAGGGCGGCTTTGGGCGTCAAGGTCGGCCGGTCGACCAGGGGGCCGTGCCAGGATTCGCGCGTGGGTGCGCGGTCGACGACGAGGTCCAGCGTCTCCTCGCGGATCTGCGCCGATTTGTTGGCGAGCAACGTGGCGACCGCCGCCGTGTCGTCGGATTCGACGAGCGCGTCCGAGATCGAGGCGGCAACGTTGCTGCGCTTGGCGACGGCCGTAAGCGCGCCCTCGGCATGGTCGCCGCGGATGATCTCGAGCAGATCTTCGTCGCTCAAGAGCGGCGAGAACTGCAGCACCGGGCTTGCGACCGCAAGCTCCGCGTCGCGCGCCAATTGGCGCACTAGATCGGGGGGCGCGTCGGGCACGTCTTTGAGCGTTTCGGCCACGACCGCGCGGATCTGCGTGGCCGTGTCTTTGGCCAGCACTTCGAGCGTCTGCATCGTGCGCGCGCGCGCCGCGTCCTGGGCGCCCGGCGCCATGCCGGGCAGCAGGCGCTGCACTTTGCTTGCGAGCCCGGCGCGCACTTCCTGCGAGCGGTCGCGCGCAAGCTTGAGGTTCGCGTGCTGCGGCGAAGCGGCATTGTCGGCCACGGCCGCGCGCACTTGCGGGCTCGCATCTTCGGTGAGGTAGTAGAGGATCTCCGGCCGCACGTCGGTGCGCCGGGCGAGATTGGTGCGCACGAACACGTCCGGATCCTGGATCATCCGTTTGGCGACTTCGTAGTCGGCGTCGTCTTGGTGGTGCATGGGCGTGCTGCGTTCTCTCTCGTGCGGTGCGGCTAGCTCGGCTGGGCGGCAGGGGCGAGCGCGTAGGAGCCCTTGCCGCGCCGCTTGACTTCGTACATGGCCGCATCGCCGCGCGCGAGCAATCCGTCGACCGTTTCGGGGCAGGCGGGAAGATGGGCGGCAACGCCGGCCGAAAAACCGAGCGGTTTTTCGGGGCTCGCCGAAACGGGCAGCAATTCGCGGCGCAATTCGAGAATCTGGGCGGCTTTGGCGACCGCACCGTCGGCGTCGGTGCGGTCGAGCCAGATCGCGAATTCGTCGCCGCCCAAGCGGGCCAGCAGATCGTTGGCGCGCAGCGCTTTGCGCAGCGTGCGTGCCACCGCCTTCAAGGCCGCGTCGCCGGCCGGATGGCCGAGCACGTCGTTGACGGCCTTGAAATTGTCGAGATCGACATAGACGAGCGCACCCGGCTCGCCGGTGCGCTGGCAATCGGCGAGGCGCGTGCCGAGCTCGGCCGCGAAGCGGCGGCGATTCAAGAGGCCCGTCAGCGCGTCGGTCGAGGCCTGGCGGTCGAGCGTTTCGAGCACGTCGAGCTGGGCGTGCGCGATGCCGAGCTGCGCGGCGATCTCGGCCAATACGTCGCGCTCGCCCGCACTCCACGGCGCGCTTGCGTCCGCAACCGCATCGGGGCTGCGGAACAGGGCCACGAGGCCGTTGATCTTGTGGCGGAACGCGGTCGGTGCTGCGAGCGCGTAGCCCGCGCGCGATTTGAGTTCGACGAGCGCGTCGAGCCCTTCTTCCATCGGGCGGCCGCTGTCCAGGCGCGCTTGGAAGCGGCGCGCAATGTCGAGCCCGGGCGGCAGGTCGCCGCCATGGCAGGCAGCGGCGACGAACAAAGGCGCCGCGTCGTGCGGTTCTTCCACGCGCCAGATCGAGCAGCCGGCCCCGAGCGCGTTGGCGGTTTCGGCCGCCGCCGCGCGCAGCATGGCGCCCGCTTCCATCTCGTCGCGCACGGCGCGCACGATATGCGCGATCAGCCGCTCGCGGTTGCGCGCTTCGGCAAGTTCGGCCTCGCGCTCGCGCGCTTCGGTCACGTCGCGCGCAAGGCCGCGCGCGCCGCGCCAGGTGCCGTCGGCGGCGAACAAGGGCACGGCCGAAATCTGCACGCAAGCGTCTTTGCCGTCGGCCGTGCGCACCCATTGTTCGGTCTGGGCGATCGGTTCGTGCGTGAGGAACGGGGCTGCGACCGAATCGTCGTCCGGGTCGATCGCGAACACGCCCGGCTTGCGGCCCAGGAGATCGTCGGCCCGCCAGCCGAGAGCGCCCTGCGGCGACACGAACGCGAACACGCCGCTCGCATCCGTCTCCCACGCGAAGTCGCTCGAGATTTCGACGATGTCTTTGTAGCGCCGGCGCGAGTCGGCGAGCGCGTTGCGCATGTTGGCGGCAAGGCTCACGTCGCGCGCCAGCAGCAGGGTCGACTCGCCGACCGGCACGCACGCCACGTCGAGCGTTACGGGGGCGGCCGCCCCCGGGACCACGACCGTGTCGAGGCGGGCGGCGCCGGTCTGCACGATTTCGGCCGCGAGCGCGCCGAGATCGCCGGTGCGCGCGGCAAACTCGTTCAGCATCGGGCGCGCCTGGGCGTTTGCCCCCGCAACGTCGCCCGAACGCGCGAGGCGTGCGGCCGGGCCCGGCCAATCCGCGATCAGCCGGTCGAGGGCTGCCTCGAGGCTCGAAGCGCCGTTTTTGGCACGCGATTCTTTGGATGGCAGGTTCAGCGGCGTGCTCCAACGGCAAAAACCGCCCGACCTTAGCCATATTGGCGCAGCCGCGCCAAGCCAACATTGACAGGCGTGCGGCGGCAGCCCATTTTCCCGGCTCGTTTTGCCCTATCCGAACCCCCATCCGAAGCCCCCGAGAGCGGACCCGAAAATGAACCTCGCCGAGATGCAAGAGACGATCGACCAGGCCTGGGAAAAGCGCGCCGAACTGAACTTCGCCACGCACGGCGCCGTGCGCGCGGCCGTGGATGCCGCCCTCGAAGCGCTCGATGCGGGCGAAGTGCGCGTGGCGGCGCGCGCGGGCGGCAAATGGACCGTCCATCAGTGGCTCAAGAAGGCCGTGCTGCTGTCGTTCCGCCTCAACGACAACAAGCTCATCGAACACGGTCCCGGCCCGTCGCATTGGTGGGACAAGGTACCGTCGAAATTCGCGGGCTGGGGCGAAGCCGAATTCCGCAAGGCCGGGTTCCGCGCCGTGCCGAACTGCGTGGTGCGCAAATCGGCGTTTGTGGCGCCCAACGCGATCCTCATGCCGTCTTTCGTGAATGTCGGCGCCTATGTCGGCAGCGGCACGATGGTCGATACGTGGGTCACGGTCGGCTCCTGCGCGCAGATCGGCAGCAACTGCCATCTGTCGGGCGGGGTGGGGATCGGCGGCGTGCTCGAACCGTTGCAGGCCGAGCCCGTGATCATCGAAGACAACTGCTTCATCGGCGCGCGCTCGGAAGTGGTCGAGGGCGTGATCGTCGAAGAAGGTTCGGTCTTGTCGATGGGCGTGTTCATCGGCCAATCCACGAAGATCGTGGACCGCACGACGGGCGAAGTGTTCATGGGCCGCGTGCCGGCCTATTCGGTCGTCGTTCCGGGCAATCTGCCGGGCAAGCCGCTGCCCGACGGCACGCCGGGGCCTTCGACCTACTGCGCCGTCATCATCAAGCGCGTGGACGAAAAGACGCGTTCCAAGACCTCGATCAACGAGCTTCTGCGCGCGTGAGCGGTCTCGATCCCGTCGCGTTTGCAGCCGACCTCATCCGCTGCAGATCGGTGACGCCGGCCGACGACGGCGCGCTCGGCACGCTCCAGCGCACGCTCGAAGCGGCGGGCTTCGTGTGCCATCGCCTGCCCTTCAGCGAGCCGGGCACGCCCGACATCGACAATCTCTATGCGCGCCTCGGCGCGGGCGCCCCGCATTTCTGTTTTGCGGGCCATACCGACGTGGTGCCCGTCGGCAATGTCGAAGGCTGGACGGTCGATCCGTTCAAGGCCGAAATCCACGACGGCTATCTCTACGGCCGCGGTGCCGTCGACATGAAGGGCGCCATCGCCGCGTTCACGGCCGCAGCGCTCGATTTCGCGGCCCGCCACAAGGCCGCAGGGTTGCCGGGTTCGATCTCATTGCTCATCACCGGCGACGAAGAAGGCCCGTCGATCAACGGCACCAAGAAGATGCTCGATTGGCTCGCAGCACACGGCGAGATCCCGGACATCTGCGTGGTGGGCGAACCCACCAACGAAACCACGCTCGGCGACATGGCCAAGATCGGCCGCCGCGGTTCGCTGAACGTGGAGCTCACCGCGACGGGCGCGCAAGGCCATGTGGCCTATCCGCATCTCGCCGACAATCCGATCCATCCGCTCATCGCCCTGTTGGCCGACCTGACGGCCAAGCCGCTCGACGAAGGCAACGCGCATTTCCAGCCGTCGTCGCTGCAGGTGACCACGCTCGACGTCGGCAATCCGACCGAGAATCTGATACCGGCCCAGGCGCGCGCGCGCTTCAACATCCGCTTCAACGACATGCACAGCTCGGCCTCGCTGCTGGCGTGGGTCGCATCGCGCATCGCGGCCCTGGGGCTGGCTGCGAAGATCAAGACCGTCTCGCGCGTGTCGGGCGAAAGTTTCATCACGCATCCGGGCAAACTCTCGGCGCTCGTTTCGGACGCGGTCGAAAAGCGCCTCGGTCGAAAGCCCGCTCTGTCGACGACGGGCGGAACGTCCGACGCGCGGTTCATTTCGCGCTTCTGCCCGACCGTCGAATTCGGCCTCGTCGGCCGCACGATGCACAAGACCGACGAGCGCGCCGCCGTCAAAGACATCGCCGACCTTGCCGCCATCTACGGCCACATGCTCGACGCCTATTTCGCCGGGCGCGCATGAGCCTGTTTGCAAGCGTGCAGATGCCCGTGGGCGGCGTTCTGCGCCTGCTGCGCGGCGACCGCAGCGGCCTTGCCATGATCGGCGCGCAGACGCGCGCGGGCTGGATCGCCTCGTTCCTGGTGCCGGGCATGCTGGTGCTGCCCGCCTACCTCTATCTTTCGCTGCCCGATCTCGACGCGTCGGACGCGCCCGTGCACACGCTGCTGCTCGAAGCGCTCGCCTACGTCGTCGGTCTCACGCTGTTTCCCGTTGCGGCACATCTTTTGTGCACGCAATGGGGCAAAACGCGCGCCTGGTACGACTACGTGCCGGCCTACAATTGGGCGGGCGTGCTGCAGATGGCGATCTATCTGCCCGCCGCCATTCTGAGCCAGAGCGACGCGATGGACGGCCTGCCGCTGTTCGCGATCGGCGTTGCGGCCGTGACGGCGGCGGTGGCGATCCAGTTCCGCGTCGCGACGGTCGTGCTCGGCATCGACCGGTTCCAGGCGCTGTCGATGGTCGCTCTCGAACTCGCCTTGGGTGCGTTGCTGCGCCAGATCGTCGACCGCCTGCAGGGCGGCTAGCCGGAGAAACGAAGATGCGTGCCATCGTGCGTCGATTGCCCATGCGCGATCCTGCCGACATGTCCGCCCTCAACGCGGCTTTTGCCGACGGCTCGCTCGGTCCCGGATCCGTCGTGGCGATCCTCGGCAAGACCGAGGGCAATGGCTGCGTCAACGACTTCACGCGCGGCTACGCCACGCTGGCGATGAAGCTCGCCTTGGCCGCTGCCTGCAACGCGACACCGGCCGAGATCGGCGCCCGCGTGGCACTCGTGATGTCGGGCGGCACGGAAGGCGGGCTCAATCCGCACATGACGGTGTTTGCCGTGGACCGTTCCGCGCCGCGCGGAACGGGTCCAAAGCGTTTGGCCATCGGCACCGGCTTCACGCGCGATTTTGCGGCGCACGAAATCGGCCGCAAGGCGATGATCGCGGCGACCGCCGACGCCGTGCGCGCGGCGATGGAGGCGGCCGGCATATCGGATCCTGCCGACGTGCATTACGTGCAGGTGAAATGCCCGCTCTTGACGGCCGAGCGCATTGCGGCTGCCGCTTCGCCCACCGTGTGCGAAGACACGTACGAATCGATGGGCTATTCGCGCGGCGCTTCGGCGCTCGGCGTGGCCTTGGCGCTCGGCGAAATCAAAGCCGCCGACGAGGCCACCGTGTGCGCCGACTGGTCGCTCTATTCGGGGGTCGCGAGCACGTCGGCCGGCATCGAGCTCATGCGCAACGAGATCATGGTGCTCGGCAATTCTTCCGCTTGGTCGGGCGATCTCGCCATCGCGCATCGCGTGATGCAGGACAGCATCGATGCGCCCGCTTTGTGGGCCGTCCTCTCCGATCTCGGCTTTTCCGACCGGGGCCAGCTCGCGCCCAATTCGCGCGACCGGCTTGTGGCCGTGCTGGCGAAGGCCGAGCCCGCGCGCACGGGTGCGATCCGCGGCAAACGCCACACGATGTGGGACGACAGCGACATCAACGCCACGCGCCATGCGCGCGCCCTCGTCGGCGGCGTACTGGCGGGCGTGGTGGGCGACACGCAGCTTTTTGTGTCGGGCGGCGCCGAACATCAAGGCCCCGACGGCGGCGGCCCGGTCGCCGTCATCGCGCGGGTTTAGGTCAGCGCCAGATCGCCCACGCAAGTACGGCGACGGCGAGCGCGGCAACGGTCCAGCCCAGCGCCGTGCCGTAGCGGCGCACGAGGGCGTCGATGCGCCCGCCTTGGTGCTTGAGCAGCCAAGCGATCGCGAAAAACTGCATGCTGCGCGCAAGCACGGACGCCACGAAAAACGGGGCGAGCGCGTATTGCGCAATGCCCGCCCCGATCGTGACGATCTTGAACGGGATCGGCGTCAAGCCCTTGGCCACGATCAGCCAGAAGCCCCATTCCGCGAACAGGCGCTGGAAGGCTTCCATCTGCGTTTCGTAGTGCAGGCGCGCGATCAGCCACTGGCCGAGCGTGTCGAACAGCGCGTCGCCGATCGCGTAGCCCAGGAAGCCGCCCGCGACGGAAGCAAACGTGCAGATCGTCGCGTAGCGATAGGCGCGGGCCGGGTCCGCCATCACGAGCAGCGCCAACAGCGGATGCGGCGGGACGGGCAGGAACGAGGAATCGGCGAACGACACCGCCGCCATCGTTACCGTCGCATGCCGGCCGCGCGAGAGCGCCAGCGTGCGGTCGTAGAGGGCGGCGAACGCGCTCAATCCTCAGCCTTTGATCATCGTGCCGACGCCCTTGTCGGTGAAGATTTCGAGCAAGGTTGCGTGCCGCACGCGCCCGTCGAGGATGATCGCCCCCTCGACGCCGCCGTCGACGGCGGCGAGGCAAGTTTCGACCTTCGGGATCATGCCGCCCGAAATGGTGCCGTCGGCGATCAGCGCGCGCACTTGGGCGGCCGTCAGATCCGGCATCAGGTTCTTGTTTTTGTCGAGCACGCCTTTGACGTCGGTCAGCAGCAGCAGGCGCGAGGCCTTCATCGCGGCGGCGATGGCGCCTGCGACCGTGTCGGCGTTGATGTTGTAGGTCGCCCCGTCGGTGCCCACGCCGATCGGCGCCACGACCGGGATGATGTCGGACTTGGCGAAGCTCTCGAGGAAAGAGGGATCGATATGCGTGGGCTCGCCCACGAAGCCCAGATCGAGCACGCGCTCGATGTTCGAATCCGGGTCCTTTTTGGTGCGCTTCACTTTGGCGGCGACCAGGAAGTTCGCGTCCTTGCCCGACACGCCGACCGCCCGGCCGCCCGCGCGGTTGATCGCCGCGACGATGGATTTGTTGATGCTGCCCGACAGCACCATTTCGACGATCTCGACCGTGGCGGCGTCGGTCACGCGCAAGCCGTCGATGAATTCGCTCTTCACTTTGAGGCGATCGAGCATGGCGCCGATCTGCGGGCCGCCGCCGTGCACGACGATCGGGTTCATGCCGACCTGCTTCATCAGCACGATGTCGCGCGCGAAGTCGCCGGCGATCGCTTCGTCGCCCATCGCGTGGCCGCCGTACTTCACGACGATGTTCTCGCCGTTGTATTCGCGCATGTAGGGCAGCGCTTGGGAGAGGATGCGGGCGATGGTCTGCGGATCGTCGGTCGTGTCCATGGCGCGTGTCGTCCGTAGGCGGTTCGGGGGCTTCGAAACGGATGGGTTTTTAGCAGGGCGTCGCCAGCGCCGCTAGCTCGGCGCGGAGAATGTCGATGCCGGTGTTCTTTTCCGACGAGGTCGGCAGCACCGCGGGGTGGGCGCCCAAATGGCCTTCGAGCTCGCCCGCCACCCCGGCAATGCGCTGGGCAAGGCCGGCGGCCCCGAGCGCGTCGCACTTGGTGAGCACCACCTGGTAGACGACGGCCGAGGAATCGAGAATGTCGAACAAAGCGCGGTCGAGATCTTTGAGGCCGTGGCGCGCATCGACGAGCACGAGGGCGCGGCGCAAGGTCGGGCGGCCCTTGAGATAGCGCAGCATCAGATCGCTCCACACGGCCTTGGTGGCCTTGGAGACGGCGGCATAGCCGTAGCCCGGCATGTCGACCAGCGACAGGCGCTTGCCGAGCGCGAAGAAATTGAGCTGCTGCGTGCGGCCGGGATGGCGCGAGACGCGCGCCATGCGCCCGTGGCCGACGAGCGCGTTGAGCAGGCTCGATTTGCCGACGTTCGAGCGCCCGGCCAAGGCGATCTCGGGCATGTGCGGGGCCGGGATCGCGTCGAGCGTGGCGGCGCCTGCCACGAACTCGCACGGACCCACGAACAGTTTGCGCGCCGCTTCGATCTCGCCGTCCGAAAAGACCGGCGGCGAAGCGGCACCGGGCAAATCGGCGGGCGCTTGCGTCACGCCTTGCCCCGTTCCTTCTTGCTCGGTTCCTTGGCGGTGGCGGCTTGCGCGTTTTCGATGCTGCGCATGATGATCCATTGCTGCAGGATCGACAGCGTGTTGTTGACCGCCCAGTAGATCACAAGCCCGGCCGGGAACGAGGCCAGCATGATCGTGAAGATGAAGGGCAGCGCCAGGAACATCTTGGCCTGGATGGGGTCGACCGGCTGCGGATTGAGCTTCTGCTGCACGAACATCGTGACGCCCATCACGATCGGCCACACGCCGATCTCGAGCAGCGGCGGCACGTCCCACGGGATCAGGCCGAACAGGTTGAACAGCGACGTCGGATCGTGCGCCGACAGATCCTGGATCCAGCCGAAGAAGGGCGCGTGGCGCATTTCGATGGTGACGAACAGCACCTTGTAGAGCGCGAAGAACACCGGGATCTGGATCAGGATCGGCAAGCAGCCCGACAGCGGATTGGCGCCCGAACGCTTGTAGAGCTGCATCATCTCTTGCGACATGCGCGCGCGGTCGTCGCCGAATTTCTCCTTGAGCTTCTCCATCTCGGGCTGGAGCAGCTTCATCTTCGCCATCGAGCGGTAGGATTTGTTGGCGAGCGGATAGAACAGCAGCTTGACCACCATCGTGAACAGGATGATCGCGATGCCGAAATTGCCGACCGCCGCGTAGATCCATTCGAGCGCTATGAACATCGGCTTGGTGAGCCAGTAGAACCAGCCGAAATCGATGGCGCGGTCGAACAGCGGGATGTTGTATTTCTCGCCGTACATGTCGAGCAGGCGCACTTCTTTGGCGCCCGCGAACAGCAGCGTGGAATGTGTGGCGCTTGCCCCGGGCGCCACCGTCTGGACGGGGGCGAGGTAGTCGATCTGGTAGCGGTCGAGGCCGCCGGCCAGCGCGTGCGCGAAGCGTGCGCCGATCTCCACGCCCTGCTGCGGCACCAGCGCCACGAGCCAGTATTTGTCGACGATGCCGATCCAGCCGCCGCGCGTCTGGTAGGGGATCTGCCTTTTCTCGCGCAGATCTTGGTAGCTCGGCTCTTTGAGCTGCTCGTTGAAGACCCCGATCGGACCTTCATGCAGAATGTAGTAGCCGCCGAGCGTGGGCGTGCCGACGCGGCTTGCCAGCGAATAGCCGTGCAGCGACACCGGGGCTGTGCCGTTGTTGGTCACGCGCTGTTCGATGCGGAAGAAATATTCGTCGTCGAGCGTGATCTTGCGCTCGAAGCGCAGGCCCTGGCCGTTGTCCCAGGTGAGCGTCACGGGATTGCCGGGCGACAGCACGTTGCGGTCGGCGGTCCATTCGGTGTCGGCATCGGGCAGCGCCAAAGCGCCCGAAGCCGAGACCCAGCCGAATTCGGCGAAATAGGGATCGGTTGCGCCCAGCGGCGACAGCAGCACCACGGGCGGCGAGTCTTTTTCGACCTTCTGGCGGTATTTGGTGAGTTTGAGGTCGTCGATGCGCCCGCCGCGCAGGGTGATCGAGCCGGTCGCAACCGGGGTGTCGATCGTCACGCGGGCGGCGCGCGCGAGGATCGTCGTGCGGTCCGGATTGGCCTGGGCGGCAAGGCTCGCGGCCAAGCTGCCGGGGGCGGGCGGTGCGCCGATCGTGGCCGGGGCTGCCCCCGGTGCGGCGCCGGGCACAGGCGGCAGCGACGTGGGGGCCACCTGCTCGGCGGTCGCCCGGCGTTCGGCTTCGGCCGCGCGTTCGCGTTGGGCGCGCGGCTGGTTCCAGAAAAACTCGAAGCCGAGCACGATGACGATCGACAGGGCGATCGCGACGATCAGGTTCTTTTGGTCGAATTGCTGCATGGGGTCTGGGCTGTCTTTTTTTGAGAGCGCGGGTCAGAAACGCGGCAAATCGCCGGACCGCGGCGGAACGGGATCGAAACCAAAACCGCCCCACGGATGGCAGCGGCAGATGCGGCGGGCGGCGAGGAACGTGCCGCCGAAAGCGCCGTGGGTTTTCAACGCTTCGCGCGCATAGTCCGAGCAGCTCGGCAGATAGCGGCAATTTGCGCCCAAAAGAGGGCGCAGCGTCCATTGATAGAGCACGACGAAGGCATCGAGGACCCGCGCGATCATCGGGCGGCCCCGCTATTGCGCGCGAGGTTCAGCGCGGCGTCTTCGAAAGCGGCGACGAGCTGCAAAAACGGCGTGTCGCCGGTTTCGGCGCGCGCCACGGCCACATAGTCCGTGCCGGGCAGCCCAAGCTTCGGCAACACGGCGCGTGCAGCCTCGCGCAGGCGGCGCTTGGCGCGGTTGCGCGCCACGGCATTGCCGATCTTTTTGGTGGCCGTGAACCCGACGCCGATGGCCGCAACGCCGTCGTTGCGCGCGCGCGCCTGCAAAACCACGCCGACACGCGCGCATTTGCGGCGCGTTGCCGCAACAGCCAGGAACTGGCTTCGCGAGGTGAGGCGCGTGAGCGCGTGGGTCATGGTTGTCCCTGTCGCCGTTGTCCGGTCGCCGCCACAAGACCCCGGCGGCGCGGAATCCGACGGCCGCAGGGCCGCCGGAGACTAAGCCGAAAGGCGCTTGCGGCCCTTGGCGCGACGGCGCTGCAGCACCTTGCGGCCGCCGACCGTTTCCATGCGCGCCCGAAAACCGTGCCGCCGCTTGCGGATGAGCTTGCTGGGCTGATATGTGCGCTTCACGACGCGATCTCCGAATTGCCGAATGTCTGAAAAGGAGCGCGGTTTATACAGACCCCCTGCCTTCGCGTCAATCGAGGCATTTTCCGTTGTTTTTCAGTCCATTGTTTGCCCGAGCGGCCCCCCTGCATGTAACGTCGCGTCTCTGCCGCCCGAATTGGACGCCAAGATGGCCCAAACGTCCCTCCTTCGCAGATTTGCGCCGCTGATCCTGATCGCGGCCGTGCTCGCCCTCGCATTTGCGGGCGGGCTCGATCGCTATCTGAGTTTTGCCGCGTTGGCCGAACATCGCGGCGATCTCGTCGATTGGGCCGAGGCCAATCCGGCGATCGCGGCCGCCGCCTATGTCGCGGCCTATGTGTTGGTCGTGGCCTGCTCGCTGCCCGGCGGCACGGTCGCCACGCTGGCGGGCGGGTTTCTGTTCGGCGCGCTGTGGGGCGGGTTTTTGGCCGTCATCGGCGCCACGATCGGCGCAACCTTGCTGTTTTTGGCCGCCCGCTCGGCCCTGGGCGATTTCCTGCGCGCCAAGGCAGGCCCGGCCGTGGCCGCCTTCGAGGCGGGATTCCGCGAGAACGCGCTTTCCTATATGCTGGTTCTGCGCCTGGTGCCGGCCTTTCCGTTTTTTCTCGTCAATCTCGCACCGGCCTTTTTGGGCGTGCGGCTCGGCGTCTATGTCGTTGCGACCTTTCTGGGCATCCTGCCCGCAACCTTCGTATTCGCTTCGATCGGGGCCGGGCTCGGCAGCGTGTTCGACCAGGGCGAGGAGCCGGATTTGAGCCTGTTCATGCAGCCCGCCGTGATCCTGCCGCTGCTGGGCCTTGCGGCCCTGTCGCTGCTGCCGGTCGTCTACAAGAAATTCAAAGGCCGCAAAGCGCCATGAGCGAAATCGCCGCCGACATCTGCGTGATCGGGGCGGGCTCGGGCGGCCTTTCGGTGGCGGCCGGGGCCGCCCAGCTCGGCCTCAAGGTGGTGCTCGTCGAAGCGCACAAGATGGGCGGCGACTGCCTCAATTTCGGCTGCGTACCGTCCAAAGCGCTGATCGCGGCGGCAAGTGCGGTCAAGGCCGCGCGCAATGCCGGCCGCTTCGGCCTGCAGACGGCGGGCGGGGTGGATTATGCCGCGGTGCGCAACCATGTGCGCGCGACGATCGCGGCCATTGCGCCGATGGATTCGGTCGAACGTTTCGAGGGGCTCGGCGTCAAGGTCGTGGCCGCGCGCGCGAAATTCGTCGGGCGCAAGCTGGTCGAGGCGGGCGCGACGCGCATCGCCGCGCGCAAATTCGTGGTCGCGACGGGCAGCCGCGCGGCCGTCCCGCCGATCCCGGGCCTTGCCGACGTGCCGTTCCTCACCAACGAAACCGTGTTCGAACTCGACCGTCGGCCCGACCATCTGGTCGTGATCGGCGCCGGGCCCATCGGCTGCGAGTTGGCGCAAGCCCATGCGCGCCTCGGCACGAAGGTGACGCTGATCGAAGCCGCAACCATGCTGCCAAAGGACGATCAAGAGGCGGTCGCGGTGGTGCGCGAAAGCCTTGCGGCCGACGGCGTTGCGTTGCGCGAGCATGCGAAGGTCAAGCGCATCGAGCGCCACGCGGTGGGGACCGTCGTGGTGCTCGACGACGGCAAGGGCGGCGAAGACGCGCTCGCCTGTTCGCACCTGCTGATCGCGGCGGGCCGCAGAGCCAATATCGAGGATCTCGGGCTCGAAGCGGCCGGCATCGCCAGCGACGGCCGTGCCATCCAAGTCGATGACCGTTTGCGCACCTCGAACCGCGATGTGCTGGCCCTCGGCGACGTGGCTGGCGGGCTGCAATTCACGCATGTCGCGGGCTGGCATGCCGGCATCGCGATCCGCAATCTGTGTTTCCGCATACCCGCGCGCGCCGACACGACGGCGATCCCGTGGGTGACGTACACCGCACCCGAGCTTGCGCAAGTGGGCTTGAGCGAAGCCGCCGCCAAAGCCGCAGGCCGCGACATCGAAACCGCGCGCTGGCCGTTCCACGACAACGACCGCGCGATCGCGACCGGCGAGACGGCGGGATTCGTGAAGCTCGTCGCCGAGCGCGGCCGCGTGATCGGCGCCACGATCGTGGGGGCCCATGCGGGCGATCTTGTTGCACCGTGGGTCGTGGCAGTCGGCCAACGGCTCAAACTTGCGACGATGGCAGGGGCCGTGATGCCCTATCCGACCCTGTCGGAAGCGGGCAAGCGCGCGGCCGGAGCCTATTTCAGCCCGCGCCTTTTTTCGCCGCGCACGCGCAAGCTCGTGCGCTTCCTGTTCGATCTGCCGTTCTGATCCGGGCAAATGCGATGCGGCGATTTCTGCTGGCGGCGGCGCTGATGTTGGGCTTGATCCAGAGCGCTTCGGGCGCACCCAAGGCCGAGGCGTGGGAATTCTGGCGCGGCCACGATGCGGCGTCGGCGCAAACGATCGACCATGCGCAATGGTCGCGGCTGCTCGCGGTCTATCGCATCGAGGGGCTGGACGGCATCGCGCGTTTTGCCTATGGCCGCGTTGCGGCCGCCGACCGGGTCGCGTTGCAGACCTATCTCGCGGCGCTGCAGGCGGTTGCCCCGCGCACGCTGTCGCGGCCGCAGCAGAAGGCCTATTGGATCAATCTCTACAATGCGGCGACGGTCGAAACGATCCTGACCCGCTATCCGGTCGCCTCGATCCGCGACATCCGCACCTCGCCCGGCCTGTTTGCGGCAGGGCCGTGGGGCGCCAAAATCCTGCGCGTCGAAAACCAAGCGCTGTCGCTCGACGATATCGAGCACCGCATCCTGCGCCCGCTGTGGCAAGATCCGCGCATCCACTACGCGCTCAATTGTGCGGCCCTCGGCTGCCCCAATCTCGATGCGGAAGCCTTCGAAGCCGACCGGCTCGATGCCCAGCTCGACGCCGCCGCGCGCCGTTTCGTGGCGAGTCCGCGCGGCGTGCGCGTGGGCCCGCGCGGCCTCGCGCTGTCGTCGATCTACGATTGGTTCAAAGAGGATTTCGGCGCTGACGCGGCAGGCTTGCGCACACACCTGTTGGCGTACGCGAGCGGCGAAACACGCGCGGCCCTCGAACGCGGCGCGCCCATAATCTCCTACGGCTACGACTGGGCGCTGAACGCTGCACCCTGATCAGCGCATGCGCACGGTCGTGTAGTCCTGGAACCAGTTCTGCGCCTGCACGAAACCCTCGACGCGGGCCGAATAGGCGCGCGGGTTGAGGTCGTGCACCACGAACAGCGCCGCCGCCTCGTCCACGAGGGCCGTGTGGAGCTTTGCCATCGCGGCGTTCTGCTCGGGCTCGGTGAAGCCCAGGCGAATGTCGGCGAGCGCTTTGTCGATGGCGGGGCTGTTGTAGTAGCCCCAATTGACGCCGCGCGGATTGACGAGCGCCGAGTCGTAGATGACCCAGCCCACGGTCGGCTCGATGGTCGGGATTGCGATGTTGATCGCGTGCGCGCCCGCCTGCTGGGGGGCGCGCGAGCCCGCACGCATCATGCCGATGATGGTGCCGAAATCGACCACCTCGAACGTCACGTCCATGAAGATCGCGCGCAGGTTCTCCTGCACGTATTCGTTCATCGGCAGGGGCAGCATCTGGCCGCCGCCGCCCGACGCGATGATGGCCTTGACCGCACAGCGCCGGTTGGGACCGTAGCCTGCTTCGGCCATGAGTTTCTTGGCCGCTTCGACGTCGTATTTGATGTCGAAGCTCGGGCTGCCGAACCACGGGCTCGAGGGCGGCACCTTGCCCTTGGCGGCTTCGGCGGAGCCCGCCAGCAGATGCACCATGCCCGCGCGGTCGATGGCGAGATTGGCCGCCTTGCGCACGCGCACATCGTGGAACGGCGAGTCCGGCTGCACGTTGAGGCGCCAGGCCCAGACATGCGGATAGAGGTTCGTGTCGACCTTCATGTTGGCGCGCCGAAGGGACTCGATCGCGTCGGGCGGCACGGTTTCGATCATGTCGACCTGGCCCGAGCGCAACGCCGCCACGCGCGCGTTGGCGTCGCCGATCGGCAGCAGCACGGTGCGCTGGGTCTTGGGCACGCGCGCTTTGTCCCAGTAGCCCGCAAACGCTTCGAGTTCGACGCGTTCGCGTGCGGCAAACGCCGTCACGCGATAGGGGCCCGTACCCGACGGGCGCTCGGCGAAACGCTGCCAATCGCCGCCCAGCTCCTGCCATTGCTTGGGGCTGGCGATCATCAGGAACGAGGTTTCGTAGATGAACATGCCGTTGGGCTCGGTCGTGACGATGGCGACCGTATTCGCGTCGATTTTCGCGTAGGAGGCGACCGACGAAAGGCGCGAGCGGATGAGGCCCACGCGGGGGGCGTGGAATTGCGGCGCTTGCGCGTTGAAGACCGACTCCAAATTCCAGATCAGCGCGTCGGCGTCGAAATCCGAGCCGTCGTGGAATTTGACGCCCTGGCGCAGCGTGAAGATCCAGCGCTTCTTGTCGGCCGGATCGACGCGCCAGTTCGTCGCAAGGCCGGGAACGAGTCCCGAGGCTTTGTCGCGGCGGCCCATATCCCACAACGTCAGCGCGTCGAACACCAGATAGCCGCCGAAGCGCAAGCCCTCGAAGCCGGCATCGGGCCCCGCCCATAGGCGCGGAATGTCGTTGAGCGACATTGCAATTCGCAAAGGCGGCTGCGTTTGCGCCCCCACAGGGGTTGCGGCGAGCGCCGCCACCGCCGCAGCGGTGCCGAGCAATTGACGACGGCTCACGGGCAGGGCGGAATTCGGCATTGGCGGCTCCTCGTGCGGGATTTTTGCGATGCGCCGAACCTTCAAGGACCGTGCCAGATTCCCGGATGTCGGATTTCAGGTTTAGGTGTTTTCCGGGGCTGCCGCGCCGAGCGGCGCGCGCCTAACTCTCGCGCCATGTGGGGCGTCGCTGCGGCGCCCGCCAACGCGTGGAGAGCGATATGGGCCTGATCCTTCTGATCGTCGTTTTGGTGCTGCTGCTCGGTGGCGGCGGGGGCTATTACGCGCACGGTCGCTACGGCAATGCGGGGGCCGGCGGCGTGCTCGGCACCGTGCTCGTGGTGCTTGTGGTGGTGTGGTTCTTCGGCGGTTTTGCCGGCATGCATCCGCCGCCGCCGCTTTGATCGCGGCTCAGTCGAGTGCCACCAGCAGCGCTTTGAGATAGGCGCTTTCGGGCAAAAACGGGTGCAGCGGATGGTCGGCGGCGGCACCCGCGACGCGCAAGACGCGCGCTTGGCGCCCGGTTTCGGCAATGCCGCGCGCGGTCTCTTCGAGGAAATTCGCGGTCTCGACATTGTGCGAGCATGAGGCTGCGAGCAGAAACCCGTTGGGTGCCACAAGCGCCGCCGCGAGGCGGGCGACCTTGCGATAGCCCTTGAGCGCCGTCGGCACGTCCTTGCGCGACTTGGCGAAGGCCGGTGGATCGCAAACCACGACGTCGAAACGCTCGCCCGCCGCGTCGAGATTGGCGGCGTAGTCGAAGATTTCGCCTTTGTCGAAACGGCACTTGGCGGCCACGCCATTGGCCTCGGCCGCCCGTGCGGCAAGATCGAGGGCCGCTTGCGCGCGGTCGGCAAACACGACCTGCGCGGCGCCGCCAAGGGCCGCCTGCACGCCGAAGCCGCCGCCGTAGCAATAGAGATCGAGCACGCGCGCACCCGCCGAAACCTTGGCGACGGCGGCCCGGTTGTCGCGCTGGTCGTAGAACCAGCCGGTTTTCTGGCCGCCCGCGACGTCGGCAAAAAACGTCGCCCCGTTTTCGACGAGGCGGATCGGCCCTTCGACCGCACCGAGCACCGTTTCGCTCGCCGTATCGAGGCCTTCGAGGCTGCGCGCATGGCTTTCGTCGCGCAGCACGATGGCGGCGGGCGCAAGGACGGCCTCGATCGCCTGGCGCAGCTCCGGCCACAGCAGGTCGATGCCGGCGGCGTTGCGCTGGACCACCAGCGTGTCGCCGAAGCGGTCGATCACGAGGCCCGGAAAGCCGTCGGCCTCGGCGTGGATCAGGCGATAGAAGCCGCCCGGATAGAGCCGCTCGCGCAAGGCAAGGGCGGTGCGCAGCTTCGCCGCGCACCATGCCGCGTCGACCGCGATGCGCGGATTGCGTTCGAGCATGCGCAAGGCGATCAGCGTGTGCGCATTGAAAAAGGCGGTGCCGAGATTCTCGCCGTGGCTCGTCATCACGCGCACGCGCGTGCCGCGCGCCAGCGCCTTGGCGCTGTTGTCCATCTGGATCTCGTTCGAATAGGCCCACGGATGGCCCATGCGCAGGCGCTGGTGGCGCTGCGGCTGCAGACGGATTTCCGGCAGCGTGCCGGTCGGCGACGATTGGGTCATGTCGGACTTTCGGGGATGAAGCGGAGACGGGATGGATTATGCGGCGTCAGTCGCCAAGGGCTTCGCCTTCGCGACGCGGATCGGCGCCGCCGATCAGCTGCGTGCGGCCTTGGCGGCGCACGATCTGGATGCCGTGCAGGCCGCTGGCGTGCGCCACGAACGTCACCTCGTGGCCCATGGCGCGCAATTCGCCCGCGAGGCCCGCAATCACCGTGTCGCGTTCGAGCTCGGTCGGGCCGTTGAGGCTCAGCGCGTGCGGCAATGCCACGGCGCGCTGCATGTCGAGCCCCCAATCGAGGGTCGCCACCAGCGTGCGCGCGACGTAAGGGATGATGCGCGCCCCGCCCGGCGAGCCCAGCGTCATCACCAGCCGGTTTTCGCGGTCGAGCACGATCGTGGGCGACATCGAGCTGCGCGGCCGCTTGCCGGGCTCCACGCGGTTGATGTTCGGCACGTCGCCGTCGCGCGGGCGCAGCGCAAAATCGGTCATCTGGTTGTTGAGCAGGAATCCGCGCACCATCACGCGGCTGCCGAAGGCCTGCTCGATCGACGAGGTCATGGCAACCGCGTTGCCGGCCCCGTCGACGATCGAAAAATGCGAGGTGGCGGGCAGTTCGCTCATCGCGTCGGGGGCCCGCAAGGCCGCGCGCTGCAGGCGACCGGCTTCCGCGCGGCCCATGCTGCGCTCAGGGACGATCAGCCGCGCGCGCGTGGCGAGATAGCGCCGGTCGAGCAGCTTGTCGAGCGGCACCTGCTCGAAATCCATGTCGGCCAGATAGCGCGCCCGGTCGGCAAAGGCGAGGCGCTCGGCTTCGGTGAGCGCGTGCACGGCCGCGACCGAGTTGGGCGCCATGGCGCGCATGTCGAACTTTTCGAGCATGGCGAGGATCTGGGCGATCGCCACCCCGCCCGACGAGGGCGGGCCCATGCCGCACACCTTGTGCTGGCGGTAGTTGCCGCACACGGGCTCGCGCTTGAGGGCTTTGTAGTTTTTGAGGTCGTCGACGCCGAGCGTGCCGGGGGTGCCGGTTTCGCGCACGGCTTTGGCCATCGCGCGCGCAAGGCCGCCGTTGTAGAAGGCGTTCGCGCCGCCGTTGGCGATCACGCGCAGCGTTTCGGCGAGCTCGGGATTGGCCAAGCGCGTGCCGACCGCCTTGGGGTTGCCGTCGGCGTCGAAAAAATAGTCGCGCGTGGCCTGGAAGTCTTTGAGCTGCGGCGTTTCGCCGATGAGCTGATGCAGGCGCGGCGAAACCGGGAAGCCTTCGGCCGCCATGCGCATGGCCGGTTCGAACAGCCGCAGCCACGGCAGGCGGCCATGCTGCTCGTGCGCAAGCGCCAGCATGCGCACCACGCCGGGCACGCCCACCGCATGCCCGCCCTGCGCTGCCTGCGCAAACGGCAGCGGCTTGCCCTCGGCATCGAGGAACATGTCGGACGAAGCGCCCGCAGGGGCGGTCTCGCGCCCGTCGAAGGTTTCGACCTTGCGCGTTTCGGCCGCGTAGTGGACGAGGAAGGCCCCGCCGCCGATGCCCGAGCTTTGCGGCTCGACGAGGGTCAGCACCATCTGAACGGCGATCGCCGCATCGATGGCGCTGCCGCCCTGGCGCAGAATCTGGCGGCCGACTTCCGCAGCAAGCGGGTTGGCGGCCACCACCATATGGCGGTCGGCGACAACCGCCGCGCGGGTAGGGCCTGCGGGCGATGCGGATTCGGGCTGCGGGCGTGCCGTCGGCGCGGGTGCGTTTGCGGCGGGGGCATTTTGCGCCGATGCTGGGCCGCCAAGTGCGAAGAACAGCGACAGCAGCCCCGCGCCCAAAATCGGACGCCAGCCGGTCCAGCGTGCTGTGTCGTTCGCGGTCGTCATCGCTCGGGATCTCGACGCTTCGAGAAAAGCGTCCGTGGGCTTGTGCCCGCCGGTCCCAGCGGGCAGACGGAATTTAGTCGGGTTTACGGGCCTGGAGCAAGTGCGCCGTGGCCTTAAAGCCCCATCCAGCCCAATAAAACGCCAGTGCGCCCGCCCCTATCCGCGCGCGCCTCTTTTCAGCGCGCTTGGGCGATCTGGTCGAAGCTGCGCCGCACATACACGATCTGGGCGCCGCGCGCCTCGAAGCGCAGGCCGACCCAGCTGTCGTCGGCGGCATAGCTCAGATCGGCTTTGAGATCGCCGGTGACGCGGTAGGTGGAAACAAGCTGCGGGCGACCGTCGGCGGTCATGCTCGTTTCGCCGAGATTTTCGTTGGCGATCGTCGCGAGCTTGCCGCTTTGGGTATCCAGAAGGGCGCCGCGGTTCAGCTTGTCGCGGTTCCAATAGCTGCTCGGGGCGGTGTCGGCGGGGGCGGTGTAGCTGCCGCCGCTGCCCGAGACCGCCAATCCCGATTCCGCAGCCGTCGCCAGCACGCGCGTGCGCGTGCCGTTGTCGTCGGTCGATGCGTCGAGCGACACGAGACGCTCGCCCACCCACGTTTCCGTGGCGCGGTGGGTATAGCGATAGACCGTGACGAAAGCGAGTTTGACGGCCATGTCGATCGCGATTTCGACCTCGCGGCGGGGGCCCGCCTCGCGGATCGTCACACGGTGTGTGCCGATGCTGGCGCCATCGCGCAGCACGTCGAATGTCAGGGTTTGCGTCGTGGCCGGCGCATCGGCTTGCACGCCGAAATTCGCAGAGGCTGGCGTTGCCGCGCCAAGTCCCAGCCCGAGGCCCAAAACGCTCGCGAGGAAGAAACGGCTGATCATTTGACGAGTGCTCCGTGTGCGACCTGGATACCTCAACTACGTCGATTTGCGTCAATTGGTTCAATGTCTTCGGCCGCAAAACCGCAAACATCTGTTCTTGAAGGGGTATTTCACAGTGCGGACGCGAAGCCCTTGCGTTTGCGCACCGCACGTAGCACGATCCTTATGGTATCACAGAACGCCAGGGGGCGGCATCATGGGACACGTCTCGAACACAATGGGCGTTCCAGTGCCATTGGCAATCGAATCGCACTGCGACGAGTGCGCGATCCGCGAAGCCAGCATCTGCGAAGTTCTCGATGCGGCCCAGCTTTCGCGGCTGCGCAGCATCTCGACGGTCGTCACCTATGCGCCGATGGCGCCGTTGTTCGAAGAGGGGGCGCAAGCCCAGCATGTCAGCAACGTCATCGAAGGGACTGTGACGCTCTACAAGCTGCTGCCCGACGGGCGGCGTCAGATTCTGGGCTTTCTGTTTCCGGGCGATTTCGTCGGCCTCGCCCTCGACCCCACCTATGGCTGCTCGGCCGAGGCGACGACGGTCGTGCGCATGTGCCGCTTCCCGCGCGAGCGGCTCGAAAAGATGTTCAAGGATCTGCCGGCCCTCGAACATCGGCTGCTCGAAATCGCCGGCAACGAAATCAAGGCCGCCCAAGAGCAGATGCTGCTGCTGGGCCGCAAGACCGCGCGCGAGCGGCTGGCGTCGTTTCTGCTTACCTTGTCGCGTCGGGCGGCTTCCCGCGGCCGGCCGGCGTCGCCCGTCGATCTGCCGATGCGGCGCTCGGACATCGGCGACTATCTGGGGCTCACGATCGAAACCGTCAGCCGCACCTTCACGCAGTTCAAAAAAGCGGGCCTGATCGGCCTGCCGAACCAGAGCCAAGTCACGCTGCTGCAGCGCGAGATCTTGGAAACCATCGCCGAAGGCAGTTGAGGCGCAAAACGCGCCCCTGCTTCAGCGGGGTGCTACGATCGGCCGCACGAATTGCGGCTCGGTATCCCACGGGAACATGATCCAGGTATCCTGGCTCACCTCGGTCACGTAGGTGTCGACCATCGGCTTGCCGGCAGGCTTGGCGTAGACGGTGGCGAGATGCGCGCCCGGCAGCATCGCGCGCACGATTTTGGCGGTCGCCCCCGTATCGACGAGATCGTCGATGATGAGCCAGCGCGGGCCGGAATTGGCATCGACCGTCGAGGCGGCCAGCGGCTTCAGGATGTTCGACGTGTCGCCGATCTGCTGGCCCTGGTATGTGGCGATCGAAACGGTGTCGATGACGCGCAGCTCGAGCTCGCGCGCGATGATGCCGGCCGGGATGAGGCCGCCGCGCGTGACGGCGACGATGCCGCGCCACGGGCCGCCGGCCACGAGCTTCCAGGCGAGCGCCTTGCAGTCGCGATGCAGCTCCTGCCAGGAGACGGTGAACATCTTGCGATACGTATCGTCGGCGCTGGACATGGGCGACTCCGGCTCGGGAAGCGTTCGCCTTCTTGCCGCGCAGGCGCGCCGGATGCAAGTGCGCCGGATGCAAGTGCGCCGGATCAAACGCGCCGGATGCAAACGCGCTCGCCGTGCCCTCAAACGCCCGGCCGTTTGGCGGGCAACAGCTCGACGCCTGCAATGCGGAAGCTGCCGTTGGGCTGGCGCGCCATGTAGTAGAGCGCCACCGCCGAGGTGCCGTCGAGCCCGTCGAATTCCACGATCTGGGCAACGATTTCGCCGTCGGGTTTCGCGTCGCCGAACGCGTAGCTGCGCGGCCGGTAGATCATCGCATAGCCCTCGCGCACCATCGCCATGAAGCGCTCGGGGCTGCCGAACATGCTTTGGATGTTCGCGTCCGCGAACGCGAAGGCTGCGGCCGCGTCGTCGGCGCGGAAGGCTTGGATCTGGCGCTCGATCGTGCTGCGGATCGCGGCCTGGTCGCCCGGCGATTGGGCCAATGCCGGAAAGGCAAGCCACAGACCGGCCAGAACGCTCAAAAAGCCTTTGCGCATCGCATGAACCCCCGATTAGAAAAGAGTTGTTCTTCTCCCCAGCAAAGGCAAGCCTCCCATGCTCAGCACGCCGCGCGGCTATCGCGGAATGGTCACGGCCCCGCATCATCTGGCCAGCCAAGCTGGCCTCGAAGTGCTGCGCGAAGGCGGCAACGCGGTCGAAGCGATGATCGCAATGGCGGCCGCGATCCCGGTCGTCTATCCGCACATGAACGCGATCGGCGGCGACGGGTTTTGGCTCATCGATGCCGGCGACGGCAGGCCGGTGGCGGGCATCGATGCGTGCGGGGCGGCGGCCTCGGTCCTGTCGCCTGCCTGGTACAAGCGCCAAGGCCACGCGACGATCCCGTCGCGTGGCCCCCTTGCCGCCAACACGGTTGCGGGCACGGTGTCGGGCTGGGGCGCGGCCTTCGAGATCGCCAAAACGCTCGGCGGCAAATTGCCGCTCTCTCGACTTGTCGAGCCGGGTGCTTACTATGCCGAAAACGGCTATCCCGCGACCGCAAGCCAGGCGCGTTTCACGGCCGAAAAACGCGCCGAGTGCGAAGCTTCGCCTGGTTTCAAGAAAGCGTTTCTGCCCGGCGGCCAGGTGCCGCAGCCGGGCAGCCGCTTCGTGCAAGGCGCTTTGGCGGCCACATTGCGGCGCATCGGTGCGGAAGGCACGGAGAGCTTCTATCGCGGCAAATTGGCCGAGGCGATCGCCGCCGATCTGAAGCGCGCGGGCGCGCCCGTGACGCTCGACGACTACCGGCGCCACAAGGCCAAGATCGTGACCCCGCTTGCCGTGAACGTGCCCGGTGCGCGGCTCTACAACATGACCCCGCCCACGCAAGGCTTGGCGTCGCTGCTGATCCTCGCGCTGTTTTCGCGTTTCAAGCCCGAGCGCGCCGACGGGCCCGAATTTGTGCACGCGCTCGTGGAGGCGACCAAGCTTGCTTTCCGCGTGCGCGACAAGCACGTGAAGGATCCCGCCTACATGGCGCAGGAGGCGCAAAGCCTGCTCGCCGACGCCCGCGTGGCGAAACTTGCCGCCCAGTTCGATCCGCATCTGGCCGCCCCGTGGCCGCAAGCGCCGCAGAAGGGCGACACGATTTGGATGGGTGCCATCGATGCGCAAGGGCGCATGGCGAGCTTCATCCAGTCGATCTACTGGGAGTTCGGCTCGGCCGTGGTCGGCGACGAGACCGGCATTCTGTTCCAGAATCGCGGCACCTCGTTCAGCCTCGAAAAGGGCGCACCGCAGGAATTGGCGGCGGGCCGCAAGCCTTTCCACACGCTCAATCCCGCGATGGCGCATTTCGACGACGGCCGTTCGATGGTCTACGGCACGATGGGCGGCGACGGCCAGCCGCAGACGCAAGCCGCGATCTTCTCGCGCTACGCCTGGTACGGCCACACGCCGCAAGAAGCGATCTCGGCGCCGCGCTGGCTTCTGGGCCGCACCTGGGGCACGGCCACGACGAAGCTGCGCCTCGAAAGCCGCTTCGCGCCGGGCCTCATCGCGGCCTTGAAGGGCATGGGCCACGATCTCGAAACGCTGGCCGACTACACGGACCTCATGGGCCATGCCGGCATGGTCGTGCGCACGCCGGCTGGCGGCGGCGGCGCGGCCCTGCTCGAAGGCGGCACGGACCCGCGCAGCGACGGCCAGGTCGGCGCGTTCTAGCGCGCCGGCGAATTTTTTTTTGCGGCGCTGTCGAAAGCGGCGTTCCTCGCGTGTCATCCCATCGAAAGCGGACAAGGGGCTGCATCGGGCAGCCCTGCCGCTTCTCCGAAAAAGGAGGATGGAATGAACATGTCGGCAGTCGAAGAAACGGCGCGAGCAGCGCCTGCGTGGCTTTGGACGGCGGGCGCTGTGGGCACGGCGTGGAACGTCTACGGGCTCTATCAATACGTCGGCACGCTCACGCCGTCGGGCCAAGCGGCCATGACCGCGGGCATGACAGCCGCCCAGGCCGCGCTCTATCTGTCGCTCCCCGCTTGGATCAGCGTCGTGTTTGCGATCGGCGTTGCGGGCGGCCTTGCGGGCTCGATCGCCTTGCTGCTGCGCCGACGTGCGGCCTTGCCGATTTTCGCCGCGTCGCTGGCAGGCTACGTGCTGCTTTTTGCGGGCGACACGTATTACGGGGTGTTCGACGCGATCCCGAGCCAGCTCGTCATTCTGGCCTTCGTCGTCGCGATCGCGGCTGCCTTGCTGGCCGTCGCATGGCAGGCGGGCCGACGTGGCCTCTTGCGCTGAAACGGCTTGACACTTTGCTCCATCCTGAAAGGATCTTTCCCATGCAATACATGCTGCTTCTCAACGAAACCGCCGAAGAATTCGCCAAGCGCAACGATCCCGCCGAGGCCGAGGCCTATTGGGGCGGCTGGAACGCGTTCATCGGTGCGATGGCGCAGGCCGGCATCATCGTCAAAGGCGACGGCCTGCAAGGGCCGCAGACCGCGACGACCGTGCGCCTGCGCGACGGCAAGCGCGCCGTGCAGGACGGCCCGTTTGCCGACAACAAAGAACAGCTCGGCGGCTATTTCGTGATCGAGGTGCCCGATCTCGACGCCGCATTGGCGTGGGCCGTGCGCGCGCCCTCTGCGTCCTACGCGTCGGTCGAGGTGCGGCCGGTGCTGCCGCCAATGGCGCCGCCCAGCGCCTAGGCCAAAGCCCGACCATGTCGAGCGCGCGCGCCGCCGCCAAAGCCGCCGAGACGGCGGCGCGCACCTCGTATGGTCGCCTGCTCGCGATCTTGGCCGCCCGCACGCGCGACATTGCGGCGTCGGAAGACGCGCTGTCGGCCGCGTTTCTCGCGGCGTTGCGCACTTGGCCCGCGCGCGGCGTGCCGGACAACCCGGATGCGTGGCTCGTTGCGACGGCGCGCAACCATCTCAAAAACGCGGCGCGCCACAAGGGTGTCGCCATCGAAGCTGCAGCCGATCTGGCTTTGCTGTTCGACGAGGGTGCCGTCGACGAAGATGCCGACGCCCTGCCCGACGACCGGCTGAAACTCCTGTTCGTGTGCGCGCATCCGGCGATCGATGCGAGCGTGCGCACGCCCTTGATGCTGCAGACGGTGCTGGGGCTCGACGCAGCCCGGATCGCGGCGGCGTTTCTCGTGGCGCCCGCCACGATGGGCCAACGGCTGGTGCGCGCCAAGACCAAGATCAAAGCGGCGGGTTTGCGTTTCGAATTGCCGACGCAAGCCGACATGCCGACACGTCTCGAAGACGTGCTCGACGCGATCTACGCCGCCTACGGCACCAGCTGGGATGCGGTTGCGGGCGCCGACGGCGATGCCGGCGCGCGCGGACTTGCCGACGAGGCGCTGTATTTGAGCCGGCTTGTCGTGTCGCTGCTGCCGCAAGCGCCCGAGGCGCGCGGCCTGTTGGCGCTCATCCTCTATTGCGAATCAAGACGCGCTGCGCGCCGCGACGCGGCCGGTCGCTTCGTGCCGCTCAAAGCCCAGGATGCGCGCCTGTGGTCGCGCGACATGATCGTGGAGGCCGAGGGCCATCTGACGGCGGCCTCGCGCGCCGGCGTGTTCGGCCGCTACCAATGCGAAGCCGCGATCCAGTCCGTGCATGCGCAGCGCCCGATAACCGGACAGACGAACCACGCGGCCCTGCGCACGCTCTACGGTTTGCTCGCACAACGCTGCCCGAGTATCGGCGTGCTGGTGGCGCAGGCGGCTGCTTTGCTCGATGCGGGCGACGCGGACGCGGCGATGGCCGTGCTGCAGCGATTGGCCGAGGCCGACATTCGCGGCTATCAGCCTTATTGGGCCACCCTTGCGGCCGTGCATGTCGCGCGCGGGCAGCGGGGCGAAGCCGCTGCGGCCCTGCACACGGCCATCGGCCTCACCGAAGATCCCGCCATCCGCGCATTCCTGGCGCAGTCGCTCGAAAGCTGAGGGCGGCAGCCCCAAACGAAAAACCCCGACCCTTTGTTGGGGCCGGGGTTTTGTCTGTTTGCGGGCGCGAAAGCCGCGTCGGAAAGTTCAGCGCACGTAGAGATGCACTTCGTTGTTCTGCGCCTGCGACGACGTGGTCGAGGACAGCGTCATGCGCTGGGCGGGCAGGCCCATATTGCCGAGGCTGCGCATCACGCCCTCGGCCTGGCGGCGCGCCGAGGTTGCGGCCAACGCGGCCTGGCTTTGGCCGCCGCGCGTGGGGGCAACGGCCACGAGGTCGAAATTCGCGGTCGGGCTGCGCTCGAGCGCGCGGCTCACGGCCGTGTAGAGCGCTTGCTCGTAGGACGGATTGGCGCGGTCGAAGCGGATCACCACGAGCGGCCGGCGGCCGGCGGCGGCCGTTGCGGGGTTGGCCGCTTGCGGCTGCGCACCCGGCGCCACGCCCAGGATCGCCGGGCTGCCGTCGGCCGGGGCGACGTTGGTGAAAGCGCGGTTGTTGAGGCCCGAGCCGAAAAGCTCGCCGTTGCGGATGGCAAGCGACAGCGCCGTGAGGTTCGAGCGCTCGCGGCTCGCGTAGGTCGACTGGCGGTTGATGTCTTCGTTGAGTTCGTTGAGAACGCGGTCGATCGACACGACCGTGCGGTTCACTTCGTCTTCCACGAGTGCCAGCTGGCGGTGGTCTTCTTCGACGGCGCCGGTCAGCGAATAGGCGGCGCGCGTGGCGTCGAGCAGGAAGGCGGCCATTGCCGCGTCGCCTGCGGCCTGGCTCGAAAGCTGTGCGAGGCGGCCGATTTCGGCCGACAGGCGGTCGAGTTCGGCGGCCGCTTGCGTCCATTGCGCCTGCAGGATCGGGTTGCCGGGCGTGGTGCCCACTTGCAGGCGGGTGTTGATGCCGGCCACGAGCGTGAAATAGCGCTGGGCCGTGTTCACGGTGTCGCCGCGCATCTGCTGGATGGTGCCCGAGCGCGCCTGCACGGCACCCTGGAGATTCTGCAGCTCGGTGCGCATCGCCTGCGCGCGGATGCCGACGGCCGTCTGCTGCCCGCCGGGCAAGCGGCCCGTGTCGGGCGCGTCGATGGCGCCGGAGGTGCGCGACGGCACAACAAAATTGGTGCCGGGCATCGGCGCGCTTTGCGCTTGGCGTTCGGCTGCCGAAGCGGGGATGTCCTGGCGCACGGCGGCCGACTGCTGCGACGTGCTCGGACCCGACAGCGACGGCCACAAAGCTTCCGAGACCATGTTGCAGCCCGACAGCGGCACGCCCAGGGCCAGCAACAAGGCAGTTTTGCGGAGATGGGCAAACCGATCGATCATTGTGCAAGCTCGTTCGAAAAGAAAGGTGCTGGACAAAGCAGTGGGGCGGGCTTGGCTCGTGGCGGCAACTCGGCAACGCTAGCGCAAACGCCGCCGTCGCCGTGAAACTTTTGTGCGAGTCCGAAGGCAAGCGACCGGTGGGCCGTTCAACCCTAGAACCCGAAGGCGGCGGATCGTAACCAACGCGACGCATCGGCGCAACGGCGAATTTATCCCGGTTTTCCACAGCGTTAGTTGCGCGCCCGGCAGCCCGAATGCGGCTGGGCGGACGCGCGGCATTTGCGCTTGCGTGCGCAACTCGGTTCGACTAGTGTCCGCGACCGTTTCCCCAAGGTATCGGGTTTTGAAACGCCTCCGCGCGGCCGTAGCTCAACTGGATAGAGCATCAGACTACGAATCTGGAGGTTAGGGGTTCGAATCCCTTCGGCCGCGCCATTTCTTCGTTCTTCATCGCCGACATGGACCGCATGACGCGATGATCGCTGTTTTTCCAACCATGATTTTCGGAGCGCTGGCGGCGCTGCTGGCGCTTGCGGCACCGGCGGCGGCGCATTCGGAGTTGCGGCGCTCGGTGCCCGCGCAAAACGCCGTGCTCGATGCCTCGCCGCCCGAGATCGTCGTCGCGTTCAACGAGCGCGTGCAAGTCACGACGTTGCGGCTGGTCGATGCCGCCGGGCGGCAGATCCGCTTGCCCACCGCCACCTTGCGCGCGGCGGCTGCGGTCGAGCGCGCGGTGGTGCCGTCGGCCCTTGCACCCGGCTGGTGGCGGCTCGAATGGGCCGCCATCTCGGCCGACGGGCATCCGATTTCGGGGCGCGTGCATTTCGAGATACGGTCGTCGCCATGATCCTCGAATATCTGCATCCCGATCCGAATGTCTGGGACGGCTTCGCCGTGGTCGTGCGGGCGGGCTACTACGCGGCGTCGCTGGCGGCGGCGGGCACGGTTTTCTTCCTCGTGCTGCTCGGGCCTTCGCTGCTTGCCGACGAGCAACGGCGCGTGCGCCGATGGTTGGTCGCGTTGGTCCTGGCGGGCATCGTTGCGAGTTTGCTGGCATGGCCCGTGCGCGCGGCGATCTTGTCGCGCGACGGGTTCGACGGGTTGCTGCGCTTCGATCTTTACGCGGCCATCGGCCGCTCGCGGATCGGCGACGCGTTCTTCCTGCGGTTGGGCGGCCTTGCTTTGTGCCTTGCGGCCTTGTCGCGCCAATCTTGGGCGTTGCCGGTGGCCGCCATCGGCGCCTTCGTCGTGTGCGCGAGCTACGCGGCGATGGGGCATTCGACGCTCTACATGCCGCGCCAGGAGCTTTCCGTCTTCACGACGGTCCATCTTGCCGCCGTCGCGTTTTGGATCGGATCGCTGGTGCCGCTGCGGATCGTGTGCGAACGCGCGGACAATGTCGCCATCGTGTCCGTGCTGGACGCGTTTTCGAAGATCGCGGTCGGTGCGATCGCGGTGCTCGCAAGCATCGGCGCGTTGGCGGCGTTCTATTTGATCGGGCGGTGGGATTTGCTGGCGGCCAGTTGGTACGGCTGGGCGTTTGTCGCCAAGATTTCCGTCTTTCTCGTCTTGTTGTCGATCGCGGCATGGAACAAAATTCGCCTCACGCCCGCGATTCGTTTGGGCGCGCCGGGTGCGCCCGCACGCCTGCGCTTTGCCATCGGCGTCGAGATTTGGGTGGCCGTGCTGGTGTTCTACGCGGCGGCCGAAATGGTCTCGGTCCATCCGCTCGATTACGGCCACCGCATCGCGAATTGATTTTGCGGAAAGCGCTCGTTCCATCTTGTCGACGCCGAGCGACGATAGAGGCGGTTAGATCGATCTCAACAGCAGCGCGTTTGCCGCCAAGACCGCCGCAACACTCGAGGCAAAAGCCGCCCAACTGTTGATCTTGCCGCTGCGATTCAACGCGTCGATCAATCTGTGTTGATCTACTCGAGACAGCCCGCCTGCGACGTGCCTCGACGATGGTCTGATGCCATCCGACCGGCTTGCGCTGCTGAATGCCCGGGTTTTCTTTTGGGCGGACGCGGGCCGGCTGAAGCGCCTGCTGGAGGCGACGGCCAACCGCGAGTGCGCGCTCGACGTCTTGGTTGTCGATACGCTGGCCCTCGCGCGCGCTCATGCCGACCGGCTCGAGCTTTGCCCGATCAATTCGGGAAGCACGATTCACAAGCCAGCGCGCCGCGGGCGCGGGACCTTCACGCCGCTGCTGTCGATGGCGTATGCAGCGTGGTCGCAACGGCGCGGCAACCGCACACGCGACAAAATCGTCGAGGTCGCTGTCGTCGGCGGCGTGCCGGACATCGCGAGCTACATATTGGAGGTACGCACGATCCCCGCAGCTTGTTGACGGTTTCGACCCGCCGCAATCCCGCTGGCACGCGCCGCACGCATCATCGATGGTGGCGATGGCCGCCGAAGCCGTAGCCGAAGCCGAAAACCGGCGGCGGCGGATAGGGGCGCCAGCCATAAGGCTCGTAGTAGTAAGGCCGCGGGCCGTAATAGGGCTCGGGATAGACATAGACCACGCGCGGCGGCGGCGGGGCGGCGACGATCACGGGCGCCTCCTGCTGCGGCTCTTGCTGCACGAGTTTCCAGGTGCCGTCGGCCTGGCGGCAGGCCGTGCCGTAGGCTTGCTGTTGCGTGCCGCCGATCGTCACGGTTTTGGTGAATTCGCGGCACACGGTGCCGCCGTTGGCGAAGGCGGGCTTGGGCACGATGGTTTCGAGCGTGCCGTTGTCCGGATTCTGCCATTGCGTGGCTGTGCCTGAGCGCGTCGTCTCGAGGGCGGCCTGTCCGGGCCCGTCGAGGATCTGCGCCGATGCGCAGGCCGGCAGCAAGCCCACGAGACCGAGAATGCGCAAAGCTTGACCGATACGCCGCATGTTCCGCTCCTCGAAGCCTCTCGTGCCCGACGGAAAGGTCGGCACATTATCCAACGCACGGTATAGGTAACTTGTTCCGCGCCAACGCTTCTGCAGCGTCGCTTGCCAGATTCCTAAAATTTGTGGTATTTATCGCTCGTTGGGCGAGAAACGCTCGGATTTTTGCGAGGACCGTCGAGAATGTCGGGTCTTGGAGCAGTGGGCAACGGGGTCGGCGCCGGTTCGACCGGATCCGCCAAATACGATTTGGGCTACCAGGTCGGCGCGTTCGTTGCCGCTTTCAACAACCAGCAATGGACGCCGAAGAGCTTTTTCGACGGACCGCGCGTCAATGCGCCCGACCTCGTCGTGTTCGGCCAGGGCAAGACGTACGATTTTTTCGCCTGACGCGGGTTGGTTATTTTTTCCACAATGATGCCGCAATTGCGCGCGGAATAGCGCAGCCCTCTCGCGCTTTGTCCTTGCGACGACGGCATCGTGCCGTCGCCCGACACGAAGCGGAGACATCCCATGAAGAAATTTGCGGCTCTTGCCATCGCCCTCGCCCTGGCCGTTCCGGCGGCCGCGTTCGCGCAGACGACCCCGACCGCGCAGCCGACGGCCAAGCCCGCCGTCGCAGCCCCCGCGGCCGTCCCGTCGGTTGCGCAGGCGGCGCCGAAAGCCGGCGAAGCCAAGAAGACCGAAACGGGCACCCACACGGGCACGCCCGCCGCCAAGGAACAGCCGAAAAAGAACTAAGCTTCCGGCTGTGTTCCCGCTGCGCTGCAATCTTCGGATTGCACGCGGCGGGGATAGCCCTACCGAGGCTGCGGCCAATCGGTAAACCGCTACCACGATTTGCGTGCGCTGCAAAAATTCGCGTTTGCTGCGCTTGCACAATTGTGCGGAACGCGCCTAACTGTTTCCCATGCGGTGCCTGCTGAATGAAGCGGCGCCAACCGAAATCGGCATGGGGGCAGGGGAAAATGGCGCAACGTCTTATCGGTGCGGTCGCAGTCGCTGCGGCTTTGATGGTGGCGCAGGCCGCCTTGGCGCCGGCCGCAATGGCGCAGGGCGGGCCGCCGCAAGCCCCGCCGGTCACGGTCGCCAAACCCGTCGTCAAGGAAATCGTCGAGCAGGACGACTATACCGGCCGCTTCGAAGCGGCCGATGCGGTCGAGCTGCGCGCGCGCGTGTCGGGATATCTCGAGGCGGTGCGATTCCGCGACGGCCAGATCGTGCGCGAAGGCGATCTTCTGTTCGTGATCGACAAGCGCCTCTACCAGTCGACGCTCGCGCGCACGACGGCCGCCGTCAACGCCGCCCAGACGCGGCTCGATTTCGCGCGGCTCGATTTCGAACGCTTCGAACGTCTGGCGCGCAGCGGGACCGCGCCCGAACGGCAGCTCGAACAGACGCGCCAGACCTTCCAGCAGGCGCAGGCCGACATCGCGGCACTGCGCGCCGACCAGGAAACGGCACGCCTCAATCTCGGTTTCACCGAAATCCGCAGCCCGCTCTCCGGCCGCATCGGCCGCAAGCTCGTCTCGGAAGGCAATCTCGTGACGGCCGACCAGACGCTGCTGGCCACGGTCGTGTCGATCGATCCGATCTACCTCAATTTCGACATCGACGAACGTTCCTACATCGCCTACACGCGGCGCGTGCAGGCAGGCGAACAGCAATCGGGCCGGGCAGGGGCGGGGTTCGACGTGCGCGCAGGCCTGCTCGACGAGCGCGACATGCCGCGCATCGGGCGGCTCGAGTTCCTCGACAACCGCATCGACCCGGCCAGCGGCACGATGCGCGCGCGCGCCACCTTCCCCAACAAAGACGGGCTGCTCACGCCGGGCCTGTTCGGGCGCGTGCAGGTGCCGGGCTCGAACCCCTACAAGGCCGTGCTGATCCCCGAGGAGGCGATCGGCGCGGACCAGGACCGCCGCTTCGTGTGGGTGGTGGCCGACGACGGAACGGTCGCGATCCGGCTGATCCGCCCCGGCCCGCGCATCGACGGCTACCGCATCGTGCGCACGGGCCTCGACGGCAGCGAACGCATCGTCGTGGTGGGGCTGCAGCGCGTGCGCCCCGGCGGGCGCGTGACGGCGCAGACGATCGAACTTCCGCTTTCTCGTTAAGCGTCTGGCGCGCTAAGCGCCCGCATCAAAGGACATACGCGTCATGCGCTTTACGCATTTTTTCGTCGACCATCCGATCTTCGCCTCGGTGCTGTCGATCGTGATGGTCATTCTGGGCGCCGTCGCGTTCACGGCGCTGCCGGTGACCGAGTATCCGGAAATCGCGCCGCCCACCATCGTGGTGCGCGCCGCCTATCCGGGGGCCGACGCCCAGACCGTCGCCGCCACGGTCGCAACCCCGCTCGAGCAGGAAATCAACGGCGTGGAAGACATGATCTACATGTCGTCCTACGCCACCGCCGACGGCTCGATGGCGCTCACCATCACCTTCAAGGCCGGCACCAATCTCGACCAGGCAAGCGTGCTCGTGCAGAACCGCGTGTCGATCGCCACTCCGCGTTTGCCCGAAGAAGTGCGCCGCCTCGGCATCACGACGCAGAAAAGCTCGCCCAACCTCATGATGGTCGTGCACATGCTTTCGCCCGACGAAAGCTACGACCAGCTCTACATTTCGAACTACGCGCTTCTGCGCGTGCGCGACCAGCTCCTGCGCATCGAGGGCGTGGGCGATCTCATCGTGTTCGGCGCGCGCGAGTACGCCGTGCGGATCTGGATGGATCCCGACAAGCTCGCGGGCTACGGCCTGTCGGCGGGCGACGTGGTGCGTGCGTTGCGCGAGCAGAACGTGCAGGTCTCCGGCGGCTCGCTCGGCACGCCGCCGGCCGACGCCAACACCGCCTTCCAGATCGCCGTCACGACGCAAGGCCGCTTCGAGGATCTGCGCCAGTTCCGCGACGTGATCGTGCGCAATTCGGGCGACGGTCGCCTCGTGCGCGTGGGCGACGTGGCACGCCTCGAACTCGGCGCCAAAGACTACGTGACCAACTCGTATCTGAACGGAAAACCCGCCGTGGCGCTGGCGATCTTCCAGCGCCCCGGCTCGAACGCGCTTGCCACCGCCAACGCGATCCGCGCGCGCATGGTCGAATTGCAGCGCGACTTCCCGGTCGGCGTCGTGCATCAGGTCGTCTACAATCCGACCGAATTCATCCAAGAGTCGATTTCGGCGGTCTACGCGACGCTGATCGAGGCCATCGTTCTTGTGGCGCTCGTGGTGCTCGTGTTCCTGCAGAGCTGGCGGGCCGCCCTCATTCCCATCCTGGCGATCCCGGTGTCGCTGATCGGCACGTTCGTGGTGCTGCTCGAATTCGGCTTCTCGCTGAACGTGCTCACGCTGTTCGGCATGGTGCTGGCGATCGGCATCGTCGTCGACGACGCGATCGTGGTGGTCGAAAACGTCGAGCGCAACATCGCCAACGGCATGAGTCCGCGCGATGCCGCGCACGAAACCATGGACGAGGTGGGCACGGCCGTCATCGCGATTTCGATCGTGCTGTGCGCCGTCTTCATCCCGTCGGCCTTCGTGCCGGGCCTGCAGGGCCAGTTCTACCGCCAGTTCGCGGCCACGATCGCAGTTGCGACCGTGCTGTCGGCCTTCAACTCGCTGACGCTGTCGCCCGCCCTTGCGGCGATCCTTTTGAAGCCGCACGATCCGCACCACGCGCCCAAGAACCCGATTGCCCGGCTCGGCAGCGGCTTTGCCTCGATCTTCAATCGCGGCTTCGACAAGTTGGGCCACGGCTACGCGGCGGTTTCAGGCGTGCTCGTGCGGCGCAAGGCGCTGATGCTTTTGGTCTATGCCGGCCTCGGCGGGGCCACCGTGTGGATCGGTTCGGCGGTGCCGACGGGTTTCATCCCGCCGCTCGACCGCGGCTACGCGATCGTGGCGATCCAGCTGCCCGACGGCGCATCGCTCGAGCGCACGGACGCCGTCGTCAAGCGCGCAATGGACATCATGCAGGCAACCCCCGGCGTCAAAGACGCGGTGGCGTTTGCCGGTTTCTCGGGTGCCACCTTCACCAATGCGCCCAACGCGGCCGTGATCTTCGCCGGCTTCAAGCCGTTTTCCGAACGGGGACCTGCCGGGCTCACGTCCGACGCCATCGTGGGCCAGCTGTTTGGCCGCATGCAGCAGATCCAAGAGGCGTTCATCATTGCGATCGCACCGCCCTCGGTGCCGGGCATCGGTTCGCTGGGCGGGGTCAAGCTGCAGCTCCAGGACCGCACCGGCAACGACGTGGTGCGCGTGCTGGGTGCTGCCAACCAGCTCATCGGGCAATTGCGCCAGACGCCGGGCCTTGTCGGCGTGTTCACCTCGTTCTCGGCCAGCACGCCGCAGATCTATCTCGATATCGACCGCACCAAGGCGCAGATCCTGAACGTGCCGATCGGCAACATCTTCGAGACGCTGCAGTTCAATCTCGGCACGGCCTACGTCAACGACTTCAACGCGTTCGGCCGCGTCTACCAGGTGCGCGCCCAGGCCGACCGCGAATTCCGCCTCACGACGGACGACATCGCGCGCCTGCGCGTGCGCTCGGCGACCGGTGCTTTGGTGCCGCTCGGCACGCTCGTCGAGATTCGCGACACGACCGGCGCGGACCTCGTGCAGCGCTACAACGCGTTCGTGTCGATCCCGATCCAGGCGGCGGCGGGCCCCGGCGTCACTTCGAGCCAGGCGATCGCGCTCATCGAGAAAGTGGCGGCCGAAACGCTGCCCGCCGGTATCGGTCTCGAATGGACCGAGCTTGCCTACCAGGAGAAACTCACCGGCAACACGGCGACGTACATCTTCATTCTCGCCGTCGTGTTCGTGTTCCTGGCCCTCGCCGCCCAGTACGAAAGCTGGGGCATGCCGTTCTCGATCGTGCTGATCGTGCCGATGAGCGTGCTGTCGGCCCTGGCCGGCGTGATGATCCGCGGGCTCGACAACAACATCCTCGTGCAGGTGGGTCTCATCGTGCTGGTGGGCTTGGCGGCCAAAAACGCGATTCTGATCGTCGAGTTCGCGCGCCAGATCGAAAACGAAGGCAAAGACGCCGTCGAAGCCGTGGTCGAGGCGTGCCGCCTGCGGCTGCGGCCCATTCTGATGACGGCGTTCGCCTTCATCCTGGGCGTGGTTCCGCTCGTCACGGCAACCGGGCCGGGTGCCGAAATGCGCCAGTCGCTGGGCACGGCCGTTTTCGCCGGCATGCTCGGCGTCACGATTTTCGGCCTGTTCCTGACGCCGGTTTTCTACGTCGTCGTGCGGGGCATGTCGCGCAAACGCAAAGCGATTGCCGCGGCCGCACCGCAGAAATGACGGTTCTCAGCGGGGCGATTGCACGGCTCGGCGCGATGGGCTATCGAAGGGGATTGTCCGCAACCGCCGTGAGCTGATTACACCCGTATGGCCAGCGAGTACCGGTGCATCCTTTTCCCCTGGCGGGACATTCGCGAAGCGCTGGTCTCGTTCCAGCGTCGGCGCGGCGTGGCCGTTCCGGTGCGCGAACCCGACGCGTTTGTCGTCGATCCGAACAAAATCGACATCGAACTTACCTACGAAGGCACGCCGCGGCCGCAGATTTTCCGCTTCGACCGCGAGACCATTGCCGCCGCGCTGATCCTGCTGTGCAAGGATCGCAGCGTACGCCTGCCGCTCAAATCCAAAAAGCAGGTCTATCTGATCGACACGCGGCTCGCGCTGATGGTGCATATTGCGGGGCCCGAAACCGAAGAGTTTCTGGCTTTCGAACTCGTCAAGCACGTCGCATGAAAAAGAAATCCGCTCTGCCCGACGGCATGTCCGAATATCGGCTCATCTTTTTCCGCGAAAGCGAAATGGTGCAGGCGATCGGCGCGTTCGTGCGGCTGCAGAAGAAGCCGCTGCCCGTCGGCATGATCACGCGCATGGTGTTCGACGAAAGCGATTTCTCGATGACGCTGCACCTGGAGCGCGATTCCGGCGGCAAGGTCGAGCGCAGCTTCAAACAGTCGGAGATCGCGGCCGCCCTCATCGGCTACTGCAAGAATGCGCGCATTCCCTTGCCGCGTTCGGGCAACAAGGAGCTGCGCATCATCTCGAATCGGCCGGCTTTCCTCATACGCGAACACGGCAGCGGCCTCGATCTCGACGACGCGCTGGTCGATTTCCGGGATTGACGCCGATCGACACCGGCTCGCTCGTGCCCCCGCCAACGCTGCCAGCTCCCTTCGACGCTTGGTTCGCCGCGCGCGGCTGGAGCTTGCGCCGCCATCAGGCCGAGCTGCTGGAAGCCGCACGCGCGGGTCGCTCGGTGCTGCTCGTCGCGCCCACGGGGGCGGGCAAGACGCTGGCGGGCTTCCTGCCGAGCCTCGTCGCGATCGCGGAGGATCCGCGCCCGCGGCTGCACACGCTTTACATATCGCCGCTGAAGGCGCTGGCGGTCGACATCCACCGCAATCTCGAAGCGCCGATCGCCGAGATGGGACTTGGCGTGCGCGCCGAAACCCGCACCGGCGACACGCCCGCATCCAAACGCCGCCGCCAGCGCAGTGACCCGCCGCATCTGCTGCTGACCACGCCCGAATCGCTCGCGTTGCTGCTCTCCTATCCGGATGCCGGAGCGCTGTTCGGCGAACTTGCCTGCGTGGTGGTGGACGAAGCGCACGCGCTTGCCGGCACCAAGCGGGGCGATCTGCTTGCACTGGGTCTCGCACGGCTTGCGGCCTTGGCGCCGAACGCGCGCCGCGTCGGGCTGTCGGCAACCGTCGCCGATCCGCCGATGCTGGCACGCTGGCTCTCGGCGGGGCTGTCCCGCCCGGCCGACATCGTGCTCGGTGCCGCTGGGGCAAAACCGCAGGTGACGATCGTGAACCCGGCCGCGCGCGTGCCGTGGTCGGGCCACGGGGCCGTGCATGCGCTGCCGGAAGTCTATATGGCGCTCAAAAACGCGCAGGCGGCGATCGTGTTCGTGAATACGCGTGCGCAGGCCGAGATCTGCTTTCGCGAATTGTGGAAGCTCAACGACGACAATCTCGCGATCGCTTTGCATCACGGCAGCCTTGCGGCCGAGCAGCGTCGGCGCGTGGAAGCGGCGATGGCGGCGGGCAAATTGCGCGCGGTCGTGGCCACATCCTCGCTCGATCTCGGCATCGATTGGGGCAATGTCGATCTCGTCGTGCAGGTGGGGGCACCCAAGGGGGCTTCGCGCCTGCTGCAGCGGCTGGGCCGGGCGAACCACCGGCTCGACGATGCGAGCCGAGCCCTGCTCGTGCCCGGCAACCGCTTCGAGATGCTCGAATGTGTGGCCGCGATCGCGGCCGTGGCGGCCGACGAGCTCGACCGCCTGCCCGAACGCCCCGGTGCCTTCGACGTGCTTGCCCAGCATCTGCTGGGCATGGCGTGCGCGGGCCCGTTCGATGCCGATGCGGCCTACGCGCAGACCGTGGCGACGCTGCCCTACGCCGCACTTTCGCGCGCCGATTTCGACGCGGTCCTCGATTATGTCGCGACCGGCGGCTACGCGTTGGCGGGCTACGAGCGCTATCGGCGCCTCGTGCGCGACGCAACCGGCCATTGGTGCGTGGCCGATCCGTTGTTCGTGCGCCAGTATCGCATGAATATCGGCACCATCGTCGAAGAGCCGATGCTGCATGTCGCGTTCAAGCGCGGCAAGCGCCTGGGCTCGATCGAAGAGTATTTCGCCCTCGGGCTCGAGATCGGCGACACGTTTGCGTTTGCAGGCCAGATTCTGCGCTTCGAGGGGCTGCGCGACGGCACGCTTGAGGTTTCGAAGGCGGCCTCCGCCGAGCAGCCCAAAGTGCCGGTCTATGCGGGCGGGCGGATGCCGTTCACGAGCGAGCTTGCGGCGCGCGTGCGCGCGCTCCTGCAGGATCCGTCCGCGTGGTCGGGCTTTCCCGCCGACGTGCGCGAATGGCTGCATTTGCAGCGCAAGCGCAGCCAGATGCCCGACCGCACGGGGCTGCTCGTCGAAACCTTCCCGCGCGACGGGCGCTGGTTTCTGGTGGCTTACTGTTTTGCGGGCCGCAACGCGCATCAGAGTCTGGGCATGCTGCTCACGCGGCGCATGGCGCGCGCCGGCTTGCGGCCGATCGGGTTCGTGGCGTCGGACTACGCGATCGCGGTGTGGTCGGGCAAACACGTGGAACGGCCGAGCGAGCTTTTCGCCGAAGACATGCTCGGCGACGATCTCGAAGAATGGCTCGCCGAAAGCGCGATGCTGAAACGCAGCTTCCGCAACGTCGCGGTGATTGCGGGCCTCATCGAGCGGCGCCATCCGGGCCAGGAGAAATCCGGCCGCCAAGTCACGTTCTCGTCCGACCTCATCTACGACGTTTTGCGCAAGCACCAGCCGGGCCATGTGCTGCTCAAAGCCGCGCGCGCCGACGCCGATGCCGGCATGATCGATCTTGCGCGCTTGGCCCAAATGCTGAAGGCCGCGCGCGGGCGCATATCGCATCGCAGCTTGGCCCGCGTGTCGCCGCTCGCCGTGCCGATTCTGCTCGAAGTGGGGCGCGAATCGGTGCAAGGCTCCGCCCCCGACGAATGGCTCGCCGATGCCGCCGCCGCCCAAGCGCTGATCGACGAGGCTGGCTTCGAAGACGACGATCCGCAGCAGACTTTGTTCTGAGCCCTTTTTCCATGCATGCGCGCCTGACGCTCGAAGAAACGCCGTTGTTCGCCGATCCGTCGGGCGGCCTCTATTGGCCGGCGCGCCGCACGCTCGTGGTCGCCGATCTGCATCTCGAAAAAGGCTCGGCGTTCGCCGCCCGCCGCACGCTGCTGCCGCCTTACGATTCGGCCGCGAGCCTTGCGAAGTTGCAGGGGCTCGTCCGCAAATTCGCGCCTGCGCGCGTCGTGTGCCTCGGCGACTCGTTCCACGATGTGCGCGCCGAGGCGCGCATGGCGCCCAACGATGCGGCGTTGCTCAAACGCCTCGTGGTAGGGCTCGACTGGGTTTGGGTCGTGGGCAACCACGATCCGGCGATACCGCCTGCGTTCGGCGGGCGCATCGTGTCCGAAATCGTCGAGGACAAGCTCGCCTTGCGCCACGCGCCGGCAGCGGCAGGCGGCTTGGCGCCCGGCGAAATCGTCGGCCATTTCCACCCCAAAGCCGCCGTCGCCACGCAAGCCGGGCGCATCGCCGCCCCGTGTTTTGCGCTCGACGGGCGGCGCATGGTGCTGCCGGCTTTCGGCGCTTATGCGGGCGGGCTCGACGTGCTGGATCCGGCGATCGCCCGGCTGTTCGGCCGCGCGCGCTTCCGCGTGCTGATGCTGGGCGGCGAACGTTTGCATTTGTTCGGCCGCGAGCGTTTGCTCCCCTTTGCGGCGCATTCGGATACCGCCAAAAAGCCCGCTCGGTGATCCATGATGCTGCGCGCAACGTAAACCCTCGCCAGCAACGTCGAACCAACGGTCTTTTCCGAAAAACAATGCCAACGGCGCCGATACTCGTGTGGTTTCGTCAGGATCTGCGCCTGACCGACAATCCGGCCCTTGCCGCTGCGGCGGCGACGGGCGCCCCCGTCATTTGCGTCTATATCCGCGACATTGGCGGCGAGGGGGCCTGGGCGCCCGGGGCGGCATCGGATTGGTGGCTGCACCATTCGCTCGCCGCGCTCGGCGCATCGCTTGCCGAAATCGGCAGCCGCTTGATCCTTCGCGCCGGTGCGGCCCATGCCGTGCTTGAGCGCCTCGTCGCCGAGACGGGCGCGCGCGCAATCTATTGGAATCGGCGCTACGAGCCCGCTGCGATCGCGCGCGACTCTGCGACCAAAGCCGCTTTCGAAGCGCGCGGCGTTGCCGCCAAAAGCTTCAACGCGGCCCTGCTGTTCGAACCTTTGACGATCCGCAACAAAAGCGGCGGGCCCTATCGCGTCTTCACGCAATTCTGGAAAACCTGCATCGCGGGCGAAGCCCCACCGCTTCCCGTCGCAGCACCCAAAAAGCTTGCCGCACCCGCAACGTGGCCCGCCTCGGACGCGCTCGAAGCCTGGAACCTTGCGCCGAACAAGCCCGATTGGGCCGCGGGTTGGCAGGATCTATGGCAGCCCGGCGAAGCCGGGGCCAATGCGCGGCTCGCGCGTTTCCTCAAACACGCCATTGCGGGCTACAAACAAGACCGCAACCGGCCCGATCTCGAGGCCACGTCGCGCCTTTCGGCCCATCTGCATTTCGGCGAAATCGGGCCGCGCCAATGTTTCCATGCCGCCCAAGCGGCGGCCGGCGGTACGGCGGGGGCGGACACGTTCCTGTCGGAATTGGGCTGGCGCGAATTCGCGCACCATCTGCTGTTCCAGCATGCCGATCTGCCGGAAGCGCCGTTGCGCGCCGATTTCCGCAGCTTCCCGTGGGCCGACGATGCGACGAAGCTCCGCGCCTGGCAGCGCGGCCAGACCGGCTATCCGATCGTCGACGCCGGCATGCGCGAACTGTGGCAGACCGGCTGGATGCACAATCGCGTGCGCATGATCGTGGCCTCGTTCCTGGTCAAGCATCTGCTGCTGCCCTGGCAGCAGGGCGAGGCGTGGTTCTGGGACACGCTCGTCGATGCCGACCTCGCCAACAATGCGGCGAGCTGGCAATGGGTCGCGGGCTGCGGGGCGGATGCGGCCCCCTATTTCCGCATCTTCAATCCGATCCTACAGGGTGCGAAGTTCGATCCCGACGGTTCGTATACGCGCCGCTTCGTGCCCGAACTCGCGCAACTGCCGACCGAATATCTGTTCGCCCCGTGGGAAGCGCCCGCCGCGGTGCTCGCAAAAGCGCGTCTGCGGTTGGGGACCGACTATCCGCTGCCGATCATCGACCATGCGACGGCGCGCGCCCGGGCGCTTGCCGCTTTCCAAACGCTGAAGAATGCGGCCTAGCATGGATCGTCTCAATATCGCCGTCGTCGGCTCCGGCATCTCGGGTTTGAGTGCGGCTTGGCTGCTCGCCAAGCGCCACCGCGTGACCTTGTTCGAAAAGCAGGACCGTCTCGGCGGCCACACCAACACGGTGCACACGAAGGCCCGCGCCGACGACGGTTCGGTGCGCGAGGTTGCGGTCGATACCGGTTTCATCGTCTACAACGATGCGACCTACCCCGATCTCATCGCGCTGTTCAAGCATCTGGGCGTCGCCGCACGGCAGTCGGACATGTCGTTTGCCGCTTCGATCGATCGCGGACGCATCGAGTATTCCGGCGGCACGCTTGCAGGGCTCTTCGCGCAGAAGCGCAATATCGTGCGCCTCGATCACTGGCGCATGCTGCGCGACTGCATGCGCTTCTTCCGCGAGGCGACGGCATTGTGCGATGCGGGCGCCGACGATCCGCGCGATCTCGGCACGTTTTTGGCGCAAGGCGGCTACAGCCGCGCCTTCGTCGAAAACCATCTTCTGCCGATGGCGGCGGCGATCTGGTCGTGCCCGGCCAAAGCCATGATGGCGTTTCCGGTGGTGAGCCTCGCGCGCTTCTTCCGCAACCACGGTCTGCTGCAGATTTTCGACCGCCCGGCCTGGCGCACGGTGCAAGGCGGCAGCCGCACCTATATCGGCAAGCTGATCGAAGATGCGGGCAGCGCATTGACGCTCGCCCCTGGTGCGGTCGCGATCGAAGCCGGGGCCGACGGCGTTGAGGTGCGCGACGCGAACGGGCAGCTTCATCGCTTCGATCGCGTGGTCTGTGCGGCCCATGCCGACGAGACCTTGGCGCTGCTCGCCGACGCAACGCCGCTCGAAAAAGAGATTCTCGGCCGTTTCCGCTTCCAATCCAACCGCGCGATTCTGCATCAGGACGATTCGCTGATGCCCAAGCGCAAAGCCGCGTGGTCGAGTTGGAACTATCTTGCCGAACGGCGCGGCCACGGGCTCGACGGCGAGATGGCCGTGTCGGTCACGTATTGGATGAACCTGCTGCAGGGACTCGATCCGGCCGTGCCGCTGTTCGTGTCGCTCAATCCGCTGGCGCCGCCGGCAATGTCCCAGACGCTCGCGACCTTCGACTACATGCATCCGGTGTTCGACGAAGGGGCGATGGCTGCCCAGAAGCGCCTGGGCGAAATACAGGGCAAGCGCGGACTATATTTCTGCGGTGCTTGGACCGGCTACGGCTTCCACGAAGACGGCTTGCGTTCGGGCCTCGATGTAGCAGAATCGCTCGGCGTCAAGCGGCCCTGGGCACAAGCCCAGGCAAACGCCGCCGACTGAAAGAGCCCGGGGAAATGCCAGAAACCTGCCTCTATTTCGGCAACGTGTTGCATGCGCGGCTGCGGCCGTTCCGGCATCGTTTTGCCTACGGCGTTTTCTCGATGCTGGTCGATCTCGACGCGCTGTCCGACCTTGCGCGCAGCTCGCGCCTGTTTGCCTACAACCGGCCCGGCCTGTTCGCCTTCTACGATGCCGACCATGGCGCGCGCGACGGCAGCAATGTGCGCGAATGGGTGCAAACGAATCTCGACAAAGCCGGGCTCGGCGCGGCGGGGGCCAAAATCTACGCGCTCTGTTTCCCGCGCGTGCTGGGCTACGTGTTCAATCCGCTCACGGTCTATTTCTGCTACGCGGCGGACGGCCGGCTTGCGGCGATGCTGTACGAGGTCAAGAACACGTTCGGCGACCAGCACGGCTATCTGATCCCCGTGGCAGCCGACCGCGCGCCGACCGCACCCGTGGTGCAGCAGGCGGCCAAACATTTCCACGTGTCGCCCTTCATCGACATGGCGCAGCTCTACCGTTTCCGCGTCGCCGAGCCTGAAGAAAAACTCACGCTGCTGATCCGCGAGGACGCCGCCGAAGGCGAATTGCTGGTCGCAAGCCAGACCGGGCGGCGCGTGGCGTGGAACGACCGCAATCTCTTGCGCGCTTTCGTGCGCTATCCGCTGCTGACGTTCAAAGTGATCGGCGCTATCCATTGGGAAGCGCTGCGCCTTTGGCTGAAAGGTGCCCGCTACCATGCAAGACCAGTCGCTCCCGCAATCCCTGTCGAAATCGTCGTCCGCCATGCTGAAATCTGAGATTCCCGGCCTTGCCCTGCGCACGCTGCTCGCGGCCGGCGAGCATATCGAGGTCGGCTGCCTGACCGTGACGTTGCCCGACCGCTCCCAGCGTGTGTTTCGCGGGCCCAAGCCCGGGCCGCAGGCCGAACTTGCGATCCGCACGAACCGGGCGGCGCGCCAAATCCTGTTCGGCGGCAATGTCGGATTCGCCGAGGCCTATATGGACCACGGCATCGACTCGCCCGACATGGCGGCGATGCTCGAACTTGCCGTGCTCAACGAAACGGCGATCGACCCGATTCACTACGGCACGGCGAGCCGCATCGGGCCCATCGTGGGCTATGTGCGCCGCCTGTGGCATGCGCTGCGCGCCAACACGCGCGCCGGCTCGCAGCGCAACATCGCCTACCATTACGATCTCGGAAACGCGTTCTACGAACGCTGGCTCGATCCTTCGATGGCCTATTCCTCGGCCGTCTATCCGACGGGCGTGGCCGATCTCGAGGCGGCCCAGCAGGCCAAGTTCAAGCAGATGGCCACGATGATGGCGGTGGCACCGGGCCAGAAAGTGCTCGAAATCGGCTGCGGCTGGGGCTCGTTCGCGGCGTTCCTCGCCAAAGAATACCAGGCCAAAGTGACCGCGATCACGGTGAGCCGCGAGCAGCTTGCCCACACGCAAGCCAAGGTCCAGGCCGAAGGACTAGGCGATCTCGTCGAGACGCGCTTCGTCGACTATCGCGACGTCGAGGGGCGCTACGACCGCATTGCGTCGATCGAGATGTTCGAGGCGGTCGGCGAAAAATACTGGCCTGCCTATTTCGGCAAGCTGCGCGATTGCCTGCAGCCCGGCGGCCGTGCGGCCTTGCAGATCATCACCATCGCCGACCAGTGTTTCGAGCGCTACCGTACCGGCGTCGATTTCATCCAGCGCTACATTTTCCCGGGCGGCATGCTGCCCTCGCCCACGGCGCTCAGGCGCGAATACGAGGCGGCGGGCCTGCGCCTCGAAGGCCAGAGCAATTTCGGCGAAGACTATGCGCGCACGCTCGCCGAATGGAACCGCCGCTTCCAGGCCGCGTGGCCCGAGATCGAGCCGCTCGGCTTCGACGGGCGCTTCAAGCGCATGTGGGAGTTCTATCTCGCCTATTGCGAGGCGGGTTTCCGCGGCCGGTCGCTCGACGTCACACAGGTCGCCCTTGTCCGCGCGTGACAATACAAGACTGCCTGCGTCTCTGCTCGCTGCCTATGCGTTGCCGGCACTGCCTGCCGCGATGCTGGGCCTGCCGCTGCTGATTTTTCTGCCCGCCTACTATGTCGAAACCACGGCGCTGAGCCTTACGGCGATCGGCAGCGTGCTGCTGGTGGCCCGGCTGTGGGACGTCGCGGTCGATCCGGCCATCGGCGCCTTGTCCGACCGCACGCAGACGCGTTTCGGGCGGCGCAAGCCGTGGATCCTTGGCGCCTTGCCGTTTGTGCTGCTCGGCAGCGCCATGCTGTTCGATCCGCCGGCGGAGGCGGGGGCGGGCTATCTCTTGCTGTGGCTGCTCGTCGTCTATCTCGGCTGGTCGATGGTGCAGATCCCGCATCAGGCCTGGGGTGCCGAGCTTTCGAGCGACTATGCCGAGCGCAGCCGCATTGCCGCCTGGCGCGAGAGCCTTACCGTGGTCGGCGTTGCGGTCGCCGCCTCGCTGCCGACGGTTGCGGTGCAGACCGGCCTGCTGCATCCCGGCGATTCGCCGGAAGGTTTTGCGCTGCAAGCCCTTGTCGTTGCGTGCGCCATCTTGCTGCCGCTCGCCGCTTTTGTGCTGCTGCGCTACGTGCCCGAGCCCAAGGCGGTTGCGGCCGCAAGCGGTTTCGATCTGCGCGCGGGCTGGCAGTTGCTGCGCTTCAATCTTCCGTTCCGCCGCCTCGTGGTCGCGTATCTCGTGAACGGGGTCGCCAACGCGCTGCCCGCCACGTTGTTTTTGCTCTATGCGGGCAGCGTGCTGGGGGCGGGGGACCAGTCGGGCGCTTTCCTGCTCGTCTATTTCCTGAGCGGCATTGCGGCCGTGCCTTTGTGGCTGCGCGCGGCCAAATTGTGGGGCAAACATCGCACCTGGAGTGCGTCGATGGTTGCCGCGTGCGGCGCTTTTGCGTTCGTGCCGTTTTTGGGCAATGGCGACAATTCTGCGTTTCTTGCCATCTGCCTGCTCACGGGCCTGTGCTTCGGCGCCGATCTCGCTTTGCCGGCCTCGATGCAGGCCGACGTCGTCGACGTCGACACGGCCGGCGGCGGCGGCCAGCGCACGGGGCTCTATTTCGCCATCTGGTCGGTTGCGACCAAGCTTGCGCTGGCGCTGGCACCGGCGCTGGCGTTTCCGGCCCTCGATGCGGCCGGGTTCGTCGCGAACGATCCGGCAAGCTCGGGGCATGCTATGCTTGCGTTTCTCTATGCGGGCGTACCGGTGGTTTTCAAACTCGCGGCCGCCTATCTCATTTGGAATTTCCCGCTCGACGCAGAAGCACAGATGCAGCTGCGTGCGCGCATAGCCGAAAGGGTCGGTGCCCGATGATCCGCCGTTTTCTCGTATTGCTGGCGACGACGCTGGCGTTGATGGGGTGCAGTGGCATGAAGATCGAAGATTTCGCGGGCAAGACGCCCGTCTTGAAGATCGACGAGTATTTCCTCGGCCGCACGCGCGCCTGGGGCATTTTCGAGGACCGTTTCGCCAATCTGCGCCGCGAATTCACGGTCGACATCGAAGGCAAGTGGGAGGGCGACGAATTCGTCCTCGACGAGCATTTCGACTATGCCGACGGCGAGAAGGACCGCCGCGTGTGGCGCCTGCGCCGCATCGGCACCGACCGCTGGGAAGGGCGCACCGAAGACGCGATCGGCGTGGCCTTGGGCCACCAGGCCGGCAACGCGTTCAGCTTCAAATACAATATCAATCTCAAGATGGGCGAACGGCGCTTGGCCGTGCATTTCGACGATTGGATGTATCTGCAGCCCGATGGCTTGCTGCTCAACCGCGCCTACGTGACCAAATGGGGTTTCGATATCGGCTCGGTCACGCTCGCCTTCAGGAAGGTACCTTGAGGCGACGGCGCACGAGGCCGACGAGCCAGCCCAGCACCGGCAGCTTGGCGTAGACCTCGGTGCTCGCGTCCCAATGGTCGATATGGGCGCTGATGCGGCCGTCGGCGGCGAAATGGATTTCGCTCATGCCGTCGAAGGCAAAGCCGTTGCCCTGGTCGTAGTGCCACAGCAGATAGGCGCCCGCGGCCCCGCGCGCTTTGTCGCGCACCGTGAAGCGCGGCGTGCCGTGATCGAACGCCATGGCGAGGGCCGCGCGCATCTTGTCCACACCCGTCACGTCGTTGAACGGGTCTTTGAAGCGCACGTCCGGCGTGACGAGTGCGTCGAGTGCCGCGAGATTGTCGCGCCGAATCGTTTCGAAAAACGCGACATAGGCGTCGAGTCTGTCCATCACACACCCGTCATGCGCCGCACGAGTTTGAAATAGAGCCCGTAGGGCAGCATGCGCAGAAATTTGAGCAGGATCGCAAAGCGGCGCGGAAACACGATTTCGAAGCTGTTGCCGGCAAGGCCTGCCACGAACGCGTCGATCGCCGCGTCGAGTTCCATGAGGAACGGCATCGGGAAGTCGTTTTTGTCGGTGAGCGGCGTGCGCACAAAGCCCGGATCGACAAGCTGCAGCTTGATGCCGAGCGCGTCACATTCGAGCTTCAGCCCCTCGCACATATTGATGAGGGCGGCTTTGGTCGCCCCGTAGGCCGACGCGGTCGGCAGGCCCGAATAGCCCGCAACCGATGCGACGACCGCAATATGCCCACGCTTGCGTGCCCGCATGGCGGCAAGCGTGGGGGCGAGCACATTGACCGTGCCCATCAGATTGATCTCGACGAGCCGGCGGAACGGGGCCACGGCAAAATCCGCGGCGCCCATCGGCAGATGCGTGCCCGCGTTGAACACGGCGAGCGCGAGGGGCCCGATCTCGGCCTCGATCCACGCGACCGCGTTTTCGCACGCGTCCTTGTCGGTCGCGTCGAGTGCAAGCGGCACAATGTTTTTGCCGGCCTCGGCGGCGAGCGCATCGAGGGCAGATTGATTGCGCGCCGACGCCACGACCGTGCGGCCTTCTTTTGCGAGGCGCAGAGCGAGGGCGCGGCCGATGCCCGACGACGCCCCCGTGATCCAGACGATTTCGCTCATGTCAGGCTTTTACGCGCAAACTGCCGCGACCGCCATCCACCCCGACGATCTGGCCCGTGATCCAGCCCGCTTTGGGCCCGAGCAGAAAGGCGCCGAGATTGGCAGCATCCTCGGGCGCGCCGATGCGGCCGAGTGGGTGCATCGCATCCATGGCTTTTTCGAGCGACGGGTTCGACAGAAACGCCGCCGCCATTTTGCTGCGCGTGAGGCTGGGCGCGATGCAATTGACGCGCACATTGGGGGCGAGTTCGGCCGCCAGCGACAGCGCAAGCGCCTCGACCGCCCCTTTGGCCGAGGCGATCACGCTGTGCTGCGGAAAACCTTGGCCGGCCGCCACGCTCGAGAACAGCAGCACGGAACCTTTGGCCTGCGCCAATGCCGCTTGGGCGGCTTTGATCGCAAGAGCTGCCCCGATCACGTTGAGGCGATAGGCGTCGGCGAAATCGGCGGCGGAAGCGCGTGCCAGCGGCTTCAGCACGATCGAGCCCACGCACCAGGCAAGTCCGGCGATCCCGGAACCACCGGCGGATGCAGCCGCAACGGCACCGGCGATGCTGGCATCGTCGAGCGCGTCGAACGGACTCGTCGTCGCGTTCAGTTCCTGGCCAAGGGCGGCGAGAGCGGGGGCGTCGCGCGCAACCAGATGCAGGCTTTGGCCATCGGCCGCAAGGCTGCGCGCCAGCGCCTGGCCGATGGCGCCGGTGGCGCCGAAAACGAGAATGGGAGCTTCGTTTGTCATGCCAGTTACATGGCGTGGCGGGCTGGAAAAACCATGGGTTTGGCGCTATAGTATTCGCCATGGAAAAGACCCGTCGCGCCTTTTTGTCGTGTGCCGCCGTGGCGGCGACCGCTGGCCTGGTTGCCCCGCGCCCGGCATCGGCCCTGCGCATCGAAGATCTCGATGTGCCGCGCCAACGCCTGATTCTCGAGGCGTGCGAAACGCGCAACGCGCACCAGCGTGTGCTGGCCGATTTGATGGCCGAACTCGAAGGGCGGGGTGTGGGCGAGGTGCAGGCGCGCGAAACCGCCCAGCAGATGAATTGCCCGTTCTGCGGCTGCGGGCTTGCGTCGGCGGCGGCCGGCGAATTGCCGGACGCGCAGACGCCGCCGCGTTTCTAATTCCGTCGTTTTAGGGTTCAGCGCTCGCGCGGCCGGCCCGCATAGGTGCCGGTCTGCGGCCAGATCATTTCGAGGCCGATCGGCTGGTCGCCGGGCAGCTTGCGCAAGATGGCCTTGAGGCCGATCGCGTCGGCGTAGCGCTCGGCTTCCGATTCCGCATGGCCGCGAATGCGTCGGCGCGTGGCGCCCGGCAGGCGGTCGAAGGCGGTGCGCGCGAGCTCGAAATTGAACGGGCTTTCGTCGTCGGCCGCGGTGCGGATCGCGCGCGCCACGTGATGGTCCGGCCCCAGCAATTCGCCGACCGATTTGGACAGGATGAAAATCGCGCGCACGCGCTCGCGCGGGCGCGCACTTTGCGAACCGGGGGCTTGGGCGCGGGGAGCTGCGGGAAGTTCTGCCATCGGACGGATCGCCTTGTTGGGCCGGTCCTGCGGCAAATGCCGTCAGGCTCGGGTCAGTTGAGTTCTGCGCGCAGCTTCTGGCGCAACACGTCGATGGGCACGCGCCGCCCGTCCATGTTGGCGCACCAGAAGGTCCACCCGTTGCATGCCGGTGCCCCCATCACGGCCGCCCCAACCTGGTGGATGGAGCCGCGATGATCGCCCGTCGCGGTCGACGCGGAGAGCGTGCCGTCGGCCCGGATGCGCGCCGACCAGCGACCGCTAGCATCGCTTAGAACCTCGCCCGACCGCAAGAGCCCACGTTCCACGAGCCAGCCGAACGGAATGCGCGGCTCCTCGCGCTTGGCGCGTACATTGAGGAAGTCCGGATCGTCGGGTCGCGTGTCGCGGATGCGCGATGCAGCCACGTCCACGTAGGTTTCGTCGCGCTCGAAGCCGATGAAACGGCGGCCCAGGCGCTTGGCGACCGCACCCGTTGTGCCGCTGCCGAAGAACGGATCGAGCACGGTCTCGCCGGGCCGCGTGGACGACAGCACCGCGCGATACACGAGCGATTCCGGCTTCTGCGTCGGGTGCGCTTTTTTGCCGTCGGCCCCTTTGATGCGCTCCGGGCCGCCGCAGACCGGGATCAGCCAGTCCGAGCGCATCTGGAGCTCTTCGTTGAGCGCCTTCATGGCTTCGTAGTTGAACGTGTATTTGGATTTCTCCGAGCGGGCCGCCCAGATCATCGTTTCGTGCGCGTTGGTGAAGCGCCGGCCGCGGAAGTTCGGCATCGGGTTGGTCTTGCGCCACACGATGTCGTTGAGGATCCAGAACCCCAGATCCTGCAGCATGGCACCCACGCGGAAGATGTTGTGGTAGCTGCCGATGACCCAGATCGCCCCGTCGGGCTTGAGGGCACGGCGCGCCGCTCCCAGCCAGGCGCGGCTGAATTCGTCGTAGGCGCGAAAATCGCCGATCTGGTCCCACGCGTCGTCGACCGCATCGACCTTTGAGTTGTTCGGCCGATGCAGATCGCCCTTGAGCATCAGATTGTAGGGCGGGTCGGCAAAGACCATGTCGACCGAGCCCTCGGGCAGCTCGGCCATCTGCGAAATGCTGTCGCCGACGCCGATCAGGCCTTCGGGGAACTCGATGCGCTGGGGCTTGTTCATGGGGCCGCATCCTGAGTCAATGCGGATTCCCGGGTCAACAGATAAACGAATCAGAGGCTTAGTTGGCCCTGCGCGAGGGGCGCGAAACTCAATCGGTGGTGGGGCGAGGGCCCGACAGCCACAATGGATTCGAGATGGGTTCTGGCGCCGTAGCCCTTGTTGCTGGCCCAGCCATAGGCGGGATAGCGCCGGTCGAGCTTCGTCATGATGCGGTCGCGCACCACTTTTGCGAGAATCGACGCGGCCGCAACCGACAGCGATTTGCCGTCGCCGCCCACGAGCCCTTGCAGGCGGCACGGCCAGTCGCGCGGCAGCTGGTTGCCGTCGATCAATGCGGCGTCGGGTACGAAGGGCAGGTGGGCAAGGGCGCGGCGCATCGCAAGATGCGTCGCGCGCAGGATGTTGAGCCGGTCGATCTCGTGCACGCTGGCGGCGCCGATGCCGAACGCGAGATGCCCGAGATGGCGCTGCACGCGCAATTCGGCGAAGGCCGCCTCGCGCCGCGCTTCGCCGAGTTTTTTGGAATCGTCGAGCAGCCCCGAAAGGGCCGGCGGCAGTGCGGTGCCCGCAAACGCGACGGCGGCGGCAACCACGGGGCCTGCCAACGGCCCGCGCCCGGCCTCGTCGATGCCGGCCACGCGCCCGCCCAGTTTGCGTTCGTAACGAAGATCCGGCACGTCGATTCCCTGCTCCCTTGCTCGGCCCGCACTATACGCCGAACGGCCCGCCGGCGATTGCGGTCGAATTTCGCCGCGACGGAAGACCGAAACGGACGCTAGGCGTCGGTTGCGAGCGCCTTGAGGGCAAGGTCGATGCGTCGGTGGCGGCTCTCGTTGGCGCGCGGATTGGAAGTCCCCCAGCGCGTGGCGCGGCGAAAATCGCGGAAGCGCTCGATGTCGAGCGGATGTGCGGGTACGACATTGCGCATCTTGCCGTCTGCCCCTTCGAAGGCAACCGCGCGGCCGGCGAGGAAGGCTTCGAGCCGTTTGGTTGCGCCGGTGCCGAATTGGTGCAGATGGCAGCCAAGCTCGATCTGGCCGCGCAGGCTGCGCGCGAACATGGTCGACCCGGGGCTCGCCGTCGCGACCACGCGGCGCACGGCCAATCCGATCCGCACGAGCTTCAGCCGCTCGAAGCGCGCGAGGATCGCCGCCGCCCCCGGCCAGGCCAGCAGGCGCGCGCCGATGCGCTCGGCCTGCGCGCGTTCGGACTTGTTCATCTTCTCTGTCGGCATTGCAAAAAGCCGATCGAGATCGACGCGCACGGCAATCGCATCGGGCCGGGGTGTGTCGAGGTCGAGCAGGCGCGCGCGGGCAAAGGCCGCAAGCTTTGCGCGCAATTCGGCCTGCTGGCTCAGATCCATCTGCAGGCGGCCGAGCGACAGGCCGCTTGCCCCATTGTCGAGCGCCACCGCTTGGCCCGCCCGCCCGCCCTCGGCCGCCGCCAAGGTCGGTTCCAACCAGCGCACAAACAGCGGATGCAAGACGATTCGCCGTCGGGCGGTATCTGCAATCGCTTTTTGTTCCAAAACAATTTCGGCCCCGCCGGGGCCCGCGCCAGCGAAGTCGAACGCCCGCGACGGCAGCTGTCTGCGGTCGGCCAGAGCGGTCGCATTTGCGCCGATTTTGCTGGCTTCTTTTGCCAAAATGTTCTCCATAGCAGAGTTAGAGAAAAATATCAGATATAGGATTAACAGTCAAATAATTTTTGCGAAAAGCGGGCAAAGAGTTTTGACCCGCCGCAGGGCGGCCTATATAAACCGTGCCATTCGCACAATTCGGTACGCCTCGGTTCGATTTGCCATGGGATTGCGTCCTGGCAGACAGGGTCGATTTTTGCGTGCCGCCGCCAGGAGACGTCCCATGTCGTTGCCCTTGATGCCCAAAGCCACGGCCGTGTGGCTGGTCGAAAACACCGCCCTCAGCTTCGAGCAGATCGCCGAATTCTGCGGCATGCATTCGCTCGAAGTGCAGGGCATTGCCGACGGCGAAGTGGCGATGGGGATCAACGGTCTCGATCCGATCGCCAACAACCAGCTCACGCGCGAAGAAATCACGCGCGCGGAAGCAGACCCCGCCGCGCGCCTCAATCTGCTGAAGGTCGATCTGCCGATGCCGGTGCAGCGCCCGAAGGGGGCGAAATACACGCCCGTGTCCAAGCGCCAAGACCGCCCGGCCGCGATCGCATGGCTGCTGCGCCACCACGCCGAACTCGGCGATGCCGCGATCGGCAAGCTCGTGGGCACCACGAAGCCGACGATCCAGAAGATCCGCGACCGCTCGCATTTCGACATGGCCAACATCAAGCCGACCAATCCGGTCGTGCTGGGCCTGTGCAGCCAGGACGCGCTCGACGAAGCGATCGGCCGTGCGGCCCGCTCGGCCGAGCGCGCGCGCAAAGAGCAGGAACGCGCCGCCAAGCGCGCTGCCAAAGCCGCGACCGAGGCCGCTGCCGCGAAGGCCGAAGCGTAAGCTTCAGGCTTCCTTCGCGTAGCCGGCGTCTTTGAGGCTTGCGCGGATTTCGTCCAGGATCGCGGGATCGTCGATCGTCGCGGGCGGCTTGTAGCTTTGCGCGTCGGCGCTTTTCTGCATCGTCCCGCGCAGGATTTTGCCCGAACGCGTCTTGGGCAGGCGCTTGACGATCACAGCCTGCTTGAACGCCGCGACAGGGCCGATCTTGTCGCGCACAAGTGCGACGATCTCGGCGGTGATCGTCGCATCGGGTTTGTTGACGCCCGATTTGAGCACCACGAAGCCGAGCGGCACCTGGCCCTTCAGTTCGTCGGCAACGCCGATCACCGCGCACTCGGCGACGTCGGCGTGGCTTGCCAGCACTTCTTCCATCTGCCCCGTCGACAGGCGATGGCCCGCCACGTTGATAACGTCGTCCACGCGCGTCATCACGTAGAGATAGCCGTCTTCGTCGATATAGCCCGCATCGCCGGTCTTGTAGCAGCCCGGATATTCGGCGAGATACGCGTCCACGAAGCGCTGCTCGGCGTTCCACAGCGTGGGGAACGTTCCCGGCGGCAGCGGCAGGCGGCACACGATGGCGCCGATCTGGCCGGCCGCCAGCGCGTGTCCGTCGGTATCGAGCACGGCCACGTCCCAGCCGGGCACGGGTTTGGTCGGCGAGCCGGGCTTGATCGGAAAGAGCGCACCCGTTCCGGTCGGAATGCCGAGGCAATTGGCCGCGATCGGCCAGCCGGTTTCGGTCTGCCACCAATGGTCCACGACCGGGCGCTGCAGCTTCTGCGTGGCCCAGTCGAGCGTGGCCGGATCGCAGCGCTCGCCCGCCAGAAACAGCGCGCGGAAGCCCGAAAGATCGTGCTTGGCGATGAGCAGCCCCTCGGGATCCTCTTTGCGGATCGCGCGGAATGCCGTGGGCGCCGTGAACAGCGTTTTGACGCCGTGGCTCTCGATCACGCGCCAGTAAACACCCGCATCGGGCGTGCCGACGGGTTTGCCTTCGAACAGCACGGTCGTGCAGCCTGCGAGCAGCGGCGCATAGCAGATGTAGGAATGGCCGACGACCCAGCCGACGTCGGAGGCCGCCCAGAACACCTCGCCGGGCTTCATGTCGTAGATCGCGTGCATCGAATAATGCAGGGCCACCGCGTGCCCGCCATTGTCGCGCACCACGCCCTTGGGGGCGCCCGTGGTGCCCGACGTGTAGAGAATGTAGAGCGGGTCGGTCGCAAGCACGGGCACGCATTCGGCCGGTGCGGCGGCGGCGACCGCTTCGGCCCAGTCGCGGTCGCGACCGTCAACCAAGCTGCAGGCGAGTTGCGGGCGCTGCAGGACGAGGCAGGCCGACGGTTTGTGCTTGGCGATGGCGATCGCGGCGTCGAGCAGCGGCTTGTAGGGCACGATCTTCGCCCCCTCGATGCCGCACGAGGCCGACAGAATGGCCTTGGGCGTGCAGTCGTCGATGCGCACGGCAAGCTCGTTGGCGGCAAACCCGCCGAACACGACCGAATGCACCGCCCCCAGCCGCGCGCAGGCCAGTATCGCGACGAGCGCTTCGGGCACCATCGGCATATAGACGATCACGCGGTCGCCTTTGGCCACGCCCGCTTCTTTGAGCGCACCCGCCAGCGCAGCGATTTTCGTTTGCATCTCGGCATAGGTGAAACGCGCGACAGTGCCGGTCACGGGGCTGTCGTAGATCACAGCAAGGCGCTGCCCGTGGCCTGCGGCGACATGGCGGTCGATCGCGTTCCAGCAGGTGTTGAGGAGGCCGCCCGGAAACCAGCGTGCAACCGGTTTGGCGTCGGCATCGAGCACGCGGGTCGGCGGGCGGATCCAGTCGATACCTTGGGCGATTTCGCCCCAAAACCCTTCCGGATCGCGCCGCGAGCGGCTGTGGATTTCCGCGTAGGTCGCCATCGGTCGCGCCTCCCTCGTGTTTTCGAGCGTGTTCTTGTTTGGCGTTGTGTACTCTGCCGGCGAACCTTGCCCGGAACTGCCGCCGTTGGGAAGGGCTGGGCAGGGGCTTGAAAACGAAGGTGCGGCATAGCGCCGCAGGGGGGCCGCGAATTGGCGTTTTTCGCCTTGTTTTCTGCGGTTTGGCGCCCGTATCGCCGGGATCGGCCGGGTGCCATGCACGGGGGCGTATGCGCTGTTGAGATTGTCACGCTATGTCGTGTACGTTGACCCCGGTTCGCAGGATTCCGGTTCGCCGGTGCTTGCGGCCGCAACGCAAAAACACGTCGATCCGGCACCCATCCGAAACAATAGGCAGGCCATGTTCTCGACCGCTTCGATCCGATCGCGCGCCGCTCTTCTTCTTTTGCCGCTGCTGCTGCTGGCGTTTCCGGCGGACGCGAGCCAGCCGTTGCCGTGGCAATTGGGCATGCAGCCGGCCGCAACGCCGGTCAAAGAATTCATCGGCTCGTTCCACAACATGCTGCTCGTGATCATCACGCTGATCACGATCTTCGTTTTGGCGCTGCTGCTCTACACGATCGTGCGTTTCCGCGCCTCGGCCAACCCCACGCCGTCCAAGACCACGCACCACACGATGCTCGAGATCGCCTGGACGGTCGTGCCGGTGCTGATCCTCGTCGTGATCGCGGTCCCGTCCTTCCGTCTCATCTATTTCGCCGACAAGGCGCCCAACGCCGACTTCACCCTGAAGGTGACGGGCCATCAATGGTACTGGAGCTACGAGTATCCCGACCACGGCGCGTTCCAGTTCGACAGCTACATGGTGGCCGACGCCGACCTGAAGCCGGGCCAGGCCCGCCTGCTCGAGGTCGACAACCGCACCGTGGTGCCGGTGGGCTCCACCGTGCGCGTCGTGATCGCGGGCGCGGACGTGATCCACTCCTGGTTCGTGCCGGCCCTCGGCGTGCAGAAATACGCGATGCCGGGCCGTTTGAACGAAATCTGGTTCCGCGTCGACAAGCCCGGCGTCTATTACGGCCAGTGCAACCAGATCTGCGGCGTCAACCATGCGTTCATGCCGATCGCCGTCGAGGCGGTCGATCCCCAGACTTTCGAACGCTGGGCAGCCGAAGCCAAGCGCCGCTTCGCCGATAGCGGCCTGCCGCCCTTGTCGGTGGCCGACGTGCGCGCCCTCGAAGCGCCGCGCCTGGCGCTGAACCAAGCCAAGTAAGCCTCGTTTTTCTTTCCGCCTCTCGAACTCTCGCGCCAAGGACACCATTGCAATGAGCGCAACCGCACACGCAACCGGACACGGCCCCGACAGCCACGGGCACGACGGCCATCACGACCACACGCCCACGGGCTGGCGGCGCTGGGTCTATTCGACCAACCACAAAGACATCGGGACGATGTATCTCGTCTTCTCGATCGTGGCGGGTCTCATCGGCGGTGCGGCCTCGATCCTCATGCGTATGGAACTGGCGCATCCGGGCGTGCAGTACGTGGCCGACGGCCATCAATGGAACATGATCATCACCGCGCACGGTCTGATCATGGTGTTCTTCGTCGTGATGCCGGCTCTGATCGGCGGTTTCGGCAACTGGCTGATCCCGATGATGTGCGGTGCGCCTGACATGGCGTTCCCGCGCATGAACAACGTCAGCTTCTGGCTGCTGCCGCCTGCCTTCCTGCTGCTGATCGGCTCGGCCGTCCTCGGCGGGGGTGCGGGCGTGGGTTGGACGATCTATCCGCCGCTGTCGAACGCGCAGTACCATCCGGGTGCCGCGATGGACATGGCGATCTTGAGCCTGCACGTCGCGGGCGCTTCCTCGATCCTGGGCGCCATCAACTTCATCACCACCATCTTCAACATGCGCACGCCGGGCATGACGATGCACCGCATGCCGCTGTTCTTGTGGGCGATGCTGCTGACGGCGTTCCTGCTGGTGCTGTCGCTGCCGGTGCTGGCCGGCGCCATCACCATGCTGCTGACCGACCGCAATTTCGGCACGCATTTCTTCGATCCGGCCGGCGGCGGCGATCCGGTGCTCTTCCTGCACCTGTTCTGGTTCTTCGGTCACCCCGAAGTCTACATCATGATCTTGCCGGCTTTCGGCATCATCAGCCACGTCGTTTCGACCTTCTCGAAGAAGCCGATCTTCGGCTATCTCGGCATGGCCTATGCGATGACGGCGATCGGCGTGGTCGGCTTCGTCGTGTGGGCGCACCACATGTACACGGTCGGTCTCGACGTCGACACGCGCGCCTATTTCACCGCCGCGACGATGGTCATCGCGGTTCCCACGGGCGTCAAGATCTTCTCGTGGATCGCCACGATGTGGGGCGGGTCGATCGAATTCAAGGTGCCCATGCTGTGGGCCGTCGGCTTCATCTTCCTGTTCACGCTGGGCGGCGTCACGGGCGTGGTGCTGTCGAATGCCGGTGCCGACATCGCGCTCCACAACACCTACTACGTGGTGGCGCATTTCCACTACGTGCTGTCGCTGGGTGCCGTGTTCGGGATCTTCTGCGGCTTCTACTATTGGTGGCCCAAAATGACCGGGACGATCTTCCCGGAAAGCTGGGGCAAGCTGCATTTCTGGCTGACGTTCATCGGCGTGAACCTCACCTTCTTCCCGCAGCATTTCCTCGGCCTCGCCGGCATGCCGCGCCGCATTCCGGACTATCCGGACGCGTTCGCGGGCTGGAACCTCGTGTCGTCGTGGGGCTCCTACCTCGCCTTCGGCGCCACGCTGATGTTCGTCGTGATGACGATCGTCGTCCTGCGCTCGGGCAAGCGCGTCACGGAAGCCAATCCGTGGGGCGTGCATGCCGACACGCTCGAATGGACGGTGCCGTGCCCGGCCCCGCACCACACGTTCGAAGAACTGCCGAAGTTCGCTCCGGCGAACACGCACTAGGCGGCGCGCGAGGAAGGCACGGCAATGTCCGCAGACGGTGGCTACGAAGCAACGCTGAATCCGGCGCTTGGTGCGTCCGGAATTGGCGCGCCCACCGCCTCGGGCGGCGTTGCCGATTTCGTGGCGCTGCTGAAGCCGCGGGTGATGAGCCTTGTGGTGTTCACGGGCCTCGTTGGGCTGATGCTGGCGCCGCCGAGCCTCCACCCGTTCGAAGCGATCGTCGCGGTCGTGTGCATCGCGGTTGCCGCCGGGGCCGCCGGTGCGATCAACATGTGGTACGACGCCGACATCGACGCGTTGATGCGGCGAACGTCGACCCGGCCCATTCCGGCGGGCCGCGTCGATCCGTCCGAGGCCTTGGCCTTCGGCGTGGTGCTTTCGATCGCGTCGGTCGTGACGATGATCTTGGCGACCAACCTGGTGGCCGGTGCCCTGCTCGCAGGGTCGATCGCGTTCTACGTGTTCGTCTACACGATGTGGCTCAAGCGCAGCACGCCGCAGAACATCGTGATCGGCGGGGCGGCCGGTGCGTTCCCGCCGATGATCGGCTGGGCGGCCGCGACCGGCGACGTCACGCTTGCCCCCATCGTGCTGTTCGCGATCGTGTTCATGTGGACGCCGCCGCATTTCTGGGCGCTCGCCTTGTTCGGCTGCCGCGACTACGCGAAGGCTGGCGTGCCGATGCTGCCCGTCGTCGCGGGCAAAAAAGAGACGCGGCGCCAGATCGTGATCTATTCGGTCTTGATGGCGCCGCTCGGCGTTGCCCCATATGCCCTTGGCTTGGTGGGCCCGATTTATGCCGCCGCCGCAACCGTGCTGGGGGCGGTGTTCGTCGCCGGTGCCTTCGCCGTGTGGCGCGACGGCAAAGCGGCCGGTGCGGACGAGCCCGATTTTGCCGAGCCTGCCGCACGTCGCTTGTTCGGCTATTCGATCGTCTATCTGTTTCTGCTGTTCGGGCTCATGATCCTTGATCGCGTGCCCTACGCAAGCGGAGCCTTCTGATGGACGAAGCCCCGAAGATCGCCCCCGATTTCGAGAAGCGCCGCCGCGCGAAGAATGTGGCGATCGCGCTGACGCTCGCGGGCTTCTGCGCACTGTTCTACGCCATCACCGTCGTCAAGATGATCAAATGAGCGCCGAACCCGTCCCCCGCACTGCCGCCCAACAGCGTCGCGCGACCGGCCTTGCCGTCGCCGGCATCGGCCTTGGCATGCTGGCGCTGGCCTTTGCGGCCGTCCCGCTCTACCGGCTGTTCTGCCAGATCACCGGCTTCGGCGGCACGCCGCTGGTTGCGACCGCAGCCCCGGCCCAACTCGGCACGCGCCAGGTGACGGTGCGGTTCGACGCCAACGTGATGGGCGGGCCGCAGGCTTTGGGCTGGCGCTTCCAGGCGCCGACGTCGGTCAAGGTCACGACGGGCGAGGAGCATCTGATCTTCTACACGGCCGTCAATCGCGGCGCCGAAACCTCGACCGGCACGGCGACGTTCAACGTGACGCCGCTGAAAGCCGCGCCCTATTTCCAGAAGATCGCGTGTTTCTGCTTCACCGAACAGACGCTCTCGCCCGGCGAAACGATTTCGATGCCGGTGTCGTTCTTCGTCGATCCGGCGATCGAAACCGACATCAACATGCGCGACGTCACGACCATTACCCTGTCCTACTCGCTGTACCGCGCGGCCGACCAGGCGAAACTGGCGGCGGCGACACCCAACTGAGGAACCACGAACATGGCCCAGACCTCCGCCCACGGGAGCAAGCACCCCTACCATCTGGTCGAACCGAGCGGCTGGCCGGCCTTCGGCTCGCTGTCCGCCCTGGTGCTCGCCGTCGGCGCTTTGCTCGTGATGCATCCCGACCTGTTCGGCACCGGCTCGGAAGCCTTCTTCAAGGCGCTCGGGCCCTGGAAGCTCGTGCTCGGCTTCGCGATGGTGCTGTTCACCATGTACGGCTGGTGGCGCCAGGTCATCCACGAAAGCATGACCAAGGGCCTGCATTCGCCGGTCGTGCGTTTGGGCTTGCGCTACGCGATGGTGCTGTTCATCGCCTCGGAAGTGATGTTCTTCGTCGCGTTCTTCTGGTCCTATTTCCACTTCTCGTTCTACCCGGCGCTGCACACGATCGGCGGCGTGTGGCCGCCCAAGGACATCATCACGTTCGATCCGTGGGATCTGCCGTTCCTCAACACGCTGATCCTGCTGGCCTCGGGTGCGACCGTCACCTGGGCGCACCATTCGCTGATCGAGGGCAACCGCCAGGGTCTGATCTGGGGCCTCGTTGCGACGGTGGCGCTCGGCATCGCGTTCACGGCCTGCCAGGTCTACGAATACAGCCACGCCGCCTTCTCGTTCGACGCCAACATCTATTCGTCGGTGTTCTACATGGCGACGGGCTTCCACGGCTTCCACGTGCTCGTCGGCACGATCTTCCTGGCCGTCTGCCTCGTGCGCGCGATCAAGAACCAGTTCACGCCCGAGCGCCATTTCGGCTTCGAGGCGGCGGCCTGGTACTGGCACTTCGTCGACGTCGTGTGGCTGTTCCTGTTCGCGGTCATCTACGTCTTCGGCGAAGGTCCCGTCAGCCTGCCGGGCCACGGCCCGTGGTCGAGCTGATCGGCCTGCTTGCCGCTCGCAGCCTAGGCGTCGTCGATGTTTGACCGGTTCTTCGCCGGCTTCCAGCCGCGCCTGGTGCCGACTCTGCTGAGCCTGCCGGGCGTGGTGATCCTGTTCGGACTCGCGGGCTGGCAGTTCTCGCGCCACATCGAACGCGGGGCCGAAAACGATTTTCGCGCGGCCCGTCTTGCTTTGGCGGCCGTCGATGTCGATGCCGCCATGGCCGATCCGGAGGCCCATCGCTTTCGCCGCGTGACGGCCGAGGGAACTTTCGCGCACGACAAGGAACTCTACGTCTATGCGCGCTCGCAGCGCGGCAACGAAGGTTTCTATGTGGTGACGCCGCTGCTGCGCGAAGGCAAGCAAGCCGTGCTCGTCAACCGCGGCTGGGTTCGCAAGGAACTGCGCGATGCTTCCCTGCGGACTGCGGGCCAGGTCGGCGGCGTGCAGCGCATCGAGGGCATTCTGCGCGACGAGCCGCGTCGCGGCCCCTGGATGCCCGACAACGAAATCGCCTCGAACCAGTGGTTCTGGTTCGATCTGCCCGCGATGCAGACGGCCGCGTCTCTGCCCGCCATGTTGCCCGTCTATATCGAGGCCGACCTCGAGCCGCGCAATCCGGGCGGCTGGCCGCGCGGCGGCCAGACCCAGACGCAACTGCCGCGCCCGCATCTGCAATACGCCTTCACGTGGTTCTGCCTCGCGATCGCCTTGGCGGCGGTCTATCTCCTCTCGCAAAGGCGCAAGCCGTGAACGCGTACGCGCATCTCGAAGCGCGCTTCAAACGCATGAATCTGGTGCGCGACGCGATCGCGATGCTGGAATGGGACGCCGCCGCCATGATGCCGGACGGCGGGTCGGACGCGCGCGCCGACCAACTCGCGGCGCTGAAGCTCGTTGTGCACGAACAGGCGACGTCGCCCGCCCTTGCCGAATGGCTCGATGCGGCCGGCGAAGGGCAGGCGCTCGACGGTTGGCAACGCGCCAATCTGCGCGAGATGAAGCGCAGCTTCGCGCACGCGACGGCGTTGCCCGCCGACCTCGTGGAAGCGCAGTCGCGCGCGGTCTCGACCTGCGAGATGCGCTGGCGCACCGCGCGCAAGGAAAACGACTTCAAAGGCCTGCTGCCCGATCTGCAGCGCGTGCTCGATCTCGCGCGCGAAGAAGCGCAGATCAAGGCGCAGAAATTCGGCTGCAGCCTCTACGACGCGCTGCTCGACGCCTACGAGCCCGGCGGCAAGTCCGCCGCGATCGATGCGATCTTCGCCGATCTGGCGACGTTCCTGCCGGGCTTCATCGATGCGGCGCTGGCGCGCCAGGCGCGCAAGCCCGCGCCCATTCCGTTCGACGGACCGTTTCCGGCGGACGCGCAAAAGAAGCTTGCGGCCGAACTGATGGCGGCGGTCGGTTTCGATTTTGCGCACGGCCGCCTCGATACGAGCCACCATCCGTTCTGCGGCGGCGTGCCGGACGACGTGCGCCTCACGACGCGCTGGGACGAGGCGGATTTCGCCAAGGGTCTGATGGGCGTCATGCACGAAACCGGGCATGCGATGTACGAGCGCGGTCTGCCCCTCAAATGGCGCCACCAGCCGGTGGGCTTCGCGCGCGGCATGAGCGTGCACGAAAGCCAGTCGCTGCTCGTGGAGATGCAGGCCGCGCGCAGCGATGCGTTCTTGGCCTATCTAGCGCCCAAAGCGGCGGCGGCGTTCGGCAAATCGGGTCCTGCTTGGACGGTCGACAATTTCGCGCGCGTCTATCGCCGCGTGCAGCGCGGCCTCATCCGCGTGGATGCCGACGAGGCCACATACCCCGCCCACGTGATCCTGCGCTACCGGCTCGAGCGCGCGATGATCGAGGGAAACCTGGCGCTGCGCGACCTGCCGGGCGCCTGGAACGACGGCATGCGCGAACTGGTGGGCACCGTCCCGCCCGACGACCGCGACGGCTGCCTGCAGGACATCCACTGGCCCGGCGGCGCTTGGGGCTATTTCCCGACCTACACGCTGGGAGCGATGACGGCCGCCCAATTGTTCGATGCCGCCAAGCGCGCCGATGCCGACATTGTGCCGTCGATCGGCAAAGGCAATTTTGCGCCGCTGATGGCGTGGCTGCGCAAAAACGTGCACGAGCAAGGCTCGCATCTCGACACCGATGCGCTGCTGGTCAGGGCCACCGGCAAGACGCTGGACGCCGGAATTTTCAAAGCGCACCTTGAAGCGCGTTATCTCGACGCCTGAGACGCCCCTTCGCGACGGAGACGAGAAAAAGCTCGTGCGTTACATTTCCACCCGCGGCCAAGCGCCTTCGCTTGCTTTCGACGACGTGCTGCTCGCCGGTCTGGCGCGCGATGGCGGACTCTACGTGCCCGAAGCGTGGCCGCAATTCTCGCCGGCCGAATGGCGCACTTTGCGCGACCGACCCTATGCCGAAATCGCGGCGGCCGTGCTGCGCCCGTTTGTCGGCGGCACAATTGCCGACAACGACCTCAAGCGCCTTGCGGCCGAAACCTATGCAGGCTTCGGCCATCCGGCGGTCGCCCCGTTGAAGCAGCTGGGTCCTGGCCTGTGGACGATGGAGCTGTTCCACGGACCCACGCTTGCGTTCAAAGACTATGCGCTGCAGCTCGTCGGCCGCCTGTTCGACCATGTGCTCGCCGCCAAGGGGACGCGCGTGATGGTCGTGGGTGCGACGTCGGGCGACACCGGGCCTGCGGGTATCGCCGCGTGCATGGAACGCGCGGCCGTCGACATCGTGATGCTGCATCCCCATGGCCGCACCTCGCCCGTGCAGCGCCGCCAGATGACGACCGTGCTGTCCGCCAATGTGCGCAATATCGCGCTCGAAGGCACGTTCGACGACTGCCAGGACGCGGTCAAAGCGCTGTTCAACGATCTCGAATTCCGCGACCGGTACAATCTGTCGGCCGTCAATTCGATCAACTGGGCGCGCGTTGCGGCCCAGATCGTCTACTACGCGCACGCGGCTTTGTCGCTGGGTGCGCCCGACCGCATAGTCGATTTCTGCGTGCCCACCGGCAATTTCGGCAATGTGCTGGCGGCCTACGGGGCCAAACGCATGGGCCTGCCCGTGGGCCGCATGATCGTTGCGACCAATCGCAACGACATCATGGCCCGCACGGTCGCCACGGGCCGCATGGCGCTGGAAGCCGTGGCCCCCACCGTGTCGCCGTCGATGGATGTGCAGATCTCGTCGAATTTCGAGCGGCTGATGTTCGAGCTCAACGCGCGCGACGGTGCGGCCACCGCCGCCATGATGGCGAAGTTCCGCACCGACGGCCGTTTGGAATTCGCGCCCTCGCAGCATGCCGATCTTGCCGCCGAATTCGATGCAGGTGCCTGCGACGAAGCAGCCACGCTTGCCGAAATCGGCGAAACCTACCGCACGACGGGCGAACTCATCGATCCGCACACGGCTGTGGCGCTGCATGTGGCGCGCAAAGCCCGGCGCGGCAACAACTCGGTCGTGGTCGCATCGACCGCACATCCGGCGAAATTCCCCGACGCGGTCGAACGCGCGACCGGCGTGCGCCCGGCTTTGCCGCCGCGTCTGACCGATCTGTTCGAGCGGCCCGAGCGCGTCGAAGTGCTGCCCAACGACCTTGCGCGCGTCAAACAGGTCGTTTCCGACCTCGCGGCGAGGGCGCGATGAGCGTGCGCGTCGAAAGCCTGGCCAACGGCCTGCGCGTCGCAAGCGACCGCATGGACCAGGTCGAAACCGTTTCGGTCGGCCTCTATGTGGGGGCCGGAACGCGCCACGAGCCGGCGGCTTTGAACGGTGTGGCGCACATGCTCGAGCATATGGCGTTCAAGGGGACTTCGCGGCGCGACGCCAAGGCCATCGCCGAAGAGATCGAAAACGTCGGCGGTTTCATGAACGCGCATACGGGCCGCGAGCAGACCGCCTATTACATCAAATGCCTCAAGCAGGATTTCGACCTCGCGCTGGACATCCTCGCCGACATCTTTCTGAACTCGACCTACGATCCGGCCGAGTTCGAGCGCGAGCGCGGCGTCATCCTTCAGGAACTCGGGCAAGTCGAAGACACGCCCGACGACGTGATCTTCGACCGTTTCCAGGAAACGGCCTATGCGGACCAGGCACTCGGCCGGCCCGTGTTGGGCACGGCCGACATCATCCGCAAACTGCCGCGCCAGGCCGCCCTCGATTGGCGCGCTTCGATCTATGCGCCGAGCAATGTGGTGCTCGCAGCGGCCGGCAATTTCGATCCAGCACATTTGGCAAGCCGCGCCGATGCGCTGCTGGGCGGCTGGCGTGCGAACGGCGCGGCGTTCAACGAAGTGGCGCGCTACACCGGCGGCGAGTTCCGCGACGACAGCGATCTCGAGCAGGCGCATCTCGTGCTGGGTTTCCCCGGCGTGGGCTTCGCGGATCCCGACTATTGGGCCGTGCAGATATTGGCGACGATGCTGGGCGGGGGCATGTCTTCGCGCCTGTTCCAGGAGATCCGCGAAAAGCGCGGCCTGTGCTATTCGATCTCGGCGCATGCCGCCTCGTTCGCCGACGGCGGCATGTTCGATATCTATACAGGCACCGGCGAAACCGAAATGGCCGAGCTCATTCCGGCCCTCGCCGACCAGCTGCGCGGCGCACGCGCCAGGGCCAGCGACGCCGAACTGCGCCGCGCCAAGGCGCAGATGCGCGCCGGCCTGCTGATGTCGCTCGAGAGCACGAATGCGCGCATGGATGCGCTCGGCGCCAATCTGCTGATCTTCGGACGCGACATCACGCCGGAGGAAGTGACCGCGAAGGTCGAGGCCGTGTCGCACGACGATCTGATGCGCGTGGCCGCGCGCATTTTCGCCGGGCGCCCGACCTTGGCAGCCTTGGGGCCGCTTGCCCATCTCGAGAGTCTCGAAAAGATCGCGGCTCGAATCGCGGCGTAGTCCCTCAGGCGTGGCCAGCTTCGCCCGAAAGCCGGCTCAGATCGACGCCGAGCCGGCCGATGGCGCGCTGCCACAGCGTGTCGAGCCCCTGGTCGAACACCAGATCGGCGTCGGCGGGCACGGTGAGCCAGCCATTGCGCTGGATCTCGCCTTCGAGCTGGCCCGCCGACCAGCCCGCGCAGCCCAGGGCGAGCAGCGAGCGTTGCGGCCCGTCGCCGATCGCGAGCGCTTTCAGAATGTCGATGGTCGCGGTAAGCGCGATGCCCGGCATCACGCGCATCGAGCCGTCATGCATGTAGTCGTCCGAATGCAGCACGAAGCCGCGCCCCGACTCGACCGGCCCGCCCGAGCGCAGCAGGATCTGGCGCGTGCGCGGGCTGCTCGGGATCTCGAGCTGTTCGAGCAGATCGGGGAAACTCATCTGCTCGAACGGCCGGTTGATCACCAGGCCCATGGCGCCGTCTGGATTGTGCGCGCACATATAGATGACCGAGCGTTCGAAGCGCTGATCGGACATTGAGGGCATCGCGACCAACAGATGCCCGGCGAAGAAGGTCGGAATCTCGATGCGTGTGCGTGCCATATCCAATATAGAATAGCACAGCTTCGGGCGGATTTGCAGGCTTGCCGAGGAACCGAATTGACGCGTTTCAGACTGTGGATATTGCTGGCCCTTTTGCTGCTCGCACACCCGGGTGCGGCACGCGCGGCTGCGTCCGATTGGGTGCGCCATCCCGAGATCGCACTTCGTCTGGTCGCCGCCAATTCGGGCACAGGCACGCAAAGCGCCGTCGGTTTGGGGCTCGAGATGCAGTTGGCTCCGGGCTGGAAAACCTATTGGCGCTCGCCGGGCGATGCCGGCCTGCCGCCGACAATCGACTGGGCGGGCTCGGACAATCTCGCGAACGCAGCACTGCGCTTCCCCGTGCCCGAACGCTTCACGCTGTTCGGGCTCGAAACCTACGGCTATGGCGGCACGGTCATTCTGCCGATCGAGGCGGCGCTGCTTGAGCCCGGTGCCGCGCTGCGCCTGCGCGCGGGCGTGGATGTGCTGGTGTGCGAGGTCGTGTGCATTCCCTACCGCGCCGAACTTGCACTCGATCTCGCGGCCGGGCTGGGCGTGCCGTCGGACCACGCGCACGATTTGGCGCGTTTTGCGTCTTCCGTTCCGCCGGTCGATGCAGCCGGCACGGGCATCAACGGTTTGGCGATCGAAGCTGCCGATCTGCGCGCAGGCCCGCCCGCGTCGCTGCTTGTGCAGGTGCGTGCCGAGCCGCCTTTGTCGGCCCCCGATCTCTATGTCGAAGGCCCGCCGGGCTGGAGCTTCGCCAAACCCATCGCGCAGTTCTCCGACGGCGGGCGGCTTGCGACGATGATCGTGCCCGCAGCTCCCGGGCCGGGCGCCGAGAAGCTCGGCAGCGGTGCCAACGTGACCTTTACGCTGGTCGAGCGCGGCCGTGCGGTCGAGCGCACGCTTTCTCTGGGCACCGCACCGCCGGCCGCTCTGTCGGGCTCGCTGCTCGCGATGTTGGCGGTCGCTTTGTTGGGCGGCCTCATTCTCAATTTGATGCCGTGCGTGCTGCCGGTACTTGCCATGAAGCTTGCCGGGCTCGTGGCGCACGACCGCCAGGACAGCCGTGCCACGCGGCTCTCGTTCCTTGCGACGGCCGCCGGGATCGGGGTGGCGTTTGCGATTCTGGCTGCCAGTCTCGTGGGGCTCAAAGCGGCGGGCGAGGCGGTGGGCTGGGGGCTGCAATTCCAGCAGCCTTGGTTCTTGGCGGCAATGGCGCTGGTGCTTGTGGGCTTCGCCGCCAATCTCTGGGGCTGGTTCGAAATTCCCCTGCCGGCCGCATTCGGGCGCGTGGGCGATCCGAAATTCGGCGGGTCGTTCGCGACCGGTCTGTTTGCGACGCTGCTCGCCACACCGTGCTCGGCACCCTTTGTCGGCACGGCCGTCGGGTTTGCGCTGGCGCAAGGGCCGGTCGAGATTTTTGCGATCTTCATGGCGCTCGCCCTTGGGTTGGCGGCCCCCTATCTTGCCGTCGCTGCCGCTCCTGGCCTCGCGCAGGCGCTGCCGCGCCCCGGTCGCTGGATGGGGGGGCTGCGCGCGGTTCTGGGCCTTGCCCTTGTCGGCACGGCCATATGGCTTGCAAGCGTGCTGGCAGCCCAGCTCGGTCTTGCGGCAGCCCTCGCACTGGCGGCTGCGCTGGCAGGACTTGCGCTTGGGCTGTTTTTGCTGCGCGCGCGCCGCCACGTGCGGCAGCGCGTGTGGCTCGCATCCCTGTGCGTTTTCGTGGCCGTCGCGGTCCCGCCGCGGCTGGCAAGCGCACCGGCAAGCACGCTCGCGGCCGATCCTGCGATCGCTTGGGTCGCGTTCGACCGCACCGAAATCGACCGGGCCGTGGCGGCAGGCCGCGTGGTGTTCGTCGATGTGACGGCCGATTGGTGCGTGACCTGCCAGGTCAACAAGCGCCTCGTGGTGGCGCGCCCGCCGGTCCTCGACCGGCTGCAGACCGGCGGGGTGGTCGCCATGCGCGCCGACTGGACGCGGCCGGATGCGCGCATTTCGGCGTATTTGGCGAGTTTCGGGCGCTACGGCATCCCCTTCAACGCGGTCTACGGGCCGGGCGCGCCGGGCGGCATTGCGCTGCCCGAATTGCTGAGTGCCGATGCCGTGCTGGCCGCCTTCGCCCAGGCGGCCGCCCCCGTTGCAATCTCGCGAGCACCCCTCTAAATCCTTTCCCGTACCCGTTCCCCGACAGCCGCCCCCCGAGGGGGCGAAAGGACATTCCCATGACGATCAAGGCAGGCGACAAGGTTCCGGCAGTGAAGCTCAAGTCGATGACCAAGGACGGCATCAAGGATTTCACGACCGACGACATCTTCAAGGGCAAGAAGGTCGCGATCTTCGGCCTGCCGGGCGCCTTCACGCCGACCTGCTCGGCCAAGCATCTGCCGGGCTTCGTCAACCACTACGACGCGCTGAAGGCCAAGGGCGTGGACACGGTCGCGTGTGTGTCGGTCAACGATGCGTTCGTGATGGACGCTTGGGGCAAGGCGCAGAATGTCGGCGACAAGGTCATGATGCTGGCCGACGGCAACGCCGATTTCGCCAAAGCGCTCGGCATCGAGATGGACGGCACGGGCTTCGGCATGGGCCTGCGCATGAAGCGCTTCTCGATGTACGTGGTCGACGGCGAAGTGAAGACCTTCAACCTCGAAAAGCCGGGCGCTTTCGAGGTCTCGAACGTCGAGACGATGCTGACCCAGGTGGGCTGACCCGCCCGCTTCGAAATGTAACGAACGCCGATCGCGCCAGCCGCGCGGTCGGCGTTTTTGTTTTTAGTTTCCGCGCGTGGCGGCGATAGCGCCGCGTGCGAGCGCGTCGGCGCGCTCGTTTTCGATGTGGCCGGCATGGCCTTTGACCCAGCGCCATTCGACGTCGTGCGGGTCGGCCGCCGCGAGCAGCGCTTGCCACAGATCGACGTTCTTGACCGGCTTCTTGTCGGCGGTTTTCCAGCCGCTGCGTTTCCAGCCATGCACCCATTTGGTGATGCCGTCGCGCACATAGACGCTGTCGGTCCACAACCGCACGCGCGCAGGCCGCTTCAGCGCTTTGAGCGCCTCGATCGCGGCCATCAATTCCATGCGGTTGTTGGTGGTGGGATTTTCCCCGCCCGAAAGTTCTTTCTCGATGCCGCGAAAGCGCAGCAAGGCCCCCCAGCCGCCGGGGCCCGGATTGCCGCTGCACGCCCCGTCGGTGAAAATCTCGACCGTGCCGTCGGCCGCGTTGTCGCCGTCGCTCACTTGGGCTCCAGCAGGATTTCGGCCTCGACATCGATGCGCACGCTCGTGCGGCCGGGCTCGGCGACGGGTGCCGGTGCCGCGTCGGCTATGGCGGCCGCGCGCATCGCCATGCGCGGCTGCGGCATGGCATTGCCGGTTTCGCCGATGCGGATCGTTCGGATGGCGGCCACGCGCCGGTCGAGGGCGGCTGCCACGCGCGCGGCACGCGCCTGCAGCCGTGCCAGGGCTTCCTCGGTCAGCGCATCTTGGGCGGAGCGGGCGGCCTCGCGCGTAAGATCGAAGCCCATGCCCGAAATCGCCATGCCGGTTTCCTGCAATCCGCCCGCAAGCGCCAGCAGCGACGCCGCATCGGTCGAAACCAGATCGAGTGTGGCCACGGCGCGCCAACGCACGGGCCTGCCCTGCACGCGCTCCTCATGGGCCCAGGCACCGCCGGTCTGGACGGCCACGCCCGCAACGGTCTTGGCACGCGCGACGGCCGCGTCCATGCGTCGGTTGATCTCGGCCTGCGCGGCAGCGGCTGTGGCGGCGTTTGCCTCGGCGCGCAGCGACACTGTGAGCCTGTCTTGGACGAGTTCGCGTTCGGCCGACTCGCTCAAGGTGAGCACGGTCTGCGCATCCGCCGTGGCGGCGAACGCAAGCAGCAGCAGGGCTGCGATCAGGTGCTTCACGCGGTCTCTCCGTTTTCGATGCCGTAGGCCGCAAGGTTGCCGGCCCCGGCATGGAAACGCAGCTTGCGCGCATATTCGAGCGGGTCTTTTGGTTTGACGAATGCGCCCGGCGGATGGTTGAGCCAGTCGTAGAGGCGCGTCAGCAGAAAACGCAGCGCCGAGCCGCGCGCGAGAATCGGCAAGGCGGCGAGTTCGTCGGGCGAAAGCTTGCGCGCGCGCGCGTAGCCCGCCACGAGGCGGCGCGCTTTGGTCGCGTTGAATGCGCCGTCGGCCTCGAAGCACCAGGCGTTGAGGCAGATCGCCAGATCGTAGGCGAGGAAATCGTTGCACGCGAAATAGAAGTCGATCATGCCCGAGAACGCGTCGTCGAGAAAAAACACGTTGTCTGGAAACAGATCGGCGTGGATCACGCCGAAGGGCAGCGCCTTGGGCCAGCTACGCTCGAGTTGGTCGAGCTCGCGCGCGAGCGCATCGGCCAAGCCCGTCTCGACCGTGTCGGCGCGCGGCCGGCACGCCTCGAACAACGGTCGCCAGCCGGCCGGCCCCAGCGCATTGGCGCGGGTCAGCGCAAAATCCTGCCCGGCCAGATGCAGGCGCGCGAGCGCTTCGCCGACCGGGGCGCAATGCGCGAGCGTCACGCGCCGTGGCCACACGCCGGCAAGAAAGCTCACGATCGCCGCAGGCCTGCCGCACAATTCGCCGAGCACGGCGCCGTCGGTGCGGTGGATCGGCGTGGGGCAGGCAAGGCCCTTGGCCGCCAGATGGTCCATGAGGCCGAGGAAAAACGGCAGGTCGCCAAGCTTCACGCGTTTTTCGTAGAGCGTGAGGATATAGCGCCCTTGCGTCGTCTCGAGCAGGAAGTTCGAGTTTTCCACGCCCTCGGCGATGCCGCGATAGCCCCGGAGCCCGCCGATCGCGTACTGGCCCAGAAAGGCCGCGAGTGCGTCGTCGTCCACCTCGGTATAGACGGCCATCGGCGCGCGCTCAGTCTTCGAGGATGCGCGGCAGGTTGAAATGCACGTCTTCGCGGGCGGTGACGACCTCTTCGATCGTCACGGCGTAGCGCGCCCGCGCGGCGGCCAGCGTCTCTTGCACGAGGATTTCCGGCGCCGAAGCACCCGCCGTGATGCCGATGCGCCGCAACGGTCCGAGGGCGTCCCAGTCGATGTCGGCCGCACGCTGCACCAGATGCGCGTTGCTGCAGCCGGCTTTGCGCGCGACCTCGACGAGCCGCATCGAGTTCGACGAGTTGGGCGAGCCCAGAACCAGCACCGCATCGGTATCTGCGGCCATCGCCTTGACGGCCGACTGGCGGTTGGTGGTGGCGTAGCAAATATCGTCCGAGCGCGGCGGGCGGATCTGCGGATAGCGGCGCTGCAGAACCGCGACGATCCCGGCCGTATCGTCGACCGACAGGGTCGTCTGGGTCGAAAAGGCAAGCTCGCGGTCGGCGGGCAGTTCGACGCGCTCGGCCTGTTCGACGTCTTCGACGAGCGTAATGGCGCCCTCCGGCAATTGGCCCAGCGTGCCGACCACTTCGGGATGGCCGTCATGCCCGATCAGCACGATATGGCGGCCGGCTTTGTAGTGATGTTCGGCCGCCGAATGCACTTTGCTGACGAGCGGGCAGGTGGCGTCGAGATAGAACATCGCGCGCCGCTCGGCCTCGGCGGGGACCGCTTTGGGCACGCCGTGGGCCGAAAACACGACCGGCCGGTCGCTCGGCACGGCGTCGAGCTCGTCCACGAACACCGCCCCCTTGGCTTCCAGCGCTTCGACGACAAAGCGGTTATGGACGATTTCGTGGCGCACGAAGACGGGCGAACCGTATTTTTCGAGCGCGCGTTCGACGATCAGGATGGCCCGGTCCACGCCCGCGCAGAATCCGCGCGGGGTAGCCAGCAGGACGGTCAGCGGCGCTTGTGCGGTCATGGCGGTTTCTCTAGTGTCGGGAAGATAGTTACACCGGAGTCGCGCAGCAGCGCCAGCCCCGGTTTCCGGCACCCGAACCGACCAGGAAGACTGCAATGACCGCTCCCAACGTGCCCCAGAAAGCGCCCTATCCGATCGACGTCGAAGCCGGCAAAGCCTATTGGTGGTGCAGCTGCGGGTTGTCGAAAAAGCAGCCCTTCTGCGACGGCAGCCATGCCGGCTCCGGCATGCAGCCGATCAAGTTCGACGCGACGGAATCCAAGAAGCTCTTTTTCTGCGGCTGCAAGGCCAGCAAGAACCAGCCCTTCTGCGACGGCGCGCACAAGAACCTGCCGTGATCCGGCATGCGCGCATGGCGGCGGCAGCCGGGCTTGCGCTGCTGGCTGCGGCCTGTTCGGGCGAACCGCCGACGGCGGTCGCGTGCCCGCGCCCGGGCATCTTGCCCGACGCCAATACCGTTGCCGTGTTCCGCGACGGCGGCGGGCGCGACATTACCGACATGCTGGTCCAGTCGCAGATCGTCGACGTGCGCGTCGATTGCACGTACGGCAAGCGCGGCACGCGCCCGTCGGTCACGCTCGAGCTGCAGATCGCGATCGCGGCCGAGCGCGGGCCTGCCGACCGCACGCGGCGCGCGGTGGTGCCTTATTTCGTGGCGATCGTCGATGCGGAGCGCAACGTCATCGCCAAGGAGACGTTTACCGCCGCCTTCGAATGGACCGACAATCGCCCGCGCGTGGGCCGCGTCGATACCTGGGAGCCCTATATTCCGCTCGAGCGGAATATGGACGGGCCGACCTACCAGGTGCTGGTCGGTTTCCAGCTGACGGCCGACCAATTGGCCTGGAATCGCGCCCAGCGCCCGGCGCGCTGAACTTTATCCCCAGTTTTTGGGCGTGCCCGATCGCGCTTACGTGCGATCCGCCTTGACCGGGCGCTCCCGCAAGCTATGGTGTTTCCTGCGCTGCGCGGACTGCCATATCCGCGAAACGCCTCCCACGCGGGAGAGAGCCCCGGACAGGTATCGCCGGGGACGCCGAAGGAGCAACCGCCCCGGAAACTCTCAGGCAAACGGACCGCGTGGCGAGCCGTAACTCTGGAAAGCGAGCTGCACATTCGCGTGCCGCTCCACCGAAGAGGTAAGTCCGCCGACAATCGCGGACGATTCTTTCAGGTCCAAGGACAGAGGGGGCATGTGCTGGCGGAATAGACCGCCCCGGCGCATGCGTTGTCCCGTCCTTGGCAGAGTATGCGTGGGAGTCCGTCGCTTGGCCCAATCCGAAACGCCGCCCGAGGCGCTGCAGAAGACGCCGCTGCATGCGCTGCATGTCGCCCTCGGCGCCAAAATGGTGCCGTTCGGCGGCTACGACATGCCGGTCCAGTATCCGACAGGCATCCTTGCCGAGCATCTGCATACGCGCAGCGGCGCGGGCCTGTTCGACGTGTCGCACATGGGCCAAGTCACGCTGCACGGCTCCGATGCCGTCGCCGCCCTCGAGACGCTGGTGCCGGGCGATCTTGCGATCCTCAAGGAAGGCGCCATCCGCTACTCGATGTTCACCGACGATGCGGGTGGCATCCTCGACGATCTGATGATCACCCAGCGCGGCACGAGCCTGTTTCTGGTCGTCAATGCCGGCTGCAAACTCGCCGACATTGCGCACATGCAAGCGAAAATCGGCCGCCGCACGAATGTCGAATACCATGAAGACCGCGCCCTGCTGGCTCTCCAGGGGCCAGCGGCGGCCGCCGTGATGGCGCGTCTTGCGCCCAACGCTGCGGGCCAGAAATTCATGACCTTCCGCACCGGCGACGTCGCGGGCATCCCGTGTTTTTTCACGCGCTCGGGCTATACGGGCGAAGACGGCTACGAGATCTCCGTACCGGCCGCCCGTGCCGCCGATCTTGCGACGGCCTTGCTGGCCGAGGCGGAAGTGAAGCCCATCGGCCTTGGCGCGCGCGATTCGCTGCGCTTGGAAGCCGGGCTTTGCCTCTACGGGCACGATATCGACACGACGACGTCGCCCATCGAAGCCGATCTCGCTTGGTCGATTTCCAAGCGGCGGCGTACGGAAGGCGGCTTTCCGGGGGCGGCCCGCATCCAGCGGGAATTGGCGCAAGGCCCGGCCCGCCGCCGCGTGGGCATTCTGCCCGACGGACGTGCGCCCGCGCGCGAAGGTACGGAAATCGTCGATGCGAACGGTGCGAAGATCGGCACGGTCACGTCGGGCGGATTCGGCCCCAGCGTGAATGCGCCGATTTCGATGGGCTATGTCGCCGGTGCTTTTGCAGCACCCGGCACGCCGATCGGTCTCGTTGTGCGCGGCAAGACGATGCCCGCGCGCGTCGCATCCATGCCCTTTGCCCCCCATCGCTATTTCCGCGGATAAGCCCCCGCAGACGCGCCGCTTAAGGAGCTGCCCCATGTCCGAACTGCGTTTCACCAAAGACCACGAATGGATCCGCGTCGAAGACGGCGACGTCTACGCGATCGGCATTACGGCGTTTGCGCAAGGCCAGCTTGGCGACGTCGTGTTCGTCGAACTGCCGGAGGTCGGCAAGAAGGTCGCAAAAGGCGGCCAGGCGGCGGTGGTCGAATCGGTGAAGGCGGCGTCCGACATCTACGCGCCCGTCTCGGGCACGGTTGTGGCGGCGAACGACGCGCTTGCGGGCGAGCCCGGCCTCGTCAACGCCGACCCGACCGGTGCCGGTTGGTTCTTCAAGATGAAGGCCACCGACACGGCCGAATTCCAGGACCTGATGGACCAGGCCGCCTACGACGCGTTCGTCGCGTCGCTGGGCTGACCCCGCTGGGCTGAAAAGGAGCACGCCGCCATGCGTTATCTGCCGCACACCTCCGAAGACCGCCAAGCGATGCTGGCGACGATCGGGTTTGCCAACGACGAAGCGCTATTCGTCGATGTGCCTGCCCTTGCGCGGCTCACCGGGCCCGTTGCGGGCTTGAGCCTCACCAAAAGCGAGATCGAGGTCGAGCGGCATTTGCAGGCCCTCGCCGCCAAGAACCGCCCGGCGGGTTCGATGGCGAGTTTCCTCGGCTGCGGGGCTTATCGCCACCATGTGCCGGCCTCGGTCGACTACATCATCCAGCGCGGCGAGTTCTTGACGAGCTACACGCCGTACCAGCCCGAGATCGCGCAAGGCACGCTGCAGTACCTGTTCGAGTTCCAGACCCAGGTCGCTTTGCTGACGGGCATGGAAGTCGCCAACGCATCGATGTACGACGCGGCCACGGCCTGCGTCGAAGCCGTGATGATGGCCAATCGCATCACGCGGCGCGGCAAAGCGATATTGTCGGGCGCCTTGCATCCGCATTATCGCGAAACGGTCGAAACGCACGGCCGCTTCTCAGGCTTCGCGGTCGAAGCTTTGGCGCCGTCTCCTGACGGGCTCAAGGGGCTGGCCGAACGCATCGACGCCAAAACATCCTGCGTCGTCGTGCAGTATCCCAACGTGTTCGGCCGCCTTGAGGATTTCTCGGCCCTTGCCGCCGCCTGCCAGAAAGCGGGCGCACTGCTCGTGTGCGCCGTGCCCGAAATCCTGTCGATGGGCGCCGTAACGCCGCCCGGCGAAATGGGGGCCGACATCGTCGTGGCCGAGGGCCAGTCGATCGGCAATCCGCTCAATTTCGGCGGCCCTTACGTGGGGCTGTTTGCCGCCAAGGAAAAATACGTGCGCCAGATGCCGGGCCGTCTGTGCGGCGAAACGGTCGATGCCGACGGCAAGCGCGGCTGGGTGCTCACGCTGTCCACGCGCGAGCAGCATATCCGCCGCGAAAAGGCGACGTCCAACATCTGCACCAATTCGGGTCTGTGCGCGCTCGCTTTCACGGTGCATCTGTCGCTGCTGGGCGAGCAGGGCATCACGCAGCTGGCCGCCCTCAACCACGCGCATGCGAGCCTGCTTGCCGACAAGCTCGGCGCTATCAAGGGCGTCGAGGTTTTAACCGACGTGTTTTTCAACGAGTTTGCGCTGCGCCTGCCGCGCGACGCGGCAAGCGTGGTCGATGCGCTCGTCGCCAAGGGCGTGCTCGCGGGCGTGCCCGGCGGGCGGCTGTGGCCGGGCAATGCCGACATGGCCAATCTCTTGATCGTCGCCGCAACCGAAACCAACACGCAAGCCGAGATGGACCTGTTCGCGTCCGCTCTTGCCGCCGAACTTGGGGGGGTGCAGTAACATGGACAAAAGCCAGGGCCGTCTTTCGGCCGTTCCGTCGGCAGGCGAAACGCTTGCGCCGGTCGCCACGCATTCGGGCCATCGCGGCCTGATGCTCGAAGAGCCGTTGATTTTCGAACAAGGCGTGCCGGGGCGCATCGGCGTCGATGTGCCGGCCGCACCCGCCGCCAAATCGCGCCTGGGGGCGTTCAAGCGCAAGGCGCCCGTCGGGCTGCCGTGTCTGTCCGAGCCGCAGGTCGTGCGCCATTTCACGCGCCTGTCGCAGAAGAACTACGGCATCGACAGCGGCCTGTTTGCGCTGGGTTCGTGCACGATGAAGCACAATCCGCGCCTCAACGAGAAGATGGCGCGGCTGCCGGGTTTTGCCGACATCCATCCGCTGCAGCCCGTGCAGACCGTGCAGGGCGCCCTCGAACTCATCGACGAGCTTGCGCACTGGCTCAAGACGCTGACCGGCATGCCGGCCGTGGCGATGAGCCCGGCGGCGGGCGCGCACGGCGAGCTTTGCGGCATGGTCGCGATCTGGTCGGCGATCCAGGCCAAGGGCGAAGGCGCCACGCGCACGCGCGTGCTCGTCCCTGAGTCCGCCCACGGCACCAATCCGGCGACCGCCGCTTTGCTCGGCTTCACGGTCGATCCGATCCCGGCCGATGCGCGCGGGCGCGTCGACCTAGCGGCCTTCGAAAAGAAGCTCGGGCCCGACGTGGCCGCGATCATGCTGACGAACCCCAACACCTGCGGCCTGTTCGAAAACGACATCCGCAAGA
>JAIXXA010000134.1 GCA_027490975.1 Rhodospirillaceae bacterium
GAGCCAGGGCTGCGACGAGATAGGTTTGTTTCATGGTGTGCCTCACTAGGTGATCGAAACTTGCGGAGGACTTCACGGTTGCCCGCCAGCCCAACGACTGACGCAGTTTACGTGCTGCCCCCGTGAAAACCCGATCAGGGGCAGCGCGGAGTGCAAATGGGGGGCATTTCCGCAGCTTTCTCGCAACACTTGCCTAGGGGGAGACGCCTGCCGGCGCCGTCGGGCAGGCCGTCAGCGACCGCGCAGGTGCTCCGGCGCTTCCAGCTTCTTCGCTAGCAGCGTCAGCGTCAGCGTCAGCACCAGGTACAGCAGCGAGATCGCCAGATAGGGTTCCCAGTAGCGGGAATAGGCACCCGCGACAGTGCGTGCCGCCAGCGCCAGTTCCGCCAGGCCGATGGCTCAGTCCGCGAAGAGGCCATCGCCGAGCTGGCCTTGCGCCGGCCGACCGCCAAGGACCTTCGCCTGGTCGATACCTATGGCACCCAGATGGTGGCGATGATGATCGCCATGATCTCGGCGCTCTGCGGCGTTGAAATCGAAACCGTCGAGCGCCTGGATGCCGAGGACTTTGGCGAGCTGTCCGACATGGTAGGCGATTTTTTGCCCGATGGCCCGAAGACTGGGGCGACCGGCTAGGCGATCTCGCACAGCTGTTCCGCTTTCAGCCATCCGAGCTGTGGGCGCTGGATAGCGACGAGCTGCAATTCTGGATCGCGCAGGCGATCCGTATCCACGGCCAGGACACCTGACGCATGGCGCTCAAACTCTCCCTATTGCTGCAGGCGGTCGATCGCATCAGCGGGCCGGTCGGCCGCGCGCGCGATTCGATGCGGCGCATGGGTGCGGGTGCCGATCGCGCTGGCCGAGACATCGATCGGGCCGGAGGGCGCACAACCCGGTTCGGCGCGCGCGTGCGCCAGATGGGCCAGCGCATGCGCGACGTCGTTCGCCGGGTGCGAGAGGCTGCCGGGCCGCGCGGCATGGACCTGTGGGGCAAGGCGCTCGACAAGGCGGGCTTCGCGACCGGGCGGCTGATCCGCAAGATAGGCGGGCTGGCGCTGGGGCTGGCCAAGATCGGCGGCGCTGCGGCGGCTGGCGCTGGCACATGGTCGATCTTCGAGATGTTCCGAACGGCCAGCCAGTTCGAGCAGTTCCAGATCATGCTCGAAAACATGGAAGGCTCGGCCGAGAAGGCCAGGTCCAGCATGGCCTGGGTGCGCAAGTTCGCCGAGACCACACCTTACGAACTCGCCCAGGTCATGGAGGCCTTCGTCCAGCTCAAGGCTTATGGCATCGATCCGATGGACGGCAGCCTGCGGGCGCTGGGCGACGCATCGGCCGGGATGAGCAAGGAGCTGATGGCAGCCGTCGAGGCGCTGGCCGATGCGCAGACCGGCGAGTTCGAGCGGCTCAAGGAATTTGGCATCCGTGCCCGTACCGAGGGTGACAAGGTCACCTTCACGTACATGAAGAACGGCAGGGAGATATCCAGCCAGGCCCGGAACAACGCCGCCGAGCTGAAGGCCGCGATCGTCACGATCATGAGCGCGCGATTCGACGGGATGATGGACCGTCAGAGCAAGACGTTCTCTGGCATGTTTTCGAACCTGAAGGACCAGTGGACGGTCTTTCTCAACCGCATCGCCGACGCCGGCATCTTCGACAAGGTGAAGGGCAAGATTGCGGGCATGCTCGAAACCGTGAACAAGATGGCCGAGGATGGCAGGCTCCAGATATGGGCCGAGCGCATCGGCAAGAAGCTGGAGCAGGCATTCGACTGGGCCTGGAAGTTCACGACCGAGACCGACTGGCAAGCCGTCGCCACCGGGATGATGGCGATCGTCGAGGTGCTGGGCAAGATCATCGGCCTGATTGGCCGCGCCGCCACGGCCTGGTCGAGCTGGCAGTCGAACGTCCAGCGCAAGCAGCTTGAGAACATCCGAGACGGATACTTCACGCCGGATGACCAACGTGCAGCTGCCGCGCGCGCGCTGGCCGATATGGACGGGCGAAGCCGCCCTGCGGCTGCCCCTCGCACAACCGGCAGACCCAAGCCAGGCGGCTGGATCGAACGGATGGGCAAACCGATCAGCGTGCGGCCCGCCATGCCGAAGCCCCGCGCATCGGCCGACAAGGTGCAGGTCGGCGGGCAGGCTAAGCTCGTCATCGATGTACGCGGCCAGGGCAAGGCCAAGCTGACCGAGTTCACCAAAAAGGGTGACGTGCCCTGGTCGATCCAGATCGCCCGCAGCAACTGGCAGCCGTCATGAGCTGGCGCGACGAATATCAGACAGGCAGCTTTCGCGGCCAGGCCTTCCGGACCGAGTTTCACGAGCGATCAGGCGGCCGCCGTGTGGTGACGCATGAGTTCCCTGGCCGTGACGAACCGGTGACCGAGGATCTCGGTCGTCTGGCGCGCGGCTTTGCCATCGACTGCTGGATCGCCGGTGCAGACTATCGCGCCGGCCGCGATGCGCTGGTCGAAGCATTGGAAGCGTTCGGGCCCGGCCTGCTGGTGCATCCGTTCTACGGGTCGATGATGGTCAACGTGCTGTCGTTCCGCCAGACCGAAGACACCAACGAGGGCGGCATGTGCCGGTTCTCGATCGACTTTGCCGAATCGGGCATCCAGCCCGATGTCCCCGCCCAGGTTGATGGCGCGGCCGTCGCCGGCAGCGAAGCCGACGAGGTGCTCGACGAGGCGGCGGAAGAGTTCGAGGATGACTTCGATATTGCCGATGTCGCCGACTTCGTCAGCGATGCCGCCGCCGAGCTGGTGACGGGCGCTGCGACCCTCACCCAGTTCGTTGCCGCAGCGCAGGGCGGCATCGGCCCGGCCTTGCGCGCCTTCGATGCGGGCCTGCGGTTTCTGCCCGACAACATCCAGTCGCTGCTGCGCGAGCCGCTGAGACTTGGCCAGGCGGTCGTCGGGCTGGTCAGCACCGTGCAGGCGCTGGGCAACAACGGCCGCGTGCGGATCGAAAGCTTCATGGCGATGACCGGGTTTGGCGATGCGCTGAAGCCGGTGATCGGCACCACGCCGTCGCGCCGCCGCCAGGCGGAAAATCAGGCCGCGTTCGTTCATCTCTATACGTCCGCCGCAGCGGCCGAGCTGGTCCGGGCTGCATCGCGCACCAGCTTCGCGAGCTATGAGGATGCGGCTGCGATGCGCGAGCGGGTCAGCACTCAGCTGGACCGGCTTGCGATGCGCGCTGCCGATGCCGGGCAGGATGCGCGCGCC
>JAIXXA010000073.1 GCA_027490975.1 Rhodospirillaceae bacterium
CCGAGGCCGGTGCCGACGGGCCGCGCGGTGGCGACGTTGGGATCGCCGAACGGCTCCAGCATCGTTTCGAGCTGGTCGTCGGCGACGCCCGGACCGCCGTCGGCGACGCAAAGCTCAATCATGCCTTCGCGATGTTGCAGCCGTACGTCCACCGTTCCGCCGGCGGGGCTGTGGCGCACTGCATTGCTGAGCAGATTTACGGCGACTTGCACGAATCGCATCCGGTCGAACTGCCCCAGCAGCGGCTGGTTCGGCATGTTGCACGCAACGATAACGGCCTTGCGGTCGGCCGCATCGCGCACGATGGCGAGCGCGTCGCTGAGGGCAAGATTCGCGTCCGCTTCGGCGATCTCGAGAGCCACCGGGTCGAGTTCGATGCGCGACAGATCGAGCAGGGTCCCGACGAGTCCGTCGAGGTGCTTGGCCGACCGCACGACGAGATCGAGGCTGTCTTTGGCGTCGTCCGAGACCGTGCCCTTGTAGCCGAGGCGCACCAGCTCCGCGAAACCGATTACGGCGTTGAGCGGCGTGCGCAGCTCGTGGCTGAGATTGGCCAGAAGCTTGGTTTTGCTGCGGTTCGCGCGTTCGGACTGGCGCATGGCGGTTTGGGCACGTTCGACCGAGGCTCGGAGTTCGCGAATAAGGCCGAGCCGCATGCGGTTTTCGCGTTCCACGAGGTAGCCGGTCGTCGCAAGAAGCGCCAGGGCGAGCCCGGCCACGCCGATGGCCAAATACGCGTGCATGCGCGCCGCTTCGAACAGCGGGTTGCGGTTCGCGACGGCAGAAACGAACGCCGAAAAGGCGGGATTATTGCGCCAGGCCGCGATATGGGTCTCGCCGTCGATTGGCGAGACGGCCTTGAATGTGCCGCTCTCGTGCGCCGGATCGCGCTGCCGGAACAGCGGCAGCGCATCGTAGCGGACGCCGGTCTGGAGTTTGTCGTTTGCCGAGGTCGCGAGCAGAAGACCGTCGTTGCGCCACAGACGCGCCGCGGCGCCGAGCGTGGCGAGCCGCGGGGCAAGCGCTTGCTGGAGCAGCGGCAGCGGAACGCCGACGGCGACGACCGCGATGCGATTGCCGTCGCTGTCGAAGATCGATCGCGCGACCGGGATTAGGGTCGTCTTGAAAACCGCCGATTCGAAGGGCGCGCCGAAAACGTAGTCGGGCGCGTCTTGTTCGCCCAGACGCCGGAAATAGTCGAGCGCGCTCAGATCGCTCCCCAGTCCCTGGCGCGAACCGCCGGTGAATTCGACGATGCCCCGGTTGTTCTGCACGACGACGCCCAAGACGACCGGATTGCGCAAAAGTGCTCTGTCGATCGTCGCATTGAGCGCGCGGTCGGCGTCTGCGCGCATCTCGCCGCCGCCCAATCTTACTTCCGTCTGCACGGCGATCGTGTCGAGCGTCTGCCGGGCACCCTCGAGCACGATCTGGATCTGGCGGTTGACGTGCAGGGCCTCGAGCTCGACTTGCTGGACGCTGAGACTCTCGGCCTCGACGAACTTGTTGCGCACATTCCAGTAGGTCCCGGCGACGATCAGCAACGCCAGAAGCGTGCGCATCGCAAAGGTTCCCCAACGCGTTTTGGGGCGACCAGGGCGCCCGGCTTCGTTCCTCGTTCGCCGCTTGCCTGCGCTGATGTCGTCCAAACCGATCGGGCTCCCTGCGCGCATCTTTTCTCCGTTTGGCGGAACGCGACGCGGGGACACGGTGGTGCGCGTTGCCGCTATGGGGGCAGTATTGTTGTTATATTTATAACAAAAAGTTAACTGCGTGTTTAGATCAATCCCAGGCTTTTGAAGCTGCTGCGGCCGCTTCATTTATGATCGCGATTTCGGCCGAGTTCTGATCGGGATCGCCCAGCAGATGGTTGCGAACGAAATTGACCGCACTTGCCGAAGGCGCGAGGCGGCGCTTTGCGACCTCGCGCGGATAGACCGGCACGACGCCGTCCGTACCGTGACGCGCGCGCGAAAGGTGGCTCACGATTGCGAGCTTAGCGCCGTCTGTGCGACTAGCCAAGCTGCGGCTGCGACGCGCGCATATTCGCCGTCCATGTTGGCCAGTGCAACGGCATGCAGGTCGGCGGCGGGAAAGATGCGCCCGTCGGCCAAGCGCTTGTCGTGCGTGTAGCAAGCGTCGCCCGCGAGCCAAGCGTCGAATCCGAGATTGCCCGCCATGCGAACCGTCGCTTCGACCGAGTTGTTCGTTGCGACGCCCGCAAAAACGAGCGGCGGGGCTTTTGCTGCGCGCAACCGCGCTTCAAGATCCGTTCCGATGAACGCGCTGTTGGTGCGTTTGCGCAGAACCGATTCGTTCGGCAGCGGGGCGAAGGCGGGCTTGAATTCGTTGCCGCGCTGGCCGGGGCGATAGGGCGAGGTCGCAAGGGTCGAATCGTGGGCGACATGCAGCACGGGCCAGCCCGCCTTGCGCCATGCCGCCAGCAAGGCGGCGGCATTGGCTTCGGCCGTCGGCGCGTGCGGGTCGCGCACGCCCCAGCACGGATCGTCGATCGCATTCTGAAGATCGATCGGCACCAGCCATGCCGGGCGGACGAATGCGACGGCAAGAGAGCTGCTCGACATGGGCTAGATCAATCCCAGGCTTTTGAAGCTGCTGTGGCCGTTGCGGCCGATGACGAGATGGTCGTGCACCGCAACGCCGATGGCGGCGAGCGCTTTGGCGATGTCTTTGGTGATCGCGATGTCGGCCGGGCTCGGTTTGGGATCGCCCGACGGATGGTTGTGCACCAGGATGACCGCACTTGCCGAAAGCTCGAGGCAGCGCTTGGCGACCTCGCGCGGGTAGACGGCTGCGTGGTCGACCGTGCCGACCTGGTGCACCTCGTCGTGCACGAGCTGGTTCTTGCGGTCGAGAAACAGCAGCCGGAAATGCTCTTTCGTGGCGCGCGCCATGTCGGCGCGGCAATAGTCGATGAGCTTGTTCCAGCTCGACAGCACCGGCTTTTCCATCGCCTCTTGGCGTGCGAGGCGCACCGCCGCCTCGCGCACGGACAGCAGCGTGTCGATGGCGACGTCGCCGAGCCCCTCGATGCGCGCCAGCGCCTCGCGCTCGGCCGCCAGTACGTCGGCATAGCCGCCGAATCGGTCGATCAGCGTCTTGGCGAGCGGCTTCACGTCGCGGCGCGGAATGGCCGCGAACAGCAGCAGCTCGAGCAGTTCGTAGTCGTTGAGGGCTGCAGCACCGGCACGCCTGAAGCGTTCGCGCAGGCGCTGGCGATGGCCGTGATAGTGCGGTGCGTGCGCGTCGTCGCCCGGCGCGGCCCGCTCCGCCGGCACGCTCAGATCGCGTAGGGCGGCTTGTCGAGGCCGCGCGGCGAGGTTGTGAAAATCTCGCAGCCGCTTTGCGTCACGCCGATCGAATGCTCGAACTGGGCCGACAGCGAGCGGTCTTTGGTGACGGCCGTCCAGCCGTCCGACAGCACCTTCACGCGCCAGTCGCCGGCATTGATCATCGGCTCGATCGTGAAGAACATGCCTTCGACCAGTTTGAGTCCGGTGCCGGCCTTGCCGTAATGCAAGACCGAGGGCGCGTCGTGGAACACGCGTCCGAGCCCGTGGCCGCAGAAATCGCGCACGACCGAAAAACGCTGCGCTTCGGCATGGCGCTGGATCGCGGCGCCGATGTCGCCGAGCGTGGCCCCGGGGCGCACGGCGGCGATGCCGGCCATCATCGCCTCGTAGGTGGTATCCACGAGTTTGCGCGCTTTGACGCCGACCTCGCCCACCAGAAACATGCGGCTCGTGTCGCCGTACCAGCCGTCGAGGATCGTCGTCACGTCGAGATTGACGATGTCGCCATCTTCGAGCTGTTTGTCGCCGGGAATGCCGTGGCACACCACGTGGTTGACCGAGGTGCAGATCGATTTGGGGAAGCCCTTGTAGCCGAGCGGCGCGCAGATGGCCCCGTGCCCGACGATGAATTCGTGGCACAGCCGATCAAGCTCGCCCGTGGTGATGCCGGGCTTCACGAAAGGGGCGATGTAGTCGAGCGTTTCGGCCGCCAAGCGGCCGGCCTTGCGCATGCCTTCGAAATCGGCCGCCGTGTGGCGCTTGACAGCACGGCCCTCGGAATCGATCAAAGGGGCACCATCGATCAGCGATGCGGTGTCTGAAATCTCGTCCATATTTGGCAATCTAGACTTTCGTCCCAGGCTGCACAAGCCGGGCCGCCGCGAACGGATCGCCGCCGGCGGCATAGTCCGGCCCAGCATCGGGGTTTTCCTGCAGGATTGCGAGTGCCAGCAGCAGTTCGAGCGTTTCGGCGCTCATGCCGTGCATATCGAGCGCCTGGCCCAGACCCGCCAAGGTCGCATCGCCGAGCGATACGGGTTCGATCGGAATCGGCCGGGTCGGATCGACGGGTTCGTCGCGCACGCCCTCGTAGCGGCGCTGGCAATAGGCGGCGTCGCGCGAATGCACCGCACGGCAGCGATTGGGGCGCACCTCGTAGATGGCGCATCCTGTCGCCTCCAGAAACGGGCAGGGTGCGCGCGCCGCCCGGCGTTGCTCGGCATCGAGCCCGATCAGTGCCGGCAGACGGGCGCGCAGCCGTTCTTCGAGGGCGGTTCCGGCGATGAATTCTTGGACCGCGAGCGCTTCGGCCCCAAGGATCGCCACATGCTGGTGGCAGCACCAATTGCAGCCGGCCTTGCAGGCGAGCGCGCCCTCGGCCTCGACGTCGGCGCGTTCGTTGGCCCACGCACGGTCGAACATTGTGTGCGTGGCGCGTGCCGCAGCGGCCGCGGCGGCCGGCGTATGGTTGCCCGCCAATGCGTCTTCCGCGCGGAAGCGGGCGGCGAGGTGGGCTGCTTGCATCGTGCTTTGTGCCATGGCGGTCTCCGTTCTATTGTCCGCTCGCCGCCTTTTGGCAAGCAGGATTCGCGAAAGCTGCCCCGTCATGGACCAACCGAGCCCCACCGCCTGCATCCTCGTCGTCGGCAACGAGATCCTCTCGGGGCGCACCAAGGACACGAATTCGGGCTGGCTTGCCGAGCGCCTGACCAAGCTCGGCATCCGCCTTCGCGAAATCCGCACGATCCCCGACGTGGCCGAAACGATCGTCGCCGTCGTCAACGAGGTGCGCGCCAAGTACACCTACGTTTTCACAAGCGGCGGCATCGGGCCGACGCACGACGACATCACGGCCGAATGCATCGCCAAAGCCTTCGGCGTGCCGTGGGAGCTTAACGTGGAGGCGCGCGCCATTTTGCGCAGCAACTACGCGTCGGACGACGACCTCACGCCCGCCCGCCTGCGCATGGCCACCATGCCGCGCGGGGCGGCATTGATCGCGAACCCGGTCAGCAAGGCGCCCGGCTTTCGCATGGAAAACGTCTATACGATGGCGGGCGTGCCGCGCGTGCTGCAGGCGATGTTCGACGGCATTGCGGGCGAACTTGTCGGCGGGCCTGTGCTGCTCGCGCACAGCGTGGTCGGCAATGTCGCCGAAGGGCGCATCGCCGACGGCCTCGCGGCTTTGCAGATGAAGCATCCCGATCTCGATATCGGCTCCTATCCCAACGTGCGGCCCGACGGCAGTTTCCGCAACGCCGTGGTGCTGCGCGGCCCCGACCGCGCGAGATTGGCGGCGGTCGCGCGCGACGTGGTTTTGCTCATCGAAGAGCTCGGCGGTACCGCCAACGACGAACCGCCTTTATGATCCTTTGTCGCTTTGTCCCGGCTTGGCGGAATTGGTAGACGCAACGGACTTAAAATCCGTGGATCTTTCGATCGTACCGGTTCAAGTCCGGTAGCCGGGACCAGCTTAGCGCTGTTTGCCGACGTTGTTTGCGACTCTGGCGCTTGTGCTAGCGTTGGCCATCGGATTCGCACGATGGCGCCGTCGGCGCTGCGGCACGCAAAACGGGTTTGGGCACACGAAGATGGGCTATCAGGGCTTCAATATGGCGTACGTACCGATGCTGAGCGAAGTCGCCTACGACTATCGCCCGCCCGATGCAGGGTGTTTTGTGTACGGTGCGGATACGCCCTGGGGCCGCCTCGAGGTCGAAGTGACGGTCACCGACAGCGGCATCTACGCGGTTGAAGTGTTCCACACCCAGGACGGTGCGGCGCGCGCACCGTTCCGCCCCGCTCTCGACGACGCCTACCATTGGTCGACCTTGCATCCCGAGCAGGCGGCTTTGTTCGCCGCGACGGTGGCCGCGCGCTATCTCGAACAGCGCGCGACCGGCGAAGCGACGATGGATCTGGGCCAGTTGCAGCAGCTGCTCGCCAAAATCGTCGGGCGCTGATCGCCGCGCAAAGGCGGCATTTGCTTGCGGCTTCGCGGCGCGCGGGGCCCGATGTTGCATTTTGCATCGCGCAGATTCGCGTATTGCATCGACAAGTATATGATTTTCAAGGAAAATCCGTGCTTTCGCACGAGAATATGTTGGACGCCAAGCGTGTGCTTGTCCAAATTGAACGGAGATGGGCAACAGGTTTCCGGTGCGATCGATGACGACCAATGACGCCAAGAGTCGCCGTGTGGAAGAGGACGAAACGACGACGTTCGCGGAGCGACCCGACGCGGCCGTCGGCAATTACGCCCTCGAGGACCTGCTGTCGGAAATCAGTACGATTTTGCGCAGCGAACATCCGCTGCCCAAGCGTCCGCACTTGCAGATAGTCGGCAGCGACGCGAAGCCGCCTCTCGCCCCCGTTCAGACGACGCGCTTGCCCGACAAATCGTAGGCGTCGGCCGAGGCGATCGCGACCTTGACGATCTCGCCGACGCGAACGTCTTTGGCATTGCGGATCGTGACCTTGCCGTCGATCTCGGGCGCGTCGGCCTTCGAGCGGCCGATCGCGTTTTTGCCGTCGATGCTGTCTACCAGCACGTCGATCGTGCGCCCGACATAGCGCTGGAGGCGCTTGGCGCTGATCTTCTGCTGGGCGGCCATCAGGCGATGCCAGCGTTCTTCCTTGACCGCTTCGGGCACCGGGTTCGCAAGTTCGTTGGCGGCTGCACCGGCAACCGGTTCGTATTTGAAGCAGCCTACGCGGTCGAGTTCGGCTTCATCGAGCCAGTCGAGCAGGAATTCGAAGTCAGCATCCGTCTCGCCGGGGAAGCCCACGATGAA
>JAIXXA010000057.1 GCA_027490975.1 Rhodospirillaceae bacterium
GGCCGAAACCCGGACCCTGCAGCTGCAGTCGAGTTTCGTGAACTCGATCGTGGACGCGACGACGACCGGTCTCGGCGCCATCGTCGATGCGGACATCGGCAAGGCTTCGGCCTCGGTGCAGGCGCTGCAGGTTCGCCAGCAGCTCGGCATCCAGTCGCTGTCGATCGCCAACCAGCAGCCCTCGGTTCTCCTCGGCCTGTTCCGCTAAAGCAAAGCCGCTCCCTAGAGCGGCTTTAATGCGCATTTTCGCCGCCAAGCATTTGATTGCTTTTGCGAAAACTCGCGGAAAAGGTTAATAATCGGACAGTCGATCCGGCACTGCCGAGTCGCCGATTCGAAGGAGGGACCGTGCAAAATCCGAATCCAATGGCCATCGGCGCTGCCGAATCGGAACGGGATCGCGAATATCGCCTGCTTGCGTTGGTCACCAAAAAGCTGACCGACGCGATGGAGATCGTGACCCAGCTCGATCCGCAATCGGTCGGCCAGGTCTGCGACGCAATCTTCCACAATCGCGACGTCTGGAATGCCTTTGTAACCGACGTCGCGGACGAGAAGAACAAGTTGCCGAAGGAGCTCAAGGTGCTGCTGATCAACCTTGCCGCCTACGTCAACAAGAATTCCGACATGATCATCAACAACCATCCGGACGGCGATCTCGACATGCTGATCGCCATCAATCGCCACGTGATGGACGGCTTGCGCGGCGCAACGGCCGAATGACGCGTGGGGCCGCGGTGCCGTCCGCGGACAGCGTGTGATGCCCTCAAGCGACGCAGCCAGCTTGCAAGCTACGCTCATGGCCGGCTTCCAACGGCACCAGCAAGGCGATCTCGACGGCGCCCTCGTCTGCTACAACCAAGTTCTGGCCGTCGCCCCGAAAAACGTCGATGCGTTGCATCTGAGTGGCCTTGTGGCGCATGCGCGCGGCGACCACGAAACCGCATTGACCCGCGTCGCTGCGGCCGTCGCATTGCTGCCGAGCAATGCCGAAATGGTCGCCAATCTTTCGGCCGTGCGGCTTGCGGCGGGCGACACGGCGGGGGCACTTGCGGCAGCCGACCAAGCGGTCGGCTGCAATGCGCGTTCGGCGATGGCACATGCCGCGCGCGCGGCCGCTTTGTCGGCGCTTGCGCGGACGGACGAAGCCGCTGCCGCCTACCATGCGGCGAACGAAATCAACCCCGCCAATCCGGATCCGCTCAACAATCTCGGCAATCTCGAACAGCGGCGCGGCAATCTCGAAGCCGCCCTCGGCTTCTACGAACGCGCGCTCGCACTTGCCCCTGCCAACATCCAGGTCCATTCGAACTACGGCACGGCACTCTACGCGCTTGCGCGCCGCGACGCAGGCAGTGCACGCGAAGCTGAAACCCGCGTGCGCGCTTGGCGCCAAGCCCATCCCGACAATCCGATGGCGCGCCATTGGTTCGCGGCGCTCACCCAGAGTGACGCGCCGCCGCGCGCGGGCGACGCGTATCTGCGCAACGCTTTCGACATGTTCGCCCCCGCCTTCGAAGAAACGCTGGCCGATCTCGGCTATCGCGCCCCGCAGGCGATCGGCGCCTATCTTGCGGCCGTCTACGGATCGCCGGCAGCACAGCTTGCGATCCTCGATGTCGGGTGCGGCACGGGCCTCGCCGCCCCGCATCTGCGCCCCTATGCCAGCCGCCTCGACGGCGTCGATTTGTCGCCGGCCATGCTCGCCCGTGCCAAAGCGCGCGGCCTCTACGAAGATCTGCGCGCCGGCGAAGCGATGGCCGACATGCTCGCGCATCCCCGCCATTACGATCTCGCCGTGGCGGCCGACGTGTTCGTCTATTTTGGCGATCTGGTTCCCTTGTGCGCGGCGACGGCTGCGTGCCTGCGGCCGCAGGGTCGCCTCGTCTTCACGCTCGAGGCGATGGATCCGGGCGATGCGCGTGCGGCCCAAGGCTGGGGCGTGGGCCCCTCGGGACGCTACGTGCATATGCGCGCGTATGCGGAGCAAAGCCTGGCCGCAGCCGGGTTCGCGGTCGAAACTTTCGCCGAAGAAGTGTTTCGCCGCGAAGGCGGCTACGACCAGCCCGGCTATCTGGTCGCCGCGAAGCTCAAATAGAGAGCCTTCAAATCAGCCGAAATCGCCCGCCACGATGCGCGGCTCGATGCCGGCAACCATCGTGCGCACCGCATCGCGGCCGTAGAGTTCGACCATCATCTGCAGGATCACACTGAAGCAGCCCACGGTCAGCGAATCGCGATGCAAGCCCTGGCGCATGCCCTCTTCCATCGCGTCTGCGATCACGCGCATGGCCGCGAGACGCTCCTGGTCGGTCGGGTCCGTCTGGAATGCTTCGCTCGACATGACGTACTGCTCCGTTTTTCGTTTTGCGTCGGCGTTAGGCCGACTGTTCCTTGCGAATCGATCAAACTTCGCAGTCGTTTATACCATGCCAAATCGCGCACGGCGAAAGCACGCCCCGGCCGAACACAAGCACGCTAGCGCCGCGAACTGCCCTGCAGCACCTCGAGCACGCCGGTGAGGTCGATGCCGTAGCCGCTCGAAGCGCCCTGCAGCAGGCCGCTGTATAGCGAATTGGCGCCGCTGCTCTTCGAGGTTTCCTGGTCCATCTTGTTCAGGTAGCGCTGGATGAATTTGTCGACGAAGGCCTTGTCCTGGAATTTCGTGATGTCGACTTTGCGCGTGAGCAGCCCGGCTTGCGATTCCACGCTCTGGATCGCCACCTCGCGCGGGATGTCGAGCGTCTTGGTCACGACTTCGCGCAAGGTCCGGTCGCCCAAGATCGCGTAGGGGTTCTTGGCGTTTTTGATGTTCTCGCGGAAATACAGCGCCTCGCGCAGACCCGGACTCTGCTGGCCTTGCGCCTTTTCGAACTCGTTTTTGAGATAGCGCGCTTTCAACGACTCGAACACCGCCGGCGTTTTGACGTTGGTGACGCCGAGGGCCTGGAACTGCAGCGCCTTGGCCATGTCGCGATAGCGCTCGTCGTTCATGCGATTGGCAAGCGACTGGTCGTCGAGCAGATTGGATTTGAGCACGCGCGCGAGCAGGCCCTTCTTGTCGATTTCGCTTTCGAGCCCGTAGGCCGAAAGCGCGAATTCCATGAAGCGCCGATTGTTCAGCAGCTCGTCGACCGTTTTGGCCTTTTTCACGGCGTCTTCGGCAGCCGCAACCTTCTGCTGCACAGTCGCTTGCTTGGAAAAGCGCGCCTGCTGCGCATCGCCGTTTTTTTCGAGCTGGCGCCAGGCGACCAAGGCCGGCAAGCCGCTTGAAATAGATCCCGACATTTTCCGTCTCCTGAGCGCCGTTCTCGGCAGGGGGAACACCCAGACTTATCGCACGAACCGCCCCAAAAATCAATATAACTTGGAAACTATTAAAATTTCCATTAAATTGTTTTTATCCTGCGCCTACTCCTCGACGCTTGCCGTATCCGCCATTTGCGGGGCGGCCTTACGGCCTTTTGCCCCCTCGCCGCCGGCCAGCAATTGGCGGGCCCGTTCGGTGGTCTTGCCAAGCAATTCCCACTCGAACTTGATCAAGCGCTTGGCGTCTTTCATCGCGGGGTAAAGCTCGCCCTTTTCGATTCGCTGACGCAACGTGTCGATAACCGGTTTGGATGTTGGGGCGGCGGCCTCGAAATCGTTCAGAAATTGGATGCAAGCATCCGTATAAACCTTTGCTTCATCAGGAAAAAGATAGATGCACTGGAGTGTGTAATAGACCCGCATGGCGGGTGTTGCCGCCTCTTCGAGCTGCAGGATGTCCTTCTGGCGCAGGATATTGCCGCGATTGCGCACGGCGAACATCGCAAGCCCCCCGGTATTCTCGATAACAACCCCGTTGATGATGATCTTTTCGCCGGGGTTCAAACGCAAAACAAGCGGCATGACGAATCCTTGGAAGAGCGGACAAACTATAGCGCGATTATACCATTCGCGCAGGACTTACAACGCGCGACCAGATATCGAGGCACAGGGCTTCGATTTGGCGCGCCAAACGCACCCCGTCGCACAGCGGCGAGGCAAGCATGCGACGGCGCAGATCCTGGCGAATCGACGCGAGTCCGCGCGGATCGCGGGCCAGACCGGCCGCGATGCGCACAAACCCGTCGGCGTCTTGCGCGATCCAGTCGCTTGCCCCGATCCGGGTCAGCAGCGATGCGCCGACGCGGGCTGCATGGCGTCGCCCGGCCAGGGTCACGACGGGGACCCCCATCCACAGCGCTTCGCAGGTCGTGGTCGTGCCGTTGTAGGGGGTTGTGTCGAGGGCGATGTCGATGCCGCTATAGCGCGCGATATGGTTTTGTATCGCGGGGTCGAACGGGATTGGCGCGATGCGCGCTGGATCGACGTCGGCATCGGCAAAACGTGCCAATAGCCGGGCCTGCGCCGACGCATCGCCAAGCCCCAACGCTTTCACGGCGAGCCGTGCCTCGGGTACGGCGCGCAGCACGCCAGCCCAGAGAGCAACCGACGCATCGGAGATCTTCGGCAGATTGTTGAACGAGCCGAAGGTCGGCGCGCCAAGCGTGGCGATCGGCGGCGGGGCAACCGGCGGGGCAAAAGGCGGCGGCATATAGGCAAGGAACCCGCCCTCGAGCCGCGCCAGCGGCTCGCTCGCCATGGCATCGCTGTCGCCGGGCGGATCGCTGATGGCATCGACGAGACGCGCATCGAAGCACAATAAGCCGGTCGTGTCGGGATAGCCGAGCCAGGTGAGCTGCACCGGTGCCGGGCGCTGCAGAAAAGCGCTCAAGCGATTGCCGCGCGTGTGGCCCGCACAATCGACGAGAACGTCGATGCCGTCGCTTTGAACGGCGGCGCAGAAAGTCGCACCGTCGCGCCCGTAGGTTTCGCGCCAATGCGGCACGAGATTGCGGAAGGCGGCCGTCACGCCGTCGGGTGCGGCCACGTCGCTATAGGCGTAGAGCTCGACCGCCGCGCGGTCGTGGCCCGCCAACAGCGGGACCAGGAAATAGCTGCAGGAATGGCTGCAGAAATCCGGCGACACATAGCCGATGCGCAAGCGCCTGCCCGCCAACGGCGCCGATGGTGCCGGGCGCGGGCGAATCCGATCGGCCCCCGGCCAAGCCTGGGCCTGGGCACGCAGATTCTCGGCGGGCGGCTCGTATTGGCAGGCCATCAGCGCGTTGGACGCAAGCTGGCGGTCGCCTGGCGCCAAGCGTTGCGCTTGCGCAAACGCCGCGCGCGCTTCGGCAATACGCCCCTGCCCTTGCAGCGCCAAAGCGAGATTGTTGCGCAAGCTCGGCGTTTCCGGCGCGAGTGCGACGGCTTTGGCAAACGCCGCTTCGGCCGCCGACGCGAGACCGCCCGCAAGCGCAACGTCGCCCATTGCACTATGGGCGGCGGCAATATCGGCAAAACGCCGCACCGCTTCTTGTGCGGCCGCCCATGCCGCCGCCGGATCGCCCGCCGCAGACAAAGCCGAAACGCGGTTGATCCAGGGCCCGGGCAAAGACGGGTCTGCCGCGATCGCGCGGTCGTAGGCGGCGATCGCCGCCGCAAAGTCGCGCCGCGCGAACTGGCTCGCGGCTTCGGCAAAATGGCGTTCGGCTTCGGCGGTCATTGCAACGGCTCACGACGCATTTGTGTTTGCAGCTTGACGCCAGTCTAGCCCGCCAGCGAGGCTCGGGGCATGGACGAAACGATTCGCACGCTCGAGCGTCGCGCCCTTGCGGCGTGGCCCGCTTTGGAGACGTTGGAACAAGACGGTTGGGCGCTGCGCACGGCCAATGGCTACACCAAGCGCGCCAATTCGGCCAATGCGATTGAACCGCCATTCCAGCAGATCGACCTGCAAATCGCGCGCATCGAGGCGCATTACCGGGCCCGCGGCCTGCCGGCAATCTTTCGCCTGACCCCGCTTGCGGGCCCCGCGATCGACCAAGCGCTTGAAGCACGCGGCTATGCGCATATCGACCCGAGCCTCGTGATGGTTGCAGGCCCCGGCCGCCATTCGCACGACCCGCAGGCAATCGACGCCGCCGATCCGTGGACGGGCTGGTTCGACGCTTTCGTCGCTGCGACCGAAGCAACGCCGACGGCGGCGGCCAAACTCGCGGCAGTGCTGCGCTGCGTTCGCCCGCCGGCCTTGTTCGTGCGGATCCTCGATGCCGAGAACCGGCCGGCCGCTTTTGCGATGGCCGTGGCCGAAGACGGCCATGTCGGCATCTTCGAAGTGCTGAGCGCGCCCCATGCGCGCCGGCGAGGACTCGCCCGCCGCGCGGTCGCGCATGCGATGGCGTGGGGTTTTGCGCAAGGTGTCCACACGGCGTATCTGCAGGTGGCCGCCGACAATGGGCCGGCTTTGGCGCTCTATGCGGCCCTCGGATTCGCCCCGCTCTACGGCTACCACTACCGGATCGCTCCATAGAAAAAGGGGCCGTCGGCTGGTCGCCGACGGCCGCAAGTCTGCCAGACAGTGTAGGAAACGCCGAACCTCAGCGCTTGAGGTTGACGACTTCCTGCAGCATTTCGTCCGCTGTGGTGATGAGGCGGGCGTTGGCCGAATAGGAACGCTGGGCCACGATCATCTTCGTGAACTCAGAGCCGATATCGACGTTCGAGTTCTCGATCGAGTTCGGGTTGATCGAACCCGTGCCGCCCTGCAGCGACTGGTTGAGGCCGATGAAGCCCGCCGCCGGATCGTCGCGGAACGCTTCGCCGTCCGTGCGCACGAGGCCGTTGGCGTTGTTGAAAGTCGCAAGCGCCACCTGGTACTGGGTGCGGCGCTGGCCGTTGGTGTAGGTCGAGTAGACGTTGCCCGCACTGTCGATGCCCACGCCGTTGTAGCTGCCCGACGGATAGCCGTCGGCCGTGATGCGCGACAGCGAGATCGACGAGCCGCCGAAACTCGTGAGGCCGCCTGACTGCGTGAGTGCCGAGGCCGTGGTCGAGACGGCGTTGGGGGCACCGAATTCGAGATTGATCGTCTGCGTCGGCGTGGCCGTGAGGCCCGGCGCGCTGTAGACGATCGCAAGGCGCCCGTCCGTGCCGGTCGTGGTCGCGTCGAGCGTGGTGTTGTCGGTCGACTGGATCGTGAAACCGGTGGGCAACCCCGCATCGACGCCAACCTGCGTGCCGAAGGTGAAATCGACCACGAGGCTTTCGTTGCCGTTGGCCGAGCTCGTGGGTGCGGTGATGACCGCGCGCCATTGCGGCACGGTGGCCACACCCGGAGCCGGGATTGTCGCCGTACCGGTCGCGGTGCTGGCGTTGATGGCCGGCAGATCGCCCGTGCTGTCGCGATTGTACCACGTGACCGAGAAGGCGCGGGCCGCACCCGTCGCATCGGTCATGGTGACCGTGCCGCCGTTGTAGACCGTGCCAGCCGGCGCGTTCGAGGGCAGGTTCGCGGCATAGAAGGCCGTTGCAGTCTGCAGCGCGGGCAAGGCGGCCTGGTTGATGCGCACCGGCACCAGTGCGCCCTGGTTGGGCTGCGGGTTGGGCACGGCGGCCGTGGGTGCCGGAACCGAGCGCGCGAACAGGAACTTGCCGGCACCGTTCTTGAGGAACGCGTTTTCGTCGAGCGAAAAATCGCCGCGGCGCGTGTAGAGCGTTTCGTTGTTGCCGGTAAGCCCGCTGTTGCCGGTGAGGCCGTTCGCCGTGGAAGTGCCTTCCTGCACCGGCATCCAGCCCGCGCCCGAAATGGCGATCGATGTGTTCGACTCGCTCTGGACGAGAGCGCCCTGCTTGTCGTTGACGAAGGACGGGCGCACGCTCACGCCGCCGGAGCTGAACAGACGTTCGTTTGAGCTCGACACGTAGCTCGAGAAATTCGCGTCGATGCGCTTGAAGCCGATCGACTGGGAGTTCGCGACGTTGTCGGAGATGTAGTTGAGCTGGGTCTGGAAAGAGTTCAGGCCGCTGATGGCGGAGTTCATTGCGACGGTTGCCATGGCTTTGGTTCCTTCTATCTGGCGCTGTTTTTATGGTTGAGCTGGGTTACCGGAGGAATTTGACAAGCGAGAGGTCCAGGATCTGACGCGTCGTCACGTAGCTTGCTTCGAGCGACGTCTGAATCGCCTTGATGCGCGTCGAAACGTCGCCCGTGTCGACCGCTTCGATCGTGCTGGCGCCCTCTTTGGACGCATCGACGAGGCTTTCGTGCTTGGCGCGGATCTGCTTGAGCTGGGCCTGGTTGCCGCCGTTCACGCCCTCGAGCGAGGAGATGTCGAGGAGCGCGCGATTGATCTGCACGGTCGCCTGCGCAAGGAAAGGTGTCGCCGCCGGGATCGCGGAGATGTCCTGCGGCTGGGCCGGCGGAACGACGGCCGCGTTGGCGTTGATCGCGGTCCCGAGCGCAATCTTGTAGTTGCGCAGCCCGTTGATCAGGTTCTGGAAGCCCGCTTCCGAAGCGGTGATGCCGTACTGCATGTTCAGCTGGTCGTCGATATAGACGCTCGGCTTGTTCGCGATCGATTCGCCGGACGTGTTGACGAGCTGGCTGCGCAACGCGGGCGTGATATAGCCAGGGGCGACGTCCGTGGTCTGGGACGTGGCGCTGTCGCTGCGGAAGATGGCCGCGGCAGGCAGCGTGGAACTCGTCTGGACCGCGTTGCCGTAGACGTTGCCCACGTCGCGCGGCGGTCCTTCGCCGGGCTGGCCCGTGTAGGTCGCGAAGACCGGCATCGCCGTGGGCGGCGACGGGTCGAGCGCATTCAGCGCCTGCACGGGCTGCGTGTTGTATGACGAGCCGCCGAACAGATAACGCTGCCCGTCGGTCTGGTTGAGGATCGACTGGATGCGCGTCAATGCGCCCGTCACGATGCCGAGCTGCGCCGAATAGGCGGCGGGGCCCAAACTCTGCGTCTTGATGATTTCGGCCTTGATGTCCTTGGCGATCGAATTGAGGCCGTCGAGCGACTTCGAATAGAGGTCCGTCCGGTAATCGGCGGAGTCGATGGCGCGGATATAGATCGTCGACTCGGCCGTCGTCTGCCGGAATTGCTGGACGCGGACCGTGTCCGAGCCGAAGCCCTCGCCGAGCAGCGAGGCGCGCGCGAGGCCCACGAAGCCGTCGCGGCGCGTGCCCGTGATTTCCTTCTGGAGCCCCGTAAGCTCCTCGTTCTGGTTCGAGAGCGAGCGCTGGATGTCCAGCAGCTGCGCGTAGTTGGTGACGCCGCCGAGACCGCCTGACATGGCTTAGTTCCTTCCCAGATTGATGAGCGTGTCGAACATCGTGCGGACCGTCTGCAGCACCTGCGCAGACGCCTGGTACGTGTTCTGGAGCACGATGAGATTCGACATTTCGGTGTCGACCGAAACGCCGACCTGGCTGCGGTAGCTTTGGTCCGTCTGATGGCGCAGCGTCTCGGCGTCCGTCTCGGCCTTCTCGACCGTGGCGATCGACTGCGCGGTGTAGGAGATCACCGAGGCGAATGCGTTGGCGGTCGTAAGCTGGCCTTGGATGATGCCGCTGTTGCCGAGCGAGGCGAGCGAAGCGGCCGCGATCGGCACGGGATCGAAAACGGCAGCCGTGCCGGTCGAGAGCGCCTGCTTGACCGCCGAGGCCGAGCCTTTGGAAACGGTCGTCGTACCGCCCACCAACGTGGGGTTGACCTGCAGCATCGAAGCGGCCGAGGGCACGTTGCGCAAGGCCGGCTCGATCACATAGGTCGCACCCACGCCAGGCGCGGTCGAAAACGGCGGATTGACCGTGAGGTCCGTGCCCGTGTTGCTGACGATGCGCCCGACCTGGCCCGCCCCGCTGCCCGAGGTGATGCGCACTTGGTAGACGATGCCGCTTGCCGTGGGCGCAAATTGGTTGGCGTTCCACGAATTGTTCGCGTCGGTAACGGTCGTCGTCGAGGTTGCCGTCGTGGTGCCGTTCAGAAGCGGGCCGGTCACCGACTGGATCTGGTAGATGCTGGTCGCGTCGGTCGCGGCGAGGCCCGGGGCCGTGATCGTGTTGCCGCCGCTTGCCGTGATGATCGCCGACGAGCCAGCACCCTGGCCCGACACGATCGTGACGCGATGATAGAGCGTCGGCGTGGGCGCATAGGCGCCGAAAGCGGTGGCGGTGTCGGTGAGACTGCCGCCGGCCGAACTGGTGGTGACGTTGCCTTGCACGATATCGGTCGCAACCGTCGCCGACGGCGGATCGGCAAGCGTCGAGAAGGTGAAGAAGTTCGCCGCAAGCTCGGAGCCGAACGAATTTCCCTTGTTGTAGGCGGTGTTGACGACGCTGGCGAGCTGGTTGGCCATCGTGTCGATCTGGTTCACGAATTTGCGCAGCGTGCCGTCGGTCGGCGCCGACGAAACCATGATCGCCTGAGACGTCGTCGTCGTGTCGATGTAGCCGGCGCGCATGCGCAGCATCGCGTCGATCTGGCCGGACTGGAAGGCGGTCGATTGGACGTTCGTGGTGTTCGCGCCGTTGGTGACGCGGATCTGGTTGTTGAGCGAGTCGAAGCTGAACACCGGCGGCGTGGCCGCGGAAACGAGGCTCTGCCCGCCCGAGGTCAGGATCTGGATCGCGCCCGTTCCCGTCGGCAGGATCTGCACCTTCGTGTAGCTCGACATCTGGCGGATGATCGTATCCATCTTGTCCTGCAGCTCGCCGACCGGCTGGCCGGTCGAGGCTTGCGTGACGATCTGGGTATTGAGCGCGTAGGCGTTGCGCACGAGCGTGTTGAGCTCGCCGACGGCCGTGTTGATGTCCGATGCGATGCGCGAGTCGATGCGCGAAGGCTCGGCCGCAAGCCGGTTCAGCGACGTGGCCAGTTGCTGGCCCTGGTTCGCAATGGTGCGCGCGAGATTGGGATTTTCCGGGCTCGCTTCGAAATCGGTCCAGGCCTGCTGGAAGGTCTGCAGCTGCTGGGTGATGGCGGGCTGGCCGCTCTTGACGTCGAGAAGGGCGCCGATGTCGCCGATATAGCGCGCGCGCACGGCTTCGGCCGACTGCTCGGCCGTGCGGGCGATGAGGTCGTTCTGCAAGGCCGTGTTGACGGTGCGCGTAATCGACAGAACCGACACGCCCGAGGGCAACCCTTGCGTGGCGGGCGTCGTGAGATTGACGTTCTTGCGCGTATAGTCCGGCGTTTGGGCATTGGCGACGTTGCCCGACGCGACGCGCGTCTGCTGCTGCAAGGCGAGCAGCGAGCTCAGCGAAGAATTGAGGGCGGCAGACAGAGACATCGTCTTTGCTCCGGTGGCGAAGCCGAACATTCGGCCTCGCGATCGCAACAACATTCGCAACCGCCGTGCCAGCGCCAAAAAACCACGTAACCCATTGATTTCAAATCATTCGAACTGCGACTCGACCCGGCAGAACAGGTCCGTCGGGGCCGTTCTCGGCAGCTTCGACCCGGCAGGTTTTGCCGAGCCAAGCTCAAAGATCGGCGGACGCAAAAAAGCCGCCCGGACCGAAAGGTCGGGGCGGCTCAAGCCGCAAACGCGGCAAAAACGCTTAGCCCGAGACGGACAATCCAGCCCCTACCGGGCGGCCCGGCGGCGGCGGCGTGGCGGGCTTGGCTGCCACCTGGGTCGGCTGCGGCGCGAGGCCTTCCATGATCGTCTTGTTGACGTTCAGGAGCGCGTCGATATCGCCGGTGCCGTCGAGCACCTGGATGGTTTCGCGGCCGACCCACAGGCCGATGCCGATGATCTGGGCGCGCAGTTCGAGCGGCAGACGGTTGCCGTCGCTCGACAGGTCGATGATGAAGGCGTCCCACACCTTCTTGTTCCAAAGCAACGCGTCGATGAATTCGGACGTGCCGCGCTTGCTGTCGCGCGCGCGCGTCAGCGCACCGCAGACCTGTGCGAGCAGGCGATATTCCGTCGAGCGCGGGTTCTCGACGATATTCTGTGCGCGGCCATAGGCCTGGTACCCACTCATTATCGATCTCCGCAGAAGCCGCCGAATGTCGTCTTCACGTGACTATACGATGCGAATCATTACCAATACTTTAACCCGAGTCGGTCGGGTGATGCACGACGTTAATGGTTTCAATACCCCACGTAAGCGAGGGTAAATGTCAGAACAGACGCTTGAGCAAGCCTTGGCCAACCACCGCGACGGCAATCTCGATGCGGCTGCCGCACTCTATAGAGATTGGCTTGGCGCAAACCCCGACGATGCCGCGGCGTTGCATCTGCTCGGCGTGCTGCGCCACCAGCTCGGGCAGAACGCCGACGGGTTGGCGCTGATCGACCGCGCCTTGGCGCTTGCGCCGGACGTTGCTGCGGTCCATGCCAATCGTGCGTCCGTGCTGATCGCACTCGGGCAAGACGATGCCGCCCTGGCCGCCCTCGAGCGCGCGACGTCGCTCGATCCGAGCTTGACGGTTGCGTTGCTCGACCAGCGCGCGCGGCTGTGTCTGCGTTTGGGCGCCTATGCGGCGGCGGCCGAAGCCTTTCGCGGCTGCGTCGACCAGAAATCCGACGACGCGACGGCATGGGCGGGGCTCGCCCTCGCCCTCCACGCAAGCGGCGACGCCGCCCAAGCGCTGCCCGCCTATCGCATCGCGCTGCAATTGGCCCCTGGCGATATCGGGCTGCGCAACGGTCTTGGTGCCGCCTTGCTCGATACAGGCGACAGCGCCCGCGCGCGCGAAGTGCTCGAGCGCGCCGCGATCGATGCCACGCCCTGGGGACCGCTATGGGCCAATCTCGGCAATGCGCGCCGCGCCGAGGGCGATCTCGCCGGTGCCGCCGCTGCCCTTGCCAAAGCCCGCGACCTCGAACCCGCCAATGCGACCACGCTCGCGAATCTCTGTGCGGTGCTGTCCGAACAGGGCGCCCTTGCCGACGCGATCGCAGCAGGCCAAGCCGCCTTGGCGGTCGAACCCGGCAATGCGGCCGCGCAGATCAATCTGGCTGCAACCTTGTTCGACGGCGGTGCGGTTGAC
>JAIXXA010000211.1 GCA_027490975.1 Rhodospirillaceae bacterium
CGGCTCGGGCCGCACGGCCGGCAGACCCGGCGGCTCGATCGAGCCCATGTCCCAGCCCGAGCCCTTCACGCACAGCACATCGACCTCTTCGCCGAGCGTGTCTTTGAGGCGCGTCTTGACCGAGCTGTTGCCGCCGCCATGCAGCACAAGCTCGGGCACCTGGCCGATCAGGCGCGTGGTGTAGGTCTTGAGCGCGATGTCTTCGTTCCAGCCTTGCGCGCCGTATTTGGCGATGGCGGCATTGGCATCGGCTTGGCTGTAGAGGTTTTTCATGGGTCTCAGCCCTGCTTCTTGAGAACGCGGCCCGCCACCACGGCGAGCTTTTCGACCATCGCGGGGTCGCGGTGCGCGGGCCCCGTGATGAGGGCGGCTTCGAGCGACGTGTGGCAGCCCGCATGGCACGCGTCGGTGCGGCCCAAGAGGCGCGGGGCGACGGCCTTCACCAATGCGCGCGCCTTGTCGGCGTTTTCGAGCAGCACTTTGATCACCGCATCGACCGTGACGTGGTCGTGGTCGGGATGCCAGCAATCGTAGTCGGTGACCATCGCGACGGTGGCGTAGCAAAGCTCGGCTTCGCGCGCGAGCTTGGCTTCGGGCATGTTCGTCATGCCGATTACCGAGCAGCCCCAGCTGCGATAGAGCTCGCTTTCGGCCTTCGAGGAAAATTGCGGGCCTTCCATGACCATGTACGTGCCGCCGCGCGTGTGCGGCAGGCCGATGGTTTTGGCGGCCGCTTCGAGATGGTCGCCGAGGCGCGAACACACCGGATGCGCCATCGACACGTGCGCCACGAGGCCGGTGCCGAAAAAGCTTTTCTGGCGCGCGAAGGTGCGGTCGATGAACTGGTCGATGATCACGAAATGGCCCGGCGGCAATTCGGCCTTGAGCGAACCCACCGCCGAGACCGACACGATCTCCGTCACGCCCGCCTGCTTGAGGGCCGAAATATTGGCGCGGAAATTGAGATCGCTCGGCGCGGTTTTGTGGCCGCGCCCGTGGCGCGGCAAAAACACGATCGGCTGGCCGTCGAGTTCGCCGAACATGAGTTCGTCCGACGGTTTGCCCCACGGCGTGTCGAACGCCTGCCAGCGTATGTTCGCAAGCCCCGGAATGTCGTAGACGCCCGAGCCGCCGATGACGCCCAGCTTGGGCGGCGTGCCGGGAGAAGGATGGGTGCTCATCGCGTGCGGGCTCCGGATTCGGGTGGGGGTAGAGGTGGGGCTTCGGCGACCCTTTTAGCCGATCTGGACGGTTTGGAAATAGGCGACGATGCGTTGCCAAACGCGACCGTCGCCGGTTTATCGGCTTGATTTTTCTCGAATGTCGCCACGGCGCGATTTTCGGTTACATCGGTTTCCGGGGTGGGCGTTTCGGCCGGGGCTTCGGCCAGGGCTTCGGGCGGCGGATCGAGCGTTTCGTCGAAATAGGGTGCCGCCGTATCGACGGGGTCGATATTCATCTCGGGCGGCAGCGGGGGCAATTTGCGGCCCGGCAGACCGTGGGCGGCAAGGCCCAGCCGGTCGGCGAGCCACATGGCCACACGCACATTGCCGCTCAGCACCTCGCGCTCGAGCAGCAGGGCGATCGGCCGACGCAGCGCTTCGACCTGGGCGCCGCATTCGGCGGCAATGCGCGCGCGCTCCTCGCCGAGGCGCACGCGCATCGCGTTCGACGAGCGCAGAATGCGCCAGATATGCTGGCGCGAGCAGCCCACGAAGCGCGCCACCTCGACTGTCGGCACGCCGTCGGCCAGCAACGAAGCCGCCTCGCCCCAATCGATGCGCCGGCGCGGCCCGCGCCGCAGCCGCCGGTCGGGGCGCAGATCCGGCAGGTCGCGCGGTGCCGTTTCGGCGAGGTCCGGTTCCGGCAGGCCGACGCCCACGCTGCGCAGGCTCGATCCTTCTGGAACAGAAAAGGATCTTGTTTGACTTTCGGTATTTTTCTGTATATTTTCCATTTTACGCTCCAAAGCAAATTATTCAGATATAAATCCTAACAATGCCGCGCGATTTTTGCAAGCCCGCCGTGCAGCCAGCCTTTTCCGCTTTATTGGCGTGAATTCTGCTCTATCTCCGGCGCATGACCGACAGCAGCCACAACCAAGCAGCCACCAAAACACGCAGTTGGCGCCTGCCGCATCGCGCGCAGAACGTGCTGGTGCCGTTTTTCCTGGCGCTGTTCATGACGCTGATCGTGTCGTCGATCGCGACCGTGAAAGCCGTCGGCCTTGCCGACGACATCGTGCGGCGCATCGCGTTGGCATGGGCCACGAGCTTCGTGGTCGCGTTCCCGTGCGTGCTGGTGATCCTGCCGCTCGTGCGCAAACTGGTGGCACGCCTGGTCGAACCGCCGCCGGGGAAATGACGGCCGCGCGCGCGCCCAAAAGAAAAGGCCGGTCCTTGCGGACCGGCCTTTTGTCGTTCTCAGATCGGAGAAAACCTCAGTGCAGGTTTTTCCAGATCTTGCGCTTGGTCGCGTAGAGCAGGCCCGTGAAGATGAACAGGAACAGCATCACCTTCACGCCCAGCGAGTTGCGCGCCTCGAGATGCGGCGAGGCGGCGAAGGCGAGGAACGTCGAAACGTCCTTCGACATCTGCTCGACCGTGGCGGGCGTGCCGTCGGCATACTGCACGCCGTCGGGCTGGATCGGCTGCGCCATTGCGATCTGATGGCCCGGGAACCATTTGTTGTAGTTCATGCCGTCGGCCAGCTTCATGTCGGCCGGCGGATCGGCGTAGCCGGTCAGCAGCGCGTAGACGTAGTTTTCGCCGCCCAAGCGGTTCTTGGCGATCAGCGACAGATCGAGCGGATAGGCGCCGTTGTTGACCGCGCGCGCCGCGAGCTCGTTGGCGAACGGCGACTTGAAACGGTCCGAAGCGCGCGACGGGCGCTGGAACATTTCGCCTTCGTCGTTGGGGCCATCGGTCGTTTCGTACTCGGCCGCGATCGCCGCGATTTCGGCTTCCGACAGGCCGATGCCGGCCAGGTTGCGGTAGCGCATCTGCTTCATCGCGTGGCAGGCCGCGCAGACTTCCTTGTAGACCTGGAAGCCGCGCTGCAGCGACGCGCGGTCGAACGTGCCGAAGAAGCCGTCATGCGCCCATTTCTGCTTCGGCGGCACCAGAACTTCGGCCGCCTGGACAGGGACCGCAGACACGGCCAGCACGGCCGCAACGGCGAGGAACTTCACGAAACGCATCAGGCCTTCTCCATCGCAGCAGCAGCCGCCATCTTGCCCCCGCCCAGCACCGGCTCGGCGATCGAACTCGGCAAAGGCAGCGGCTTTTCGAACCATCCCAGCAGCGGCAGGAAGACCAGGAAATGCGCGAAATAGAGGATCGTCGCAATGCGCCCGATCAGCAGGGCGGGGCCTTCCGCCGGCTGCCCGCCGGCCCAGCCCAGCACCAAGCACACGGCGATGAACAGCCAGAAGAACGCGCGGAAGGCCGGACGGAACTTGGCCGAACGCACGCGGCTCGTGTCGAGCCAGGGCAGCAGGAACAGGATCGCGATCGAGCCGAACATCAGCAACACGCCGCCGAGCTTGTCGGGGACGGCACGCAAGATCGCGTAGAACGGCAGGAAGTACCATTCCGGCACGATGTGCGGCGGCGTGACGAGCGGGTTCGCCGGGATCCAGTTGTCCGGATGGCCCAGCATGTAGGGATTGAAGAACACGAAATACGCGAACACGATCAGGAACACGCCGAGGCCGAACGCGTCCTTGACCGTGTAGTACGGGTGGAACGGGACCTTGTCCTGCGGGCCCTTGGCGTCGATGCCGAGCGGGTTGTTCGAGCCGTGCACGTGCAGCGCCCACAAATGCAGCAGCACCACGCCCACGATCACAAACGGCATCAGATAGTGCAGCGCGAAGAAGCGGTTCAGCGTCGGGTTGTCGACCGAGAAGCCGCCCCACAGCCACGTCACGATCGACTCGCCGACGATCGGAATGGCCGAGAACAGGTTCGTGATGACGGTGGCCCCCCAGAAGCTCATCTGGCCCCAGGGCAGAACGTAGCCCATGAACGCCGTCGCCATCATCAGCAGGAAGATGACGATGCCGAGCCACCACAAGATCTCGCGCGGCGCCTTGTAGGAGCCGTAGTAGAAGCCGCGGATGATGTGGATGTAGACCACGATGAAGAACATCGAGGCGCCGTTCATGTGGATGTAGCGGATGAGCCAGCCGTAGTTCACGTCGCGCATGATGCGCTCGACCGAGTCGAACGCGTGCAGCGTCGAGGCCTGGTAGTTCATCGCCAGGAAAATGCCCGACACGATCATGATCACGAGGCAGATGCCCGCCAGCGACCCGAAATTCCACATGTAGTTCAGGTTGCGGGGTGCGGGATACTTGATGAGCTGCTCGTCGATCAGCTCGAAGATCGGCAGGCGGTGGTCGACCCACTTGACGATCGGGTTCGAGCGGAACGGCGACGGGACGTAGTCGTATTTGGCCATGGCTTGCTGCCTCAACCGATCTTGATCGTTTTGTCGTTCGTGAAGGCGTAGGGCGGCACTGCGAGATTGAGCGGTGCCGGTCCCCTGCGGATGCGGCCCGACGTGTCGTAGTGCGAGCCGTGGCACGGGCAGAACCAGCCGCCGTAGTCGCCGCGCGAATCGGTCGGCTTCTGGCCGAGCGGCACGCAGCCCAGATGCGTGCACACGCCGAGCAGCACGAGCCACTCGGGCCTCTGCACGCGCTTGGCGTCGGGCTGCGGATCGGGAAGGCTGGCCGTGTCGTCTTCCTTGGCTTTGGCGATTTCCTCGGGCGTGCGATTGCGCACGAACACCGGCTTGCCGCGCCACGTGACCGTGATCGCCATGCCGGGCTGCACCGCCGCCAGATTGACCTCGGTCGAGGCCAGCGCCAGCACGTCGGCCGACGGGTTCATCGAATCGATGAACGCCCAGCCGGTCAGAGCGGCGCCCGTGGCGCCGAAGGCCGTGGTGGCGAGATAGAGGAAGTCGCGTCGCGTCGAGCCGTCGGGATGTTTGCGCGTACCGTCGGCGGAAACTTGGGGGGAACCGGACTGAGCCATCGCGAGGGAACCCTTTTGGTTGACCGGGCATGCGGGCCGCAAACGGTGCGACACGCGCCCAACAAATATGCTAGTGCGCAATCGCCGTACAGTCCCATGTCGCGGCGGCATGCGACGCAATGTCGCAGCCTTGGAGACCCCACGGCGCCGGGCGGGTATAGTCCAGTTTGCGGCGGATGCAAAGTTCCAAACGCTGTTTTTCGCGAAGGTCCTGTGACGCCAGATTTACCGCCGCTCGGCCCCCTGCCCCGGGCCCATCTGCGAATTGCCCTGTTCGAGCCGGATATCGCGCCGAATGTCGGCACGATCCTGCGGCTGGGCGCGTGCCTCGGCGCGGGCGTCGACGTGATCGAGCCGTGCGGCTTCGTGTGGTCGGCGCCGAAGCTGCGCCGAGCCGGCATGGACTATCTCGACCGGGTCGAACTCGAGCGCCACACAAGCTGGCAGCGCTACATGGCCGACGCGCGGCCAAAGCGCCTCGTGCTGTTGACCACGCGCGGCGCAACGCGCCTGCCCGAATTCGAATTCGCCGCCGGCGACACGCTGCTGCTGGGCCGCGAGAGTGCCGGCGTGCCCGAATACGTGCACGCCGCCGCCGACGCACGCGTCGCCATTCCGCTGATGCCGGGCATGCGCTCGCTCAACGTGGCGATCGCCGGTGCAATTGCGCTGGGCGAGGCATTGCGGCAACTTGGGCGCTTTCCGGGGGAGGGGCAATGACATCGATCGAAGAAACAGTCGCGCACAAAGCGACGGCCAAAGCGTGGTTCGAAAAGCTGCGCGACGACATTTGCGCGGCCTTCGAAGGGCTCGAAGACGCGCTCGCCTCGGGCCCGCACAAGGATCTGCCGCCGGGCCGCTTCGCGCGCAAATCCTGGCCGCGCCAGGATGCCGACGGGGCCGACGGCGGCGGCGGCACCATGGCCGTGATGCACGGGCGCGTGTTCGAAAAGGTCGGCGTCAACGTCTCCACCGTTTACGGCAAATTCGCGCCCGAATTCGCCAAGCAGATGCCCGGGGCGGCCGACGATCCGCGTTTCTGGGCGTCCGGCATTTCGCTCGTGGCGCATATGCGCTCGCCCAAAGTGCCGGCCGTGCACATGAACACGCGCCACATCGTGACGACCAAAGCCTGGTTCGGCGGCGGCGGCGACCTGACGCCGATGGTGCCGAACGACGACGACACAAAAAGCTTCCACGCCGCCTACAAGGCCGCGTGCGACAAACACGATCCCGACTACTATCCGCGCTTCAAGAAATGGTGCGACGAGTACTTCTTCCTCAAGCACCGCAACGAACCGCGCGGCGTGGGCGGCATTTTCTACGACAATCTCGACACCGGCGACTGGGCGAAGGATTTCGCGTTCACGCAGGATGTGGGCCGCGCCTTCCTCGCGGGCTACGTGCCGCTCGTGCAAAAGCACATGCACGACGCGTGGACGCAAGCCGACCGCGAGCACCAGCGCGTGCGCCGCGGCCGCTATGTGGAGTTCAACCTGCTCTACGACCGCGGCACCACTTTCGGCCTCAAGACCGGCGGCAACGTCGAAGCGATCCTGATGAGCCTGCCGCCCGACGTCGCCTGGCCTTAAGGGCAGCCGGCTTCGATCCATTCTTCTTCGCGCGCTTTGAGCCAGGCCCCCATCGCGGGGCCGGGTTCGAATCCGGCGGCGCGCGCATCTTCGCCGGACAGCGGAAATTTGGGCCGCACCCAGGCGCGTGCGGCCGCATGGAGGGCCGCGAAGCCCGCGACATCCGGCGCTTGCGACCATTGCAGCAGCACATGGGCGGCCGGATCGTCGCCGAGGCGATAGAACGCCGCACGGCGCTGCTGTTCGGCGGCTGCGGGATCGAGCCGCACGGCGGGTGCGCACAAGGCCTGCAGGCGTGCGGTTTCGGCGCGCGACAGGCGCAGGCGGGCCGCGACGGGCGAAACGTCGGCCGCCGACAGCAGGCTCGCGAGCGCCAGAACCGCATCGACGCGCGCGCGCGCTTGCGCTGCGACCGCGTGCAGGCGCACGAGCGCGGCCGTGCTTCTCAGTTCCGGCAGCCAGAAAGCCAGCAAGCCGGCCTCGCGCATCGCGTCGAGCATCGCGGGCGCATTGGGGCCGGCGAGCAAGCCGAAAAGTTCGCTGTGCACGCGTTCGGCCGACAGGCTCTTGAGGCCCGCCGCCGCGGCCGCGCACGCGCCAAGGGCCGCCGCATCGATCGCCCCGCGCCCGAAGCGCGCATGGAAACGGAACAGGCGCAGCACGCGCAGATAGTCTTCCGCGATACGCGCGGGCGCATCGCCCACGAAGCGCACGCGGCCGGCCGCCAGATCCGCGCGGCCGCCGAAATAGTCGAAAACGGTCCCGTCCGCGTCCATCGACATCGCGTTGATCGTGAAGTCGCGCCGGGCCGCGTCGAGGCGCCAATCGTCGGTGAATTCCACGGTCGCGTGGCGGCCGTCGGTCGCAACGTCGCGGCGCAAGGTCGTGATCTCGAAACGCCGGCCGCGCACGATCGCGGTCACCGTGCCGTGCGCGATCCCCGTCGCGATCGCCTTGAAGCCGGCCGCTTCGAGCTTGGCCATGACGGTCTCGGGCCGCGCGGGACCCGCCAAATCGAGATCGTTCGGAACGGTGCCGGCAAGCGCGTCGCGCACGCAGCCGCCCACGAAGCGCAGATGCGGCCCCAAACACGCCAGCAGCGCGCTTGTTTCGGCGCTCGCCGCCCACAGCGGCAGCGGCGACAGGCGGAAATCGGGCGAATCGGCCATAAGGCGACTTTAGCCGATCGCAAGCGCGCGCCGAAACGGCCGCTATTCGGGAACGGCGAAGCGCGCGGCGCGGCTGCGGTCGTAGCCGCGCGAGGCTTCCATCAGGCGTTTGGTGTAGGGATCGGCGGCGCGGCCTTCGCGCAGCGCGGCCGTATCCATTTCTTCGACAATGCGGCCGCGATTCATCACGGCCACGCGCCCGCACATATGCGCCACGACCGCCAGATTGTGGCTCACCATCACGAAGGTGAGGCCGCGCTTGCGGCGCAGCGCGTCGAGCAGATTGAGCACTTCGGCCTGAATCGACACATCGAGCGCCGAGGTGGGCTCGTCGAGCAGCAGCAATTCGGGCTCCACGATCAGGGCGCGCGCGATCGCGATGCGCTGGCGCTGGCCGCCCGAAAGCTGGTGCGGATAGCGGAAGCGGAAACCCGTGCCGAGGCCGACCTCTTCGAGCGCCCGCACGATGCGGCCCTCGCGGTCGCCGAGCCCGTGGATCGCCAGCGGCTCGGCCAGCGCGCGGTCGATCGTCTGGCGCGGATGCAGCGAGCCGTAGGGATCCTGGAACACCATCTGCACGCGCGCGTAGAACGCGCGGTCGCGTTTGGCGGAAAGCGGCTTGCCGTCGAAGCGCGCCGTGCCGGTCCAGTCGTCGATCAGGCCCGCGAGCGCGCGCAGCACGGTCGATTTGCCGGAGCCCGATTCGCCGACGAGGCCGAAACTTTCGCCCTTGGCGACCGCAAACGACGCGCGGTCGACGGCAACCATGTCGCCGAAGCGGACCGTGAGGGCGTCGATGTCGAGCAGGTTCACGTGCCCTCGATCCAGCTTGGCTCGCGCGCCAGCACGGGCAAGCTCCCTTGCGCGCGGTCGAGGCGCGGCACGCAGGCGAGCAGGCCTTTTGTGTAGGGATGCTGCGCCTTATGGAGTTCGCTCGCCTTCAGGGTTTCGACCACCCGGCCCGCATACATCACGAGCACGCGGTCGCAGAACGCGGCGACGAGATCGAGATCGTGGCTCACGAAGATGAGGCCCATGCCGCGCCGGTCCACGAGTTCGTCGAGGATCGCCAGCACCTGCATCTGCACGGTCACGTCGAGGGCCGAGGTGGGCTCGTCGGCGATCAGCAGGTCGGGTTCGGCCACCAGCATCATCGCGATCATCGCGCGCTGGCCCATGCCGCCCGACACTTCGTGCGGATAGAGATCGTAGACGCGCGCCGGATCGACGATGCGCACGGCCTCGAGCATCGCAAGCGCCTTGTCGCGCGCCTCGTTTCGGCCGGCCGAAACATGCAGCCGGTAGGCTTCGGCGATCTGCGCGCCCACGGTCATCACGGGATTCAGCGAGAATTTGGGATCCTGCATGACCATCGCCATGCGCCGGCCGCGCAGGGCTCGCCAGCCTTTTGGCGCCATATCACGCAGATCCTGCCCGTCGAATTCCAGGCGCTTGGCGCGCACTTCGCCGGGCGCCTGCACGAGGCCCAAAAGGGCGCGGCCCGTGACCGATTTGCCCGAGCCGGACTCGCCGACAATGCCGATCTTCTCCTTGCCCATCGTCAGCGACACGCCGCGCACCGCGTTGACCGTGCGATTGCGCAGCTTGAATGTGACGTGCAGATCTTCGATCGCGACGAGCGGCTTTTCCATCGGGTCAATCGCGCTTGGGGTCGAGGACGTCGCGCAGGCCGTC
>JAIXXA010000088.1 GCA_027490975.1 Rhodospirillaceae bacterium
AGCAGCACGCAATGCGGATGCTGGTCGATCGCGTCGGTGAGCAGGCCGCCCTGGTCGAAGCCCACATAGCCCGGCGGCGCGCCGATCAGGCGCGAGACGGTGTGGCGCTCCATGTATTCGGACATGTCGAAGCGCTTGAGCTCGACGCCGAGCGAGAGCGCGAGCTGGCGCGCCACCTCGGTTTTGCCGACACCCGTCGGGCCCGAAAACAGATACGAGCCGATCGGCTTCTCGGGCTCACGCAGGCCGGCGCGCGCAAGCTTGATCGACGCGCACAAGGCTTCGATCGCGCGGTCCTGGCCGTAGACGACGCCCTTGAGCTGGCTTTCGAGATTCTGCAGCACGGTCTTGTCGTCGGTCGAAACCGATTTGGGGGGGATGCGCGCGATCTTGGCGATCGTCGCTTCCACGTCCTTGACCGCGATCGTCTTCTTGCGCTTGGCGGGCGGCAGCAGCATCTGGGCAGCCCCGACCTCGTCGATCACGTCGATCGCCTTGTCGGGCAGCTTGCGGTCGTTGACGTAGCGCGCCGAAAGCTCGACGGCCGCCTTCACGGCATCCTTCGTGTAGCGCACCTTGTGGTGCTCTTCGTAGTAGGGCTTGATGCCCTCGACGATCTTGATCGCATCTTCGATCGACGGTTCGTTGACGTCGATCTTCTGGAAGCGGCGCACAAGCGCGCGGTCCTTCTCGAAATAGCCGCGATATTCCTTGTAGGTGGTCGAGCCGATGCAGCGCAGCTGCCCCGAAGCGAGTGCCGGCTTCAGCAGGTTCGAGGCGTCCATCGAGCCGCCGGACGTAGCGCCCGCACCGATCACGGTGTGGATTTCGGCGATGAACAGGATCGCGTTTTCCTGCGCTTCGAGTTCCGAGAGCACCGCCTTCAGGCGCTCTTCGAAATCGCCGCGATAGCGCGTGCCGGCAAGCAGCGTGCCCATGTCGATCGAATAGATCGTGGCGTTGAGCAGCACTTCGGGCACTTCGCCCTTCACGATCTTGCGCGCAAGGCCCTCGGCGATCGCGGTCTTGCCCACGCCGGGATCGCCCACGTAAAGCGGGTTGTTCTTGAAGCGCCGGCACAGGATCTGGATCGTGCGCTCGACCTCGGCCTCGCGGCCGATCAGCGGATCGATTTTGCCTTGCGTCGCCTTCTTGTTGAGATTGACGCAATAGGCGGCAAGTGCCCCCTCTTTGCCCTTGCCGGCGGGCTTCTCGGCGGCACGCTCGGGCCCGCGCTCGGCGCCGCGGTCGTTGGACTGGCCGGTCGTTTCGTCTTCCGAGGCACCGCGCACGCGGCGCGGCTCGGAGCGGCCGGGCACCTTCGCCACACCGTGCGAGATGTAGTTGACGGCATCCAGGCGCGACATGTCCTGCTCCTGCAGGAAATAGACGGCATGGCTCTCGCGCTCGGAGAACATCGCGACGAGCACGTTGGCGCCCGTCACTTCTTCGCGCCCCGACGACTGCACGTGGATCGCGGCCCGCTGCAGCACGCGCTGGAAGCCCGCCGTGGGCTTGGCTTCGCCACCGCGCGAGGTCACGAGACCCGCCAATTCGTTGTCGAGATACTGGCCGAGATCGCGGCGCAGCTTGTCGATGTCGACGCCGCAAGCGCGCAGCACAGCGACCGAGTCCTGGTCTTCGGTCAGTGCCAGCAGCAGATGTTCGAGCGTGGCGTATTCGTGGCGGCGTTCGTTGGCGTGGGCCAATGCGCGGTGCAGGCTCTGTTCGAGATTGCGCGACAACATGTGCGTGTCTTCCCCTCCCCTCGGCCCGGGAGGCAACGCTGCGACGGCAGCGCGCCCCGAACGGAGCCTGGCAAACCGCTGTACCGAACCCGACGCGACGCTATACCCCGAGTCCGACTCTCAAACTCTACGCTCGCAAGGCGTGCTGCGCCATCGATAGCGCTGAAACTACGCGCATAGACTTTGCTGCTCCGAGACTCTGCAAACGTCGGGCCGTTTCGGTTCGCCTGCGGCAGCGCGGTATCGGACGGAGGCCGAGATTGGATCGCTGCCGCCGACGATTTCAGCGACCAATATCAATTTAGGACGATCGGCGCCCAATTGCGAGAGATGGACGGCGCAAGATTTCGGGTTCAGTGTTTTTCGTCAGTCTTTTTCGAGCGTGCAGCGCAGCGGATGCTGATTGCGGCGCGCAAATTCGGTCACTTGATTGACCTTCGTCTCGGCGACCTCGTAGGTGAACACCCCGCACACGCCGACACCGCGCTGGTGCACTTGCAGCATGATCGCTGTCGCAGCCTCGCGGTTCTTCGAAAAAAACCGCTCGAGCACATGTACGACGAACTCCATCGGCGTGTAGTCGTCGTTGAGCATCAAGACCTTGTACATGGCCGGTTTTTTGGTGCGCGTGCGGGTTTGCAGCGCCACGCCGTTGCCGAGCCCGTCGTCGCCCGATCCGCGATCGCCGTCTTTGTCTTCGCCCATCCGCAGCAAATTCCGATCGATCATTGCGTTTTTGTCCCCAATTCCGCCGCGGATAATATGGCATTCGGGGGGGCCGTTAAAAGGGGGTGGATCGCACCCTCGCGCCGATTTGCGCAGAAAGCTTGCGAAAAAGAAAAACCCGCCGGCCCTGAGGCCGACGGGTTTTTGCATGCAAACGGCTTGCGCCGCCTGGCGGCTTTAGGCCGCGTTGGCGGGCTTCAGCAGCTTTTCCACCGCGACATTGACGCGGGCGTTGATCGGCTGGATCGCTTCGTTGGCGACCTTGATCGACATTTCCGACAGCTTGGTGCTCTCGGCAACGTACTTGTCGAAGGTCGTCTTGGCGAAGTCGGTCTGCAGATCGACGGCTTCCTTCAGCGTCTTGGCGCCGAGCAGCGCCTTGGCGACGGCGGCCGAAGCTTCGACGGTTTCCTGGGTCAGCGCGTACCAAGCCTTGCCGACGTTTTCGAAACCCTTGGCGTAGAGCGTCGAGGCGACGACGAACGCGTCGACGTTTTCCTTCGAGAACGCAGCCATGTCGGCCATCGCCTTGGTCGTCTGGGCCTGCGCCTTTTCGACCTGTTCCTTGGCCTGGCCCATATAGTCTTCGAAGCCCTTCGGGTTGAACATCTGGGCGATCTGCTGGAATTGTTCGGTCATGGGAGATCCTTTCTCGATCTTCGGGGCGATCTCTGCGACCGCCGGTTGGGTTGCACGTGCTTTGGGTGCCGCCGACACGGCCTGCGGTGCTGCGGCGGGCTGGACCGCCGGAGCGGCCTCCGGCGTGCGCAGCGCAGGTTGAATCGCTTTCGGCGGAGCAGTTTCGGCTTTCGAAGCGGAAGCAACTGCGACGTCGGCCTTGCCTTGCGGCTTGGCCGGCGCGACCTTTGCGCCCTTGTTTTTGCCCTTGGATTTACCCATCACGGCACCCGCTTCCAATGTCGAAATGCTGCAATGCAGCATGCCAACAATATAGGCGATTCGCCGGCCGCTTCAAGCGATAATTGTGCGCTGCAACATGAAATCGGGCAGAAGCCTACTAAGCCTCTGTTTTTCAATAGATCGTCGTAGCGCCAAAGACTCCCTGCGAGGTCAAACGGACCTCAAATGAACGGTCGGCATCGACCCGCCGCACGCGTTCGCGATGGTCGGCAAACGGGTTCGACGTTGGCTCGGCAAACGGTATCTCGGTCTTGTCGTGCGCCAACAGCAGGGCTGGGAAGGTCAGTTTCGGGGCGTCTTTGTCGGCGACCATCCAGCCATTGATGTGGAACTTGCCTTCGGCGCAGGCCGAAACGACCCAGTAATAGCTCCACGACGGAAAAGCGACGTCCTTGCGGGTGGGCGCTCCAAACCCGTCGGCTTCGACGGCGCGCGCAAGGGCACGGTAGGCGTCGAGATCGAGCGAGGCCGTGCTTTCGCGCTCCGGCTGCCACGGATTTTTTGCGTTGCTGTCGTAATTGAACAACGTGATTTGGGCCGACGACACGACCGTTTGCAGGCGCGCCCCCTCTTGCGTGCGCACAAGATCGTAGACGCGCGTCTGGTCTTCGAAATTGCCGTTGTAGACGAGGCGATAGCGCGCCGGAGCACCGGCCACGCACGCTTCGCGAATATCGCGCCCTTCGAGCAACGCAAACCACGACAGCCGCCCCACGACCGGCGTGCGCGCCTGCTCGACATTGCTGCAAGCGGCCACCGCCACGACGGCGGCGAGTGCGAACAAAGCTCGGGTCTGCATCGTTGTCATCCTCGCGGGCAATTCAAGAGACGGGCGTTTCAAGAGAACGTCGCAATAGCCTGGAATCGCGAATATATGGTGACACTATTGCGAGGCACAGGTAATGTCGAGTCGCTGAAATAATCTGCAACAAGACCCGGCACGAATCCCAGCAGAGGCTGCCTCGACGATGCGCATCTCCGATCGCTTTCTCCGGCTTGCTTTCGCCACTCTCGCGCTTGTCGGCATTACCGCGCTGTGGTCCCCGGCGCAGGCACGTTACGCCTCGATCGTCGTCGATTTCGAGACCGGGCGGGTGCTCAGCGAACAGGGTGCCGACGAACGCCGCCATCCCGCGTCGCTCACCAAAATGATGACGCTGTTTTTGATCTTCGAGGCCCTCGACCAGAAGAAGATCACGCTCGACCAGCGCTGGAACGTGACCGCCTTTGCTGCCGGGCAGTCTCCGACCAAATTGGGGCTGGAAGAAGGCGACCGCGTGCGCGTGCGGGACGTGATCCTCGGTCTTGTCACGCGTTCGGCCAACGACGCGGCTGTGGTCGCCGCCGAGGGTTTGGGCGGCACCGAGGCGCGCTTTGCCGAAATGATGACGCGCCGCGCCCGCCAGCTCGGCATGAGTGCCACCGTGTTCATGAACGCCTCGGGCCTGCCGCACGACCAGCAGATCACCACGGCGCGCGACATGGCGACGCTCGGGCGCGAGTTGATCCGCCAGTATCCGCACCACTACCATTATTTCTCGACCACCGAATTCAGCTACGAAGGCCGCCAGTTCGCGAATCACAACCGGCTCATGCGCTGGTACGAAGGGGCCGACGGCATCAAGACAGGCTTCATCCGCGCGTCGGGCTTCAACCTCGTCGCCTCGGCCATGCGCGACGGCCGGCGCATCGTCGGCGCCGTGATCGGCGGCCCGAACCCCAGCGAACGCGACCAGTACATGGGCAAGCTGCTCGATGCCGGGTTCGAACGCCGCGCGCCCAACATCGCGGTCGCCCAAGCGCCGACGCCCCCTGCGGCCGCGCGCAACCAGACGGCAACCAATGCGGCCAGACCCAAGCCTGCTGCCG
>JAIXXA010000193.1 GCA_027490975.1 Rhodospirillaceae bacterium
CGGCGCCACGAACGTGATCCACGGCATCGACCTTGCCATCGCGCATGGCGAGTTCTGCGTGTTCGTGGGCCCGTCGGGCTGCGGCAAATCGACGTTGCTGCGCATGATTGCGGGCCTCGAAACGGTCAGCGGCGGCGAAGTGCGCATCGACGGCAAACGCGTGAACGAGCTTGGCGCTTCCGAGCGCGGGCTGGCGATGGTGTTCCAGTCCTACGCGCTCTATCCGCACATGAGCGTGCGCAAGAATCTGTCCTTCGGCCTCGAAAACGTGCGCATGCCGCAGGCCGAAATCGACCGGCGCGTGGCCGAAGCCGCGCGCATGCTGCGCCTCGAGCCCTATCTCGAGCGCCGGCCCGGGGCTTTGTCCGGCGGCCAGCGCCAGCGCGTCGCGATCGGCCGCGCGGTCGTGCGCGAGCCCAAGATCTTCCTGTTCGACGAGCCTTTGTCCAATCTCGATGCCGAACTGCGCGTGCGCATGCGCGCCGAACTGGGTGCTTTGCACGAGCGCATCGGCAACACGATGATCTACGTCACGCACGATCAGGTCGAGGCGATGACCTTGGCCGACCGTATTGCCGTGCTGCGCGACGGGCGGTGCGAGCAGTTTGCGGCACCGCTCGAGCTCTACAACGCGCCTGCCAACGAGTTCGTCGCGGGGTTCATCGGCAGCCCGCGCATGAATTTCCTCAAAGGCACTTTGGCGGCCGCAGGGGCGGGCGACGCGACGGTGGCGCTTGCGGTGGGCGGGCAGGTGCACGCCACGGGCTTGACGGCGGCAGGTGCGGCGCGCCCAGCCGCGGGTGCGCCCGTCATGCTCGGCGTGCGGCCCGAGCATCTGCGGCTGGTCGAGCCCGGTGCGGGCCAAGCCGACATGAAGGTGGATCTAACCGAACAACTGGGCGGCGAGAGCTACGTCTATGGCAGCCTTGCCGAAGGGGCCACGCTCGTCGTGCGGCTGGCAGGCCAGACTCGCATCGAACGCGGCCAGTCGGTGGGCGTTGACTTTGCGGGCTCGTCGTCGCTGCATCTGTTCGACGGCGAAGGCAAAGCATTGGCGCGGAGAACGGCGTGATCGCATTTCAGCAAATCGTTTCGGCAAAAGCTTCGGACCATCAGGCGAGTTTCGAACTCGAAGACGGCCACACGCTGCGCGTCGCCCTGCTGTCGGCGGCGCGCGTCCGCGTGAGCCTTACGCCGCAAACGGGCTTTCCGGTCGACCGCAGCTGGATGGTCGCCCCCGGCGGCGACGTGCCGTGGGACGGCCGTTCGCGCCACGGCGATGCGGGTTTCGCGAACCCGGCTGCAACACTCGCCAAATCCGAGGCCGGCTACGCGCTGACGGCGGGAAATCTGCGCGTGCGCGTGACGGCGGCCCCTGTGCGCTTGGCTTTCGACAGGCGCCGCGCGGACGGCACGTGGGAAACCGTAATCGAGGATCGCGAAAGCGGGGCCTATCTGCGCTGCGACGAAGGCCGACGCTTGCGCCACTACCAGACCCGCGTTGGCTCCGAGCGCTATTTCGGGCTCGGCGACAAGACCGGGCCCATCGACCGCGCGGGCCGGCGCTTTCGCATCCTGCAGCTCGACGCGCTCGGCTACGACGCCGAGCAGGGCGATCCGCTCTACAAACACGTGCCGTTTTTTGCCGTCGAAAGCGCGCCCGGAAGCTGGGCGGGGCTGTTCTACGACACGCTCGCACCGCTCACCGTCGATCTCGGCTGCGAGCGCTCGAACTACCACGGCTTTTACCGCTATGTCGAAGCCGAGGAACCGGCGCTCGATTTCTACATCTCGTTCGGCCAAAGCTTGAGCGATATCGCCGAGGATTTCGTCCATCTCACGGGCCTGCCGCATCTGGCCCCGCGCTGGGCCTACGGCTTTGCCTTCACCTCGATGCACCATGCGGACGATGCAAAGGCGCAAGCCAAGATCGGTGCCTTCGCCGAACGCTGCCGGGCCGACGGCATCCCGATCAGTTCGATCCATTTCGGCTCCGGCTATTCGAGCCGCGGCAAGCGGCGCTACGTCTTCACTTGGAACCGCGACAAGTTCCCCGATCCTGCCGCTTTGTTCGCAAAGCTGCGCGCAGCCGAACTCAAAACGGTGGCCAATCTGAAGCCCGTCTTGATCGACGACCATCCGGCCTATGCGGGGTTGGCGGCCGACGGTGGGTTCCTCGCCACGAAGGACGGTGCGCCCGTCGTCGAACAATTCTGGGACGGGCACGGCAGCTTCCTCGATTTCACCAATCCCAAAACGGTCGCGTGGTGGCAGACGGGTTTTGAGCGCCAAGTGCTCGACGCCGGCTTCGATTGCGGGTGGAACGACAACAACGAATACGAGGCCTGGCGCGAGGGCGCTTCCGGGCGCGGTTTCGGCAAGGAGATCGCGGTCCAGGCGTCGCGGCCGTTGCACGCGCTGCTGATGTCGCGCGCGACGTTCGAGGCCAGTGCGCGCCGCGAGCCGACCAAGCGCCCCTACACGATCACGCGCGCAGGCCCGCCCGGCATCCAGCGCTACGCGGAAACCTGGAGCGGCGACAATTTCACGTCGTGGCATACGCTCAAATGGAATCTGCGCAACGGTCTTTCGATGGCGCTGTCGGGCCTCGGCAAGATCGGCCACGACATCGGCGGTTTTGCCGGCCCCCAACCCGATCCCGAATTGCTGTGCCGCTGGGTCGAAATGATGGCGCTGCATCCGCGCGCGGTGATGAATTCGTGGAAGCCCGACGTCGGCGAAGCGACCGAGCCGTGGACGCATCCAAGCGTGCTCGATGCGGTGCGCAACGCCTTGCGTTTGCGCTATCGCTTCCTGCCGATCCTCTATACGCGCGGCTATCTGGGGGCGGCGCACGGCGTGCCGTCGATGGTGCCGCTGCTCTACCATTACGATGCCGATCCGCTGTGCCGCGGCGAGCACGATGCGTTTTTGATCGGCGCCGATCTGCTGGTCGCCCCGATCGTCGAGCCGGGCCAGCGCCAGCGCGCAGTCTATTTGCCGAAGGGCCCCGAGGGCTGGGCGGATTTCCACACGGGCCGCCTCTATCCGGCGGGCGAAACCGTAACGGTCGAAGCCCCCTTGGGTCGCCCGCCGATCTTCGTGCGCGTCGGCGCCGTGCTCGCCCTTGCGGGTCCCGATATCCCGGCCGTGCGCCCGCACGACGCACCCGCACGCCATCTCTATTTTGTGGCCGGTGCGACAAGCGGCCAGAGCCAAGCGCCCAGCCCGCATTTCGAAGACGACGGCGAAAGCTGGAGTCTGCGCAGCGGCGACTTTCTCGCGATGGCTGCGCGCCTTGAATGGGCACGCGATGCCGTGCAGATCGTGCTCGAGCGAAAAGGCGGCACGCGGCCGCTTCCCGCCGCCGAAGAATTCGTTCTCGATGGCGCCGGTCTTTCTGGACGCAAGGTGCGCATCGTTCGCGCGTGAGGAGACATTAGAATGGTCGCGGAAAAAACCGGCTTGCGGATCGGCCTCAGCTGCGCACTCTCGACGGCGTTTGCGGCCGACGGGGCCGTCGATCTGCCGCGCACGCTTGCCCAAGGGCGATTTGTGCTTGCCAATGGCTGCGACAGCGTGACGCTGTTCGGCACCACCGGCGAGGGAGCTTCGATCGATCTCGACGAACGCCACGCGCTGTTGGGGGCGTTTGCCGGAGCGGGCTTCGACATGCGCGCACGCGTGGTTGCGGGCGTGAGCGCGGCAACCGCGGGCGACGCGATCGCGCAGGCGCGTGCCGCCTACGCAGCGCATTGCCGTGCGGTGCTGCTCGCACCCCCCTTCTATTTCGCCGAGCCGTCCGAAGACGGCGTGTTCGCGTGGTTCGCAAGCGTGATCGAAGCTCTGGGGGCGCAAGCACGCGACGTGCTGATCTACCATATCCCGAGCATGACGCGCGTGGCCTTCACGCCCGCTTTGCTGGCGCGGCTGCGCGCGGCGTTCGGCTCGGTCGTGATCGGCATCAAGGACAGCACAGGCAGTTGGGATTCGGCCAAGGGCTTTCTGGACTCCCACAAGGATCTGCAGATCCTCGTGGGCGACGAGCGTCTGATCGCGCGCGCGGTTGCGGCCGGCGGATCGGGTTCGATCTGCGGCCTTGCCAATCTGCGGCCCGACCTGCTTCGCAAGGCCGCTTGGGAGGGCAAGGACGATGCGCGCATCGGCACTTGCGTTGCGGCGATCGTCGCCGACCCGTTCATGCAGGCGGTCAAGGCGTTGATCGCAGTACGCGAGGGCGACCCCGAATGGCGGCGCATGCGCCCGCCTTTGGTCGGGCTCGACGAGGCGCGCGTGCAGACGCTCGTGGCGCGTTTCGCGGCCGCCCAGCAGGCGTGATGCCGCTCGCGGGCGCTTAAGCTTCTCCGCACCACAAGGCGATCGCACCGGCAATCACGCCCACGCCGCGTTTGAAATCGGCGACATCGACCCATTCGTCGCGCGCGCCGTTCTGCGCGAGATCGCCGCACAGTGGCCCCAAGCCGACGCACGGGATGCCGTTCTGCACGATCGGATTGCGGATGTCGGACGAGGTGTGCATGACGTTGGCGCGCGGCGCTTGGCCCGTTGCCGCAAACACCGCCGCATCGACGGCCGCGCGGAGCGCGTGGCCGTCGGGCACTTCGGCCCCCGTGACGCCGGACAGGAATTCGACTTTCGGCGGCTTCGCACGCAGATATTCGTCCCCGGCTGCGACCGCCGCGATCGCGGCGGCGACCTCCGCCTGGACGTCGGCAAGTTTTTCGCCGGGCGGAAACGACAAAGCGCAGGACAGCCGCACCGAAGGTGCGATGCGCGCGGCCCGTCCGTCGCCAAGCGTCGCGATGTCGCCGATCAAGAGATTGGTCGACCGTCCGATGGCAGCCTGCAGCGACGGATGCGCCACGCGTTTGCCGCGCCGCTCGTCGAGCGCACGCAACGCGCCGTGGATCAGCACGGCCTTGTCGATCGGGTTCACGGCGGTGTGCGTGAAGGCCGTATGGTCGGGTTCTTGCGTGTCGGGCAGGCGGCCTTCGACCGTGATGTCGAACACAAGCTGGCCCGAGGCGAAGGTTTTGACCTCGCGCATGCCCGCCCCGGACTCGGCCGGATGCAGATAGATCGCCGCGTCGGCAACAAAGCCCGCCTGCAGCAGCGCATGCACGCCGCGCGCATGCCGCTTGGAGGGCGTGCTGCACAGAATGAGATCGCCCGCCGGGCGTAGCGCAGGATCGCCGAGGACCTGCAGGGCACCCGCCATGGTCGCGACCCCGGCGAGGTCGTCGGCCACGCCCCAGCCATAGAGACGGCCGTTTTCGATTTCGCCCGCGAACGGATCGTGGCGCCAACCGTGCTGCGGCTGGAACGGCTCGCCGTCGGGATGCGCGAACACGAGCATGCTGCGTCCGCCGCCCGTGCCCGGCAGGCGGGCGACGACCGCCTCGCGCATCTCGGGATCGATGGCAATGCCGGCGGCGAATTCTTCGCGCGGGTTTACGTCGGAAGGCAGATAGCGATGGCGTACGATCGTGGCGCCGACGGCCTCGCAAGCTTGCGCAAAACGCGTCTGCACGGCCGCTTCGCCTTGACGCTGCAGGGCGATGAACTCCTGCAGGAGGGCGACCGCTTTGTCGGCGGATGCGGCGGCGGCTTTTTCGGCTTTGCGGGCTGCATCCATTTTCGAGTTCAGGCTCCGTCTCGGGATTTCGCGCGCGCGAGGCCGAATGCGCGAACCGTATGCTGCCGTTTGTAGGCGATCCTTTGCGCATTTTGTAGCGCAATCGCAACGCAACGCGCGCCGCATCGTCAATCTGCCGCGCGCCCTCGGGCGGCGCAGGGCCCCTCGAAGTTGGGCCTCGAGCCTCAGACTTTGGGACCCAGCCGTTCGATCCAGGCCGCAAACGCGTCGAGCGTTTTGGCGAGCGCCTTCTGCGATGCTTCGGCCACAAGGTCGCCGTTCGCGTCGAACGCGGCGTAGGCGGCAGGCACCGTGCAGTCGGCACCGACGAGCTGCAGCATGCCCATCGCCGCCAAGGTCGGGCGCAAGGTCAGTTGCGCGCGCGCAGTACCGCCGCCGCCGGCCGCAGCCCCGATCAGTGCTGCGGGCTTGCCGGAACACGTCGCTTTGCCGGACGGGCGCGACATCCAGTCGAGCGCGTTCTTGAGAACGCCCGAGGTGCCGTAATTGTATTCCGGCGTTGCGATCAGCAATGCGTCGGCCGCCGCGACGGCGGCCTGCAGTTTTGCGACCGCTTCGGGGTAGCCCTTGGCTTCGACGTCTTCGTCGAACATCGGCAGGCCCGCAAGGTCGTAGGCCGTGATCGCGAGCGACGCCGGTGCCGTTTTTGCGGCGTACGCAATCAGCGCGCGGTTGAAGGATTTGGCGCGCAGGCTGCCGGCGATGCCGAGGACTTTGTAGGTCTTGCTCATGTGTCGTTTCTCCGGATCAGGAACGGGCTTGTTGGATGGCCGTCCACACGCGCTGGGGCGTGGCCGGCATGTCGATATGGCCGATGCCGTAGATTTTGAGCGCGTCGACGATCGCATTCATCACGCTCGGCAAAGCGCCCGCACAGCCCGCTTCGCCGCAGCCTTTGGCGCCCAAGACGTTGGTGCGCGCCGGCACGTCGTGCGTCGCGGCGTGGAAAAACGGCATGTCGGCCGCGCGCGGCATCGCATAGTCCATGTAGGAACCGGTCAGAAGGCTGCCGTGCTCGTCGTAGCGCACGCTCTCCATCAGGGCTTGGCCGATGCCCTGGGCAACGCCGCCATGCAGCTGGCCCGCGACCAGCATCGGATTGATGACGGTGCCGAAATCGTTGACCGCCGTGTAGCGCACGACCTCGACCGCGCCGGTTTCGGGGTCGATCTCGACCTCGGCGATGTGGCAGCCGTTCGGGAAGGCCGAAGGGGCGGCTTCGTGCACATGCTTCACGTCGAGCGAACGCGGCATGCCCTCGGGCAGCTTCAGGCCTGCGCGCAGCTTTGCCGCAAGTTCCATGATGCCGATGCTGCGGTCGGTCCCGGCGATCGCGAAGCGGCCTTGCGCGAATTCGATGTCGGCTTCGGCCGCTTCGAGTGCCACCGCGGCGACCTTGCGCCCGATCTCGACGACCTTGGCGCTGGCCTCGACGATCGCGGCACCGCTTGCCATCATCGATTTGGAGCCGCCCGTGCCGCCGCCGGCGACGAGTTCGTCGCTGTCGCCCTGGAGGAGGCGGATCCGCTCGAACGGCACGCCCAGATGCGTCGTCAGCACCTGCGCAAACGGTGCTGCGTGGCCTTGGCCGTAATCGAGCGTGCCGGTCACGATCGTGACCGTGCCGTCGGCTTCGAAGCGAATGCCGCCCATTTCCTTCATCGGCGGTGCCGTCACTTCGAGGAACGAGCCGAGCCCCAGCCCGCGCAGCAGGCCGCGTTTTTCGCTGTCGGCCATGCGCGCGGCGAAGCCGTCCCAGTCGGCGAGAGCCACCGCCTTCTCGAGCAGCGCTGTGAACTCGCCGCTGTCGTAGTTCATGCCCGAAGGAGCTGCCCACGGCATTTCAGAGGGCTTGATGTGGTTGCGGCGGCGCAACTCGAGCCGGTCGATGCCCATCTTGGCGGCCGCTTCGTCAATCAGCCGCTCCATATAGTAGTTGCCCTCCGGGCGCCCGGCGCCGCGATAGGGGCCGACGGGCGAAGTGTTGGTGAAGACCGAGCGCGAGGCCACCTCGATCAACGGCGTGCGATAGACGCCGATCGAGTTCTTGACGAGGTTCAGCGTCGACATGATCGTGCCCACGCTCGTGAGATAGGCGCCGAGATTGCCGAATCCTTCGAAGCGCACGGCAAGGAAATTTCCGTCCGCGTCGAGCGCAAGCTCGCCCGTAATCTCGTGGTCGCGGCCATGGCTGTCGGACACGAAGCTCTCGCTGCGCTCGTCGGTCCATTTGACCGGCAGGCCGAGCGTGCGTGCGGCATGGAGGATGCAAGTATACTCGGGATAAGGCTGCGCCTTCATGCCGAACGAACCGCCGACATTGCCCGTGAGCACGCGCAGTTTCTCGCGCGGCACTTTGAGGATGTCGTCGGCAAGCTGGTTGCGCAGGCCGAACACGCCCTGGCTGCCGACATCCAGCGTGAATCGCTCGCTTGCCGCATCGTACCGGCCGACGGCCGCGCGCGGCTCCATCGCGTTGACGACGATGCGCGAATTCGCCATCGCAAGTTTGACCGTATGGGCGGCTGCGGCGAACGCGGCCGCGACCTTGACGCCGTCGCCGTAATGGTAGTCGAGCGAAACGTTGCCGGGCACGTCGTCGTAGAGAAGCGGTGCCCCCGCAGCGGCAGCGAGGCTCGCTTGGGTGACGGCCGGCAGCGGCTCGATGTCGAGTTCGACCGCCTCGGCGGCGTCTTTGGCTTCCGCCACGCTGCGCGCGACCACAAACGCCACCGGATCGCCCACGAAGCGGACCTTGCCGTGCGCCAGCGACAGGCGCTGCGGCTGCAGCATCATCGAGCCGTCGCGGCTTTTCAGCGGCATCATGCAGCGCAAAGGTCCGTAGCCGGCGCGGTCGAGATCGGCACCTGTGTACACGCCGAGCACGCCCGGCATGGCTTTGGCGGCATCCGTGCCGATGCCGCGCAGGACGCCGTGCGCGTGGCGGCTGCGCACCATCACGGCATAGGCTTGGCCTTCGAAGTTCAGATCGTCGGTGTAGCTGCCTTCTCCGCGCAGCAGCTTGGGATCTTCGGTGCGCGACACAGGCTGGCCGACGGCGAATTTCGCCAAGGCCATCTGGGTGGTCGTATCGAGTATGTTCATGGTGTCTCCGACGAACAGAACGGAAGCAAGGCCGATCAGCCTTGTGCGGGCGGCGGCGGCAAGCTCGCGACCAGGGCCGAAAGGCCGTCGCTGTAGCCGCGCCGCAATTCGATCCAGTAGGGATCGGTCTTTTCGAACGTGGTCAGGTTCTGGGACGAGAAGCTGTCGGTGCGGTAGCGCAGGAGATCGATCGGTGCGTCGACGGAAAGATTGCTGCGCATCGTCGCGTCGAACGACAGAAGCGACAATTTGGCCGCTTCTTCGAGAGAGCTTGCGCCCGTCAAGGCGCGGTCGAGGATCGGCTTGCCGTATTTGGTTTCGCCGATCTGCAGAAAGCGCGACCGGTCCGATGCTTCGACGAAATTGCCGGCCGAATAGACGTTGAACAGGCGCGGCGCTTCGCCCGCGATCTGCCCGCCCACCAGGAAGTTTCCGTTGGGATCGCCGAACGGCTGCACGAAGGACGCATCGTGCGCCAAGACCGCGCGCAGCTTGTTGCCGACGGTCTGTGCGACGTCGAACATCGTGCGGGCGGCATAGATGTCGAAACCCCACTGGCCGGAGCCCGCGGTCTCGCGCAGGCCCGTAACGACGGCTTGCGTGGTCGCAAGGTTGCCCGCCGACAGGATCGCGATCACGCGCTGGCCCGGCACTTCGAACACGGCGAGTTTTTTGACGAGGGCCACCTGGTCCACGCCCGCGTTCGAGCGCGAGTCCGAGGCCATGACAAGACCGGCCGGCAGGATGATTCCAAGGCAATACGTCATCTTCAATCCCTCCCGGCCCAATTCCTCCCGGCCCAATTTCGACCGGCCCGACCCCTCGAACAACGCAGCATCGACTTTGGCGCGCGAAGCTGCAAGTCTGTCGTTCCGGACAAATGCGCTCGCAGGGCAGGTATTCGCGGCATGGATTTGCAGGAATTGGTCGATGCGGTATGCGCAGATGTCGGCGGGCATCTCGGGCGCGGCCGTGTGGCCGACTATATCCCGGCCTTGGCGCGCGTCGATCCCCGGCATTTCGGCCTTGCGATCGCGAGCGTGGACGGTCAGCACGCGGCCGGCGGCGACGCCGACATGCCGTTTTCGATCCAGAGCATCTCCAAGGTTTTCGCGCTGACGCTGGCGCTCGACCGCATCGGCGATCCGCTGTGGCAGCGCGTGGGCCGCGAGCCGTCGGGCTCGCCGTTCAATTCGATCGTGCAGCTCGAGCGCGAGCAGGGCATTCCGCGCAATCCGCTGATCAATGCGGGCGCTTTGGTCGTTACCGACTGCCTGCTTGCCGGCGGCACACCCGACGCCGCGATCGCCGACATCTTGGCCTTCATGCGCGCGCGCGCGCACGATGCGGCCGTCTGCGTCGACGCGGAAGTGGCCGCCTCGGAAGCCGAGACCGGGTTTCGCAACGCAAGCCTCGCCAATTTCATCCGCGCCTTCGGCAACATCGCACACCCGGTCGCAGACGTGCTGGCGACCTATTTCAGCCAATGCGCGCTCAGCATGGATTGCCGTCAGCTAGCGCAGGCAGCGCTCTATCTTGCCAATGACGGCATCGACCCGCGCGACGGCGAGATCGTGATCGATGCGGAAGGGGCGCGCCGCATCAACGCGATCATGATGACGTGCGGGCACTACGACGCGTCGGGCGATTTTGCGTTTCGCGTCGGGCTGCCCGGCAAAAGCGGCGTCGGCGGCGGCATCCTCGCGATCGCCCCGGGCAAGGCCGCGATCGCCGCCTGGGCGCCCGGCCTCAACGACCAGGGAAATTCCCTGGTGGGCGCGCTTGCGCTCGAGCGCCTGTCGCGCCGCACCGGCTGGTCGGTGTTCTGAGACGGCGTCGCTAGAATCGGTCGCTGCGCGCCAGCTGCCAGGCTTCGGCAAAGCCCGGATGGTCGGTGTCGCCGAGGATCTCGCCGGGCTTCAGGAAGCGGTAGACTTGCGCAAACGTCGCGACCTCGTTGGGCCCCAAGCGCCGCGACACGTGGTGCGGGCGCAAGTCGCGCGGATGCGTGAGGCCGGCCGCCGCAATGAGTTCGGCGAGGGCCGTGACGGTCGATTTGTGGAACTGCGCCACGCGTGCCGCCTTGTCGGGCACCACGAGGGCGAGCTGACGCACTTTGTCTTGCGTCGCCACCCCGGTCGGGCAGCGGTCGGTATGGCAGCTTTGCGACTGGATGCAGCCGACCGCGAACATGAAGCCGCGCGCCGAGTTGCACCAATCGGCCCCCAGCGCCATCACGCGCGCCATGTCGAAGGCCGAGGTGATCTTGCCGCTCGCGCCGATCTTGATGCGGTCGCGAATACCGAGGCCGACAAGCGCATTGTGCGCGAACACGAGCCCGTCGCGCAGCGGCGTGCCGACATGGTCGAGGAATTCGAGCGGCGCGGCACCCGTTCCGCCTTCCGAGCCGTCGATCACGATGAAGTCGGGATAGATGCCGCTCTCGACCATGGCTTTGCAGATGCCGAGGAACTCGGTCGGGTGGCCGATGCAAAGCTTGAAACCGACCGGCTTTCCGCCGCACAGCGCGCGCAATTGGGCGATGAACTGCACGAGCCCCATCGGCGTCGAAAAGGCCGGGTGGGCGGCGGGCGACACGCAGTCCACGCCTTGCGGCACGCCGCGCGCGGCCGCGATTTCGGCCGAGACTTTGGGGCCGGGCAACACGCCGCCATGGCCGGGTTTGGCCCCCTGGCTCAGCTTGATCTCGACCATCTTGATCTGCGGATCGACCGCTTGGGCGGCAAAGCGCTCGGCCGAGAAGCTGCCGTCCTGATTGCGGCAGCCGAAATAGCCGCTGCCGATCTCCCAGATGATGTCGCCGCCGTTTTCGCGGTGGTACTGGCTGTAGCCGCCTTCGCCCGTGTCGTGCGCGAAACCGCCGATGGCTGCCCCCTTGTTCAGCGCCCGGATCGCGTTGGCCGACAATGCGCCGAAGCTCATGGCCGAAATGTTGAAGACCGAGGCCGAATACGGGTGCTTGCAGTCCGGCCCGCCGATCGTGATGCGCAGCGGCGCGGCGTGGTGGACCGCAGGCGCGAGCGAATGGTTGATCCATTCGAAGCCGGTTTCGTACACGTCGAGCTGCGTGCCGAAGGGGCGCTTGTCGAGATCGGCCTTGGCGCGCTGGTACACGATCGAGCGTTTGCTGCGGTTGAACGGCACGCCGTCGGTGTCGCTTTCGAGGAAATACTGGCGGATCTCGGGCCGCATTTCCTCGAACAGGAAGCGTATATGCGCGGCGATCGGGTAGTTGCGCAGGATGCTGTGCTGTTTTTGCAGAATGTCGCGCGTGCCCAGCCCCGCAAGCGCGGCTGCGACGAGGAACGGGCCGACGAACCAGCTGTTGGCCAGCATCGCAACCCCGAAGCCGAGGGTGGCGAGTAGGGCAACCGTGTAGGTTATGTAGCGCGGCGAAACGGCGAGTGCGATCCACTGCAGCGGGGTAAGGGCGGGAAATTCGGTCTTGGCCGTATTCTGCACTGTGCGTTCTCCCCGAAGCCGCTGCGCGTTCTTGCGCATGCGGGTGCGACTCTAGCGAGGATCGGGCAAATCGCCAACAGCGCTGGCAAAGGCCTAAACCTCCGCCCAGCGCAGATTGCCCCGGTAGCGGCGGATCGTGCGGCCTTCGTCGGCCAGCGCATAGAGATGAACCCAGCCATTGTCGACGAGCTGGCGCACGCCTTCGTGCTTGGCGACGATGCGGTCCATCTCGGCCTCCGGCGCTTCGATGAATACGTTGAGGCGCAACGGCTCGTGCACGAAGCGATTGCCGTCGTGGACCGACTGCAAGGGCAATCCCGTCTTGAGATCGCCCGCATTGCCCTCGAGCACGCCGAGGGCCCCCACCACATTGTGCAGCACCTTGTTGCCGCTGCCGAAGCTGCGATTATTCACGGTCGAGCCGTAGTATTGCAGATTGATCCAGCTGGCGACGACCATCGGCGCTGTCATGATAAGTTCAAGAACGCCGAAGCCCGAATCTTGCGTCCAGTCATAATTGTGCAGGAACGCCCGCCCGCCGAGATCGAGGCCTTGCGTGCGTTCGCGCGGCGCGGCCACGAAGGCTGCATTGCCCGCAAGGCCCCATTCGGGGCGAACTTGCGACCAGTCGCGGCTGCGCGCCTCGATTTGCGCATCGGTCGCTCGGCCGACATCGAGGGCGAGCATGCCGGCGCGTTCGGCGCGCGCCAATGCGCCGGCCTTGGCCAGTACTGCCTCGAGCTGCGCAAATTCCGCGCGGTGGCTTTGCGGCACTTCCGATGCGTTGTAGATCGTGACTTTGTCCGTCGTCGTATCGTGCAGGCAGCCGAGGAACCACGTATCGCCGGGTATGTCGAGCCCGCGTGCGCGCAAGCCCTCGCGCACGGTTGCGTCGTTGAGGATGGCGGCTGCGACGCGCGCATTGGCCTCGCCCGTGTGCCCGCCGCAAGCACCGCAATCGAGGCCCGAGGCGTGCGGATTGTTGACCGTGCTGCTGCCGTGGCCCGCAAGCAGCACGAGCCGCGCGAAATTGCCGGTCATCGACATGGCGCGCAGCACGGCCTCGGCCATCGCCACGCGCCGCTCCGGCGCGAAGCCGGTCGGCCGGCCCGCGACCATGCGCGGCTCGATGCGCGGCCCCAGCCGCTCGGACACGAAGCGGTCGAGCCCGTCGCGCGCCGGATCGGGAACTGGGCGCGTGAGGCCGAGCCCGTCGCCCGCCAGCTTGGCCGCAAAGGCAAGGCCCAGCGTCTCGACGTAGGTGAAGGACGATACGGCCGAGAGCTTGAACGACTTCCACGCCTTGGCCGCACGCCGCCGCAGCAGGCGCAAACCCAGGATCTCGGTCTCTTCGTCGGACGAAGCGCCCGCAACCTGTTCGCACACGACGATTCCGGGGGTCAGCAGCACCGGGCATTGCGCGCCGCCGCGCGTGTTCCCGATCGGCACATATTCGATGGGGAAGCCGAAAAAACCCGCAAACCCGATCGTCTCGACGCTGGGGGCGGCGGTCTCGAGGGCGCGGCGGAAAATCTCGGAGCGCACGTCGATGCAGAAGGCGGCCTGCACGGCTTTGCGCGCCTGCGGCACATCCGGGCGCGCGGCGATATTGGCCTTCAGGCGCTGCAGCAGGCGGCGCTGATAGGCGATCTCGAACGCGTTCTGCAGCACAATGTCGATCGCAAGATCAGGCTCGGCCGTCGCGAGCTCGTCCTCGGGCGTGGCGGCAGCCGCCTGCATCGCTTCCGCCCATGCTGCCAGAAACGCCTTGTCGTTGCGCTCTTTGAACAGCGCGTAGCCCCAGGCGAGGCGAATGGCCAAGAGCTCGACCATATGTTCGTTGCGCCGTCCGTAGAGCGCGTCGTCCCAAACGCGGTAGCGCACATAGGCGGCCCAGCCCTGGATGTCGAACAAAGCGCGGTGCAGATAGTCGGCGACGGCGCGCGCGGGGATGCCCAGTGCTGCGACGATCGCCGCGATCGCTTCGCGCGCATCGTCCGGCAATGCCGCGACGTTCTGCCGGAAGTTCGCCACACCCATCGCCTCGGGATTGCGGTCGAAGCGCATGGAAGCACGCCACGCCGCGTAAGGTGCGAGATCGCGCCACGGCATCTTCCATGCGGCCTGGGCCTCGTCGTAGTAGCCCGCACAGAATTTCGAGATCTCGTCGATCATGAAGGCTGTACCGGCCGCAAACCGGTCGCCTTTGGCGAGCTTTTCGAGCACGTCGGCGACCGTCGCGACCACGGCCGGCGGCGAATTCGCCGAGCGCGGTGCGGCGAACGCGGCCTGCTTGAACGCCGTCAGATCGCGCGGCAGATCGCGCGGCAGATCGAGCGACGTTTCGGCGGCTTCGAGAGCCGCAGCAAGATCGGCGTCGGCCACTGAACCGTCGGCGACGCGCGCCTGGTAGAAGCTGCGCGGCATCAGCATGTCGGTGCGCGCAACACGCTTCAGCGTGGCGCAGGTGGCGGCAAAACTGCGCTCGGCAAAGCCCAGGAACGGGTTGACCGCGACGAAATGTTTGAGCGGCCAGAGCGGGGCGATGCGGTTGCACGCCGCTCCGATAGCGGCATCGAGGGCGAGGGGAGCGGTCATTTCGAGTCTCCTTGCGGCCGCAGGCGGAGTGCCAGCCGGTTGGCCCAGCTGTTCACGTAAAGCCCGTTCGAGAGATGGACGTAGAGGGCCTGCCAGAACGGCCCGCCTGTGCGGCGGCCCAGCTCGCCCTGCAGCAGCGTGACGGCGGCGAAGGCCAGGATGACGAACCCGACGAGCACAAGATCGAACAGCCCGTCGAGCGCTTGCGTGGGGGCCACCGCTCCGCGCAGCAAGGCTTCGGTGCCGGCCTGCAGTGCGAAATACAGCGCCGCCACGCCGGCAGCCGTCGCGGCCGCAACGCCGAGCACGTACATGTTGGGCCGCTCGTCGATCGCGTTCGACACGTAGAGTGCAACGCCGAGCAGCATGATGGCGCCGAGCGCAAATACGCCCGGCTTGTCGCCGATGCTCGCGCCGAACAGGGCGGCAACCGCAAACGCCACGGCGAGCACGCCCGCAAGGGCGATCGCGTTGCGCGCCGGATGCGGCTGGCCGCCGGGGCTGGGGCTCCACGAGGCGCGCAAGAGATCGATCACGCTGCCCGACGACAGGAACGCGTGCGCCTTGTAGAGCGAGTGCGCGACGATATGCAGCAAAGCGGCCGAAAAGGCGCCGAGCCCGCACTGCAGCAGCATGAAGCCCATCTGCGCCACGGTCGAATAGGCAAGGCTTACCTTGACCGAGGTCTGCGTCAGCATCACAAGCGAGCCGAACAATGCCGTGGCCGCACCGACGACTGCGAGCGCGTCGAGGGCTGTGCCCGCGAGCGCCATTGCGTCCGACAGCCGCAGCACGAGGAAGCCGCCCGCATTGACGATGCCGGCATGCAGCAGCGCCGAGACCGGCGTCGGCGTTTCCATGACTTCGAGAATCCAGCCATGCAGCGGGAACTGGGCGGATTTGAGCACGGCCGCCAGCACGACGAGCAGGGCTGCCACATGCAGCGAGAGGGCGGCATCGTCGGGGGACGCTGCTTTGGCCGCTGCGGCGATCGCGTGCACGTCGAAGCTGCCAAAATTCGCGAACAGCAGCAGCGCCGCAATTCCGAGGGCGGCATCGCTCAGGCGGCTCACAACGAATTTCTTGCGCGCGGCAAGGCGCGCGGCCGGGCGCTCGGCATAGAACAGCAGCAGCTTGTTGAGCAGCAGGCTCGTGGCGATCCAAGCGCCGAGCAGCTGCACGAGATTGCCCGAGACGACGAGGAACTGCACGGCCGCAACCGTCAGGCACAGGCGGCGCACGAAGCGCGCATGCTGCGGATCGCCGTCGAGATAGTTGCGGCTGAAGCGCACGACGACGAGCCCGACGAAACCCACAAGCACGAACATCGTCGCGCTCAGCGCGTCGAACGCGAAGCTGATGCCCGCCCCTTTGAGCGTGAGGATGTCGGCGTGCCGGGCGCCCGCAAACGCGACGCTTGCGGCGGCGGCGACGGCGCAGGCGAGGGCAAAGGCGGCGGCCAGCGTCGCGCGGTCCGCAAGGGCGCGGCCGGAGACTGCGGCGGACGCGGCAAAGCCGACGCCGGCAAGGGCCGCAGGACCCAGCGCAAAGATCCAGGAAAACTCCGCAAACATGGCGACTCCGTTGGGGGGAAGACGGGGGCGGTCGAATGTGGGGCAGGGGTTAGCGCGGTCCGCAACATGCGTTCCAGTTCAAAGATTGAAAAAAATCGTTCTGTTTTATAGAATAAGGAATGGCTGCGCTGAATTTCCGCCATCTGTTGTATTTCCACGCGATCGCCGTTGCCGACGGGCTCACGCATGCGGCCAAGCGCCTCAACGTGTCGCCGTCGGCACTGTCGATCCAGCTGCAGCAGCTCGAGCACCAGCTCGGCCACAAGCTGTTCGAGCGGCGCGGCCGGCGTCTTGTGTTGACCGAGGCCGGGCGCATGGTGCGCGAGCGTGCGGCCGCGATTTTCGCGGCAGGCGACGAGCTTGTGGCGAGCCTGAAAGGGGCGGCCCCTTCGGCGCGCGGGGCCGTTCGGGTGGGGGCGCTTGCCACCTTGTCGCGCAATTTCCAGATCCAGTTCCTGCGCCCGCTTCTGGGCCGCAAAGATGTCGAGATCGTGCTGCGCTCGGGCACTTTGCGCGAATTGCTGCGGGGGCTCGAGGCGCATCGGATCGACGTTCTGCTCGCCAATCTCGCCCCGCCGCGCGATGCGGCGACGCCGTGGATCTCGCGCCTCATTGCCGACCAGCCGGTCAGCCTCGTGGGCCATCCGCGCCATGCGCGCAAACGGCGGCGTCTCGACGATCTTCTGGCGCACGAGCCGCTGGTCGTGCCGACGGCCGAAAGCAGCGTGCGGGGCGATCTCGACGCATTTCTGTCCCGCCGCGACATCCGCGCGACGTTTGCCGCCGAGGTGGACGACATGGCGATGCTGCGCTTGCTGGCGCGCGAGGATATCGGGCTCGCGGTGGTCCCGCCCATCGTGGTGCGCGACGAACTGGAGGCAGGCACGCTTGTCGAACTGCGCCGCTTGCCCGATCTCAAAGAGCGTTTCTACGCGATCACGCTCGCACGCAAGTTTCCCAATCCGCTTTTGGCGGCGCTGTTCGATTAGGGGTGCTGTTCAGTCGCGGCAGACGCGGATATGCGCCACGCGCCCGACCGAGCCCTCGGGCTCTTGGCCGAAGCGCACTTCGCGCTCTTCGCGCGCCAGGGCGAGCTTTTCGCCCTCCGCATCCTCGTAGAGCAGCACGCGCAGGCCCGCATTCTCGCCCGAGCCGCAGTCGAAATGCGCGAGGGCCTGCATGCTCGAGACGCGCACATTGCCGGCCTGGATCGGCAGGCGATAGACCACGCGCACCCAAGCCGTGCGCAGATTGCCGGCCGTGCGCATGCTTTCGATATCGACGAAAACCTGGTTGTCGCCTGCCGTCTCGCCGGCCGGTTCCCACGACGCGGCCCGCGCCGCGACGCACGACACGGCGAAAACAAGCACGGCACAAGCGACGGCAGATCTGCGCACCAGGATACCTTTTGCTTCGGAATCGCGGGCTAATATAAGAGGCAATCGCGCAAATGTCGCGCGGCCCCATGGCAAAATTGCGGCGTGCGCTTTTGCTTTCTACGCCAAGGCCTACGCCAAGGCCTACGCCAAGGCCTACGCCAAGGCGCTTTCGAGGATCCGGGCGACATGCACCGCATCGCGCCCGGCCCCGTCGGCGATCTGGTGGCGGCAGCTTGTACCGTCGGCCACGATCAACGTGTCGGCATCGGCCGCGCGCACCGCAGGCAGCAATGCTGCCTCGGCCATTCTGCGCGAAGCGTCGAGATTGGCAGGCTCGTAGCCGAAAGCGCCCGCCATGCCGCAGCAGCTGCTTTCGACGAGTTTGGCCGTCAAGCCCGGCACGAGGCCGAGCACGGCCAAGGTCGGCTTCACCGCGTCGAAGGCTTTCTGGTGGCAATGGCCGTGCAGCAGGGCTTGGGTCTGCGGCAGCGCTTTTAGTTTGAGAGCGAGCCGCCCGGCCGCATGCTCGTTCGCCAGAAACTGTTCGAACAATTGTGCGCGTTCGCCGATGGCGGCGGCGTCCGCACCCGGCAGCAGCGAAGCAAGTTCGTCTTTGAGCGCGAACAGGCACGAAGGCTCGAGCCCCACGATCGGCACGCCGCGCAGCGCGTAGGGCAGCATGGCGGCCGTCAGGCGCTTGGCCTCCGCCCGGCCTTCCTCGACGAGCCCCGCCGACAGGAAGGTGCGTCCGCAGCAGAGCGGCCGCGCATTGGCGCCGGCCGTCGGCACGATCACGCGATAGCCGGCCGCCTCGAGCACGCGCAGTGCCGCGCGCGCATTCTCGGGCTCGAACCAGGTGTTGGACGTGTCGACGAACAACGCCACTTCGCGGCCTTGGTTGGCGTGTTTGGCTTCCTCGGCGCGGAACGGCGCATGCGACCACTCGGGCAGGCTGCGTTCGGCGGCAAAACCCGTGAGCCATTGCCCAAGCTTGGCGGCGATCGGCGAGCGGTTGCGCGCGTTGAGCAGGCCCGAGATCTTGGCGGCCCATGGCGCATAACGCGGCAGATAGCCGACCAATCGGTCGAACAGACGCAAGCCGTGGCGTTTGCGGTACTGGTGCAGGAACTCGACCTTCATCTTGGCCATGTCCACGCCCGTCGGGCATTCGCGCTTGCAGCCTTTGCAGCCGACGCACAGGCGCATGGTTTCGTACATCGCGTCGCTCGTGAGCGCATCGGGTCCGAGCTGGCCCGAGATCGCGAGGCGCAGGCTGTTGGCGCGGCCGCGCGTGAGATGCTGCTCTTCGCCCGTGACGCGGTAGGACGGGCACATCGTGCCGGCGTCGAATTTGCGGCAATGGCCGTTGTTGTTGCACATTTCGACCGAAGCCGCGAAGCCGCCGCCGTTCGACCAGTCGAGGCCCGTGTCGATCTTCTGGGCCGCGTAGCCGGGTTTGAAGCGGAACAGCGAGCGGTCGTCCTGTTTGGACGGACGCACGATCTTGCCGGGGTTCATGATCCCGGCCGGATCGAACATGTCTTTGATCTCTTCGAAGGCGCCCACGAGACGCGGCCCGAAGAAGGGTGCGATCCATTCCGAACGCACGAGCCCGTCGCCGTGCTCGCCCGAATAGGCGCCCTTGTATTCGCGCACGAGGGCGGCGGCCTCTTCGGCGATCGCGCGCATCTTCGTGGCCCCGTCCTCTTTCATGTTGAGGATCGGGCGCACATGCAGGCAGCCCACCGACGCGTGCGCGTACCATGTGCCCTTGGTGCCGTGCGCTTCGAACACGCGCGTGAGGCGGGCCGTGTATTCGGCCAGATGCTCGAGCGGCACCGCGCAATCCTCGATGAACGACACGGGCTTGCCGTCGCCTTTCATCGACATCATGATGTTGAGGCCCGCTTTGCGGACTTCCCACACGTCTTTCTGGAAATCGGCTTCGACGATTTCGACGACCGAACCCGGCAGGCCCAGATCGCCCATCAACGCCACGAGATCGCGCAGCTTGCGCTGCTGCACATCGAGCGTGTCGCCTGCGAATTCGACGAGCAGCACCGCATCGGGCTCGCCCTTCAAGAAGCGCTTCACGATGCCGGCGTAAGCCGGGATGCTGCGCGACAGATCGATCATCGTGCGGTCCACGAGTTCGACCGCGACGGGCCCGAGTGCGACGATGTGCTGCGTCATTTCCATGGCCTGGTAGAAGGTCGGGAAATGCACGACGCCCAGCGTCTTGTGGCGCGGCAGGGGGGCGAGCTTCAGATGCACCGCGCGCGAATAGGCGAGGGTCCCTTCCGAGCCTACGAGCAGATGGGCCAGATTGTGCGCCTCGTCGGGCTTGACCGTGTCGAGATTGTAGCCGCCCACGCGGCGCAGCAATTTGGGATAACGGGCTTCGATCTCGTCGGCGTCGCGGGCGGCAATGGCGCGCACGCGGCGCACGATGTCCTGGAAGCGCTGCGGCCCGGCAAGGTCCGAAAGGTCGGCCGCAACGGGGCCGAAATGCGCTTGCGTGCCGTCGGCCAGCAGCGCATCCACGCCCAGCACGTTGTGGACCATGTTGCCGTAGTACAGCGAGCGCGAGCCGCAACTATTGTTGCCTGCCATGCCGCCGATCGTGGCTTGTGCGGCCGTCGATACGTCGACCGGGAACCACAGCCCGTGCGGCTTCAGCGCCGCGTTCAGATGGTCAAGGACTATGCCGGGTTCGACGGTCGCGGTGCGCGCCGCGACGTCGAGATGCAAGAGTTTCTTGAGATGTTTGGCGTTGTCGATGACGAGGGCGGCCCCCACCGTCTGGCCGCATTGCGACGTGCCGCCGCCGCGCGGCAGCACGGGCACTTTGGCTTCGCCCGCGATCTGGATCGCGATGCGCGCATCCTCGCCGTCCTGCGGCACGACCACGCCGACCGGTTCGATCTGGTAGATCGAGGCGTCAGTCGAATAGCGGCCGCGATCGAACGCGCCGAACAGCACGTCGCCTTTGATCTCTTTGCGCAGCCTTGCTTCGAAGGCGGACTGGGAAGGCGTGGCGTCGTCGCGCGGCATGGCGTCAATTCTCCGGTTCAGTCGTAGGCTGCGGCCGAATGTTCGGCGGCGAAGGCGGCGAGCACGCTTTCGCGTTTGCCCGCCAGATGCGCTTCGAGGATCGCGCGCAAGGCGCGGCCGTCGCGGGCACTCAAAGCCGCGATCATGTCGTCGTGTTCGGCGATCGCCTTGTCCCAGCGCGCATGGCCGAGATTGGCGGCGTAGCGCACGCGTTTGACGCGCGCATTGAGCTTCTCGAAAGTCTCGGCCAACACCGCGTTGCCGCCGGCGGCCGCGATGCGCGCATGGATCGCCTGATTGGCGGCGAAATAGGCCGCGCGGTCGCCGCGCGCATGGTGCGCACGCATTTCGAAATGCAGCGCTTTGATCTCGGCAAGCTCCGCGTCGGCGATGCGCGCGCACGCAAGCTCGCCCGCGAGACCTTCGAGTGCGCCCAGCACCTCGAACGTCGCCTCGATGTCGGCGCGTTCGATGGGGGCGACGATCGCGCCGCGATTGGGCTCGACGCGCACGAGTCCTTCGGCCGCCAGCATGCGCAAGGCCTCGCGCAAGGGGGTGCGCGAAATGCCAAGCCGTTCGCACAGCACGCGCTCGTTGAGCCGCGTGGCCGGGGCAAGCGCGCCGTCGAAGATCATCTGCCGCAGTTGGCCAGCGGCATTCTGCGGCAAGGTCGCGCGCTCGAAAGGGCGGGAATCGTCAGGCATAGAAACATTGTATACCAATCTGCGCACGCTTGTCATTAGGCTTGACCCCGTCGGAATTTATTTGTATACCAAAACAACAAATCAGGAGGGATGCCCCAATGATAAAGCTGAGCAATGCGCCGAGCGGCCGCCATTTTCTGCAGATCCCGGGGCCGACCAACGTGCCCGACCGCATCCTGCGCGCGATCGACAATCCCACGATCGACCATCGCGGACCTGAATTCGGCGCCCTCGGGCGGCAGGTGCTCGCGGGCCTCAAGAGCATTTTCAAGACGCAGAATCCCGTCATCATCTTCCCGGCGTCCGGTACCGGCGCTTGGGAAGCGGCGATCGTCAACACGTTGTCGCCCGGCGACAAGGTGCTGATGTTCGAGACCGGCCATTTTGCAACGCTGTGGCGCAAGATCGCCGAGCGCATGGGCCTCGTCGTCGAGTTTGTCGCCGGCGATTGGCGGCACGGCGCCGATCCCGCCGCCGTCGAGGAAAAGCTCGTGGCCGACAAAGGCCATGCGTACAAAGCCGTGATGGTCGTGCACAACGAAACTTCGACCGGCTGCACCACGCGCGTGGGCGAAGTGCGCAAGGCGATGGACCGCGCCAAGCATCCGGCCCTGCTGTTGGTCGATACGATTTCGTCGTTGGGCTCGATCGACTATCGGCACGACGAATGGGGCGTGGACGTGACGGTTGCGGGTTCGCAGAAGGGGCTCATGTTGCCGCCCGGCCTGTCCTTCAACGCCGTGTCGCCCAAAGCGCTGGCCGCGTCCAAAACGGCGAAAATGCCGCGCGCCTTCTGGAACTGGGACGAGATGCTGGCCGCCAACGCCACCGGCTATTTCCCCTACACGCCGGCCACGAACCTGCTCTACGGTCTTGCCGAAGCCATCGACATGCTGAACGAGGAAGGGCTCGGCAACGTCTTCGCGCGCCACGACCGCCATGCGGAGGCAACGCGCCGTGCGGCACGCGTCTGGGGCCTCGAGATCCTGTGCCTCGAGCCCAAGGAGTATTCGAGCGCGCTTACGGCTCTGTTGATGCCCGACGGGCACGATGCAGACCGTTTCCGCAAGCTCACGCTCGAAGCGTTCGACATGTCGCTGGGAGCGGGGCTTGCGAAGGTTGCGGGCAAAGTGTTCCGCATCGGCCATCTCGGCAGTTTCAACGATCTCACGCTGATGGGCACGCTTGCGGGCGTCGAAATGGGCCTCGAGATTGCGGGCGTGCCGCATCGCAAGGGCGGCGTTGCCGCGGCGATGGCGTATCTGGCCGATTGTGCGGCGAAGCCTGCTGCCAAAGCCGCGCAATAGCGGCGACGTCGGTCGATGGCCGAAGGCGACAACATCGTTGATCGGTCGGCCTTCGCGCAGTTGCTCGACGAGGTCGGACCCGAGGTGATGGCGCGGCTGCTCGATTCTTTTGCGGGCGAAGCAGCAGCGCGCATCGCGCGGTTCGCCGAATTGTCGGAAGCCTGCAGTCCGCTCGGCAAAGGCGGCGATTTGCACCGCGAAGTGCACTCGCTCAAGAGTGTTGCGGCCAGTTTCGGTGCGGCAGCGCTTGCAAAGCGCGCCGGCGAACTCGAAACAGCTGTGGAAACGCTGCAATACGGCCACGATCCGGCCACAGCCGCAGAGCTCGCGGCGCTTTTTGGCCGGTTTGCAGACGCGGTAGCCGCACATCGCCGCACACCGGGAGCGTCGTAGCGCTTCGGCCCGAACGTTCGCGCAGTTTGCGGCGCGCGCGCTGCGCTTTAAACGCAATGCGTCGCGACTTGTCCTATCGCGGAGCGCGTCGGTCTCGGTCCGGTTCGTTTGGCCGCATCGTGGAAACCGCGAAGCGCTTGGGCGCCAGCAACCGCAGCCGATCGCCGAGTTTCGCGCCGCCCATCCCCCACAAATAAATCGCGAGCGTCGAATGGCGCGCGAAACTCGAGAAGCCTGCGCCCTCGAGATCCTCGCGCAGGCGTTCGGCCGTGAGCCCGCGCGCATAGGGGACCTGCGACAGGATGCGTTCGTGCAGATCGGGATCGGCGCCGACTTGGCCTTCCTTGCCGTCGACGATCTTCGCGAGCCCGCGCAACAGGCGCGTGCGCGGCGTTTCGCTCACCCAATCGCCATCGATGACGAGCAGGCGCGCGCCCGGTTTCAGCACGCGGCGGATCGCGGCATAGGCGGCGGGCGGATCCGTCAGGGTCCAGGCAAGGTGGCGTGCGACAACGCCGTCGAAAGATGCAGGCGCCAGCGTGTCCAAACGTTCGGCATCGCCCAGCACGCCCTTCCAGCTGCGTCCGCGCAGTTTCGACGCGGCTCGCGCCAGCATCGGTTCGGCGAAATCCACGCCGGTCACCGCCGCGCCCAAGTCGAGCAGCATTCGGCTTATCTCGCCCGTTCCGCAGGCAAGATCGAGCACGTTACGGCCGGCGACGTTGCCGAGCCCTTCGGATATCACGCGGCGCCACGCGCGGGCTTCGGCGCCGTCCGCGATGCGATGGCCGCGCGAATCGTCGAACGTTTCGGCGCGCCCCGACCAGTAGGTCCGGATCTCTTCTTTTAGCGTCCAGTTCGATGCGTTCACTGTAAGCTTGCCTCTATGTGCAGTGAGCCCGATGCCGACCGCGTCGCGGCGATTGCGACGCCGTAGGCGACCCCGCATGCGGGGTCGGAAAACACTTCGTCGGGCGATCCGTCGGCGACGATCGCGCCCCGCGACAGCAGGATGACCCGGTCGGCATGGCGCGCGGCCAGCGCCAGATCGTGCATCGCGACGGCGACCGTTATTCCGTCGCGCGTCGCGGCTTCGCGGAGCAGGCGCAGCGCCTCGAGCTGGTTGCGCAGATCGAGGGCGCTCGTGGGCTCGTCGAGCAGAAGGACGGGGGCGGCGCGCACCAGACCTTGCGCCAGCGCCACCAGTTGCTGTTGGCCGCCGCTGAGGTCGCAGACCAGGCGTTCGGAAAGTTCCGCCGTTCCGGCGCGCGCCAGCGTTTCGGCGACGGCAAGACGGATTTTGCGCGGGGCCTCGTCGGGGGCCGCTGCGCGTGCGGCGACATGCACGGCGTCGTAGACCGACAGCCGCGCGTTGGTTGCGTATGTCTGCGGCACGTAGCGCACGTATTGCGCGCGCTGGCGCAGGCGGAGCGCTTCGATGCGCATGCCGTCGACCGCGATGGCGCCGCGCGCGATCGGCACGATGCCCGCAATGGCGCGCATCAAGGTCGACTTGCCGGCGGCGTTGGGGCCGACCAGTGCTGTGACGGTGCCGGGCAGCAGCGGCGCTGCGCCGACGCCGCGCAGCACGCTGCGCGTCCCGTAATCGACGCAGACGTCGCTGAAATGCAGGCCCTTCATCGTGCCGCACTCTTTTTGCCGCCGATGATCGACAGGAATACCGGCACGCCGACGAGAGCCGTCACGATTCCGATCGGATAGATGACGCCGGGCGTGATCGACTTGGCCGCGATCGACGCCGCAGAAAGAAGAGCCGCCCCGCAGACGGCCGAAAGCGGCGCGAACCAGCGCTGGTCTTCGCCCACCGCAAGGCGCGCGATGTGCGGGCCCACCAGCCCGACGAAGCCGATCACGCCGGCATACGACACCGAAGTCGCCGACAGCACGGCGACTAGCAGGAGGGTCTCGAGGCGCAGGCGGCGCGGATCGACGCCTAGACTGGCGGCGCGATCGTCGCCGAAGCGCATCGCGGTGAGCGCCCAGCGCCGCCGCCACATCACGCCGCCCACCGCGGCGAGGATCGCGAAGCCCGCTGCCAGACGTTCGGGCGTCGCGCGCTGCAGGGAGCCCATCATCCAGAACACGATCTGCACGAGTTGCGTTTCCGAGGCGCGGTACTGCAGCATCGCCAGCAGCGCGTTGAAGGCGAACATCAGCGCGATGCCAAAGAGAATCATCGTTTCGGACGTGGCACCGCGCGCGACGCTGAAGAAGAAGACGAGCAAAGCGGCGCCGAAGGCGAAGACGAACGCGTTCGCGGACACGAGAAACGGTCCCGTACCCGGGACAAGCGAAAGGCCCGTCACGATCGCGACGGACGCGCCCACGCCGGCGGCGGACGACACGCCCAGCGTGAACGGATCGGCCAGCGGATTGTCGAGGATCGTCTGCATTTGGGCGCCGGCGAGGCCCAGCATCGCGCCCAGCAGAGACGCCTGCAGGGCAACCGGCAGGCGGATATCCCAGACGATCACGCCGAGGCGAATATCGACCTCGCCGGGGTTGGCCAAAGCGCGCAGCACGTCGCGCAAGGCGACATTCCCCGGCCCGGTGCCGAGATCGACGAGAACGAGGAGGACGGCAATGGCCGCAGCACCGAAGAGAATGCGCCCCTTGCGGCGTTCGGCGGCAGCGATGCGCGTTTCGGCGAGCGGCGGCTGTGCGGCCAGGCTCATGCGAGTTGTGCCCAGAATACGCCCGACAGCGGAATCGGCGAGAAGCGCGCATGGTACTCCTGCCAGACCGCGTCCGGATCGAGCCCCGCGAACTGTTCGGGATAGAGCCACTTCGCAAAAACCTGCATCGCGACCAGATGCGCGGGGCTCGTATAGAACTGGTGGTAGATCGAATAGAAGCGCTTCGCTTTGACCGCGCGCAGTGCCGACCATCCCGGCCGTTCCGCAAGCGCTTTCAAGGCCGCCTGCACCTGCGCTTGTGTGGTTTCGTAGCCGAACGGCACGCCGCGCGCGCCGGGCGTGCTCTCGCTCCAGTCCGCGCCGGTGCCGATGATCGCTTCCGGATCGAGCGTGAGGATCGCTTCCGGGCTTGCCGTGCCGCCGATCCCGGGGAACCGGCTTGCCCCCCAGTTGATGCCGCCCGCATCCTGAAGCGTGACGCCGAGATTGGCGTTGCCGAACGTCATGCAGCAATTGTTCGGGTCGAAGCCGGCAGCGCGCTCCATGAACACGATTGTTCGTCTGTTGGCCGGCATGTTCCAGACTGCCGAGGAAACGCGCCGGGTCTCGCGCAGGTAGAACCGGTTGAACGCGGCCGCTTCGCCTTCGAGCCCCAGCAGCGATCCCATGATTTCGATGCTCGGCTGCGTGTTCTGGGCGAGCGCTTCGCGCAGATCGACGACCGCCGCCGGAATGCCCGCGCGCTGAAGCTTGTCGAAAGTGCCGGCCTGGATCTGGCGCTGGTAGGCCGACAGCGGAAAGAGGACGAGATCGGGATTCGCGGCGATCGCGCGTTCGACGCTGAAATCCAAGTTCACGGCCGAGCCGAAGCGCGGCACTTTTTCGCCCGACGGATGCTTGGCGCGGTACTGGCGATAGGTGCCGGGATCGAAAAGGACCATATCGTCGCCCCAGCCGACCAGACGTTCGAAGGGTTTGTCGGGCTGAAGCACCGAGAACCCGTACATCAAGCGCCCTTCGCCCAAAATGATTCGGCGCGCAGGCGCTTTGAGGCTGACGGTGCGTCCCGCGATATCCACAACTTCGATGCCCGCGGACGCGATCGCCGGTGCAGCCAGAAGCGCGGTGCTGGCTGCGGCTCCACCCAGAAAGCGGCGGCGGCTGGTCGCCGCCGGCATGTGCCCGTTTGTCATTTAGCCCCCTCATTATCGATAATGATAATCATTCTCATTTATATTGAGAATGAGAGTCAATATCAAATTTTGAAGGCACGCGTTTCGATCTGGTCTTTCGACTCGGGCGACGCCGTTCGGCGCTTCAATGCCGCTTCGCTGCAGGCACCGATCGCACGGCAAGCGCGGTCCTAAATGTCCTTGCGATAGATGACGAAGCCGTAATGTGCGGCGACCCGGTCATAAAGCCGACGCGCGGTCGTGTTGCTGGCGTGCGTCCCCCAATAGACGCGGGTGCTGCCCGCGGCTTTGGCGTGCGCGTAGACGGCCTCGATCAGCGCACGCCCGATGCCGCGCCCGCGCATCTCGGGGGCGGCGAACAGATCCTGCAGATAGCAAATCATGCCCTGCATCGTCGTGTTGCGATGGTAGATGAGGTGCGCGATACCCACGAGCCGGTCGCCGTCTGCGGCCACGAGGGCGTGCATCGGCTCGGCCGGATCGAGAAAGCGCGCGAATGTGGTCGCGGTCATTTCGGGCGCGATCGCATTCGGCCCGACGCGTTCGTAGAACGCGTTGTAGCCGTCCCACAGCACGCCCCATTGCGCGCGGTCCTCGGCGCGCACGGCCCGGACGGCGAGAGCGGCGGTACTCAATCGACGGCCGCGAGATCGGGCAGGCCGCGCCATTGCTGGGCATGGTCGAGGCCGTAGCCGACCACAAAACGGTCGGGGATCGTGAAGGCGACGAAGTCGGCCTGAAGCGGGATCACGCGGCGCGTTGGTTTGTCGGCGAACACGGCGACTTTGACCGGATTGCCGCCGAGCCCCTCGAGCAGCGACTTGGCGAAGCTCAGCGTGCGGCCGGAATCGAGAATGTCGTCGATCAGCAGCACGGGCTGGCCGCGCAGATTTTCCGGCAGCGTGCCGAGCACGCGCACCTGGCCCGAACTCGTGGTCGCGTCGCCGTAGCTTTTGAGATTCACGAACTCGACGCGCGGATGCACGTTGCGTTTGGCAAGTGCGCGCATGAGATCGGCCGTGAACACGAAGGCGCCGTTGAGGATCGAGATGATCGTGAACTCGGCCGGGATCGCGACCGCGATCTCGCCGGCCAGCGCTTAGACGCGGTCGGCGATTTCGGCGGCGGAATGGAGCGTTTCGCGCGGAGCAAGGGCCATGGGGTGCAAGACTTCCAAGAAATAGGGCTGCCAAGAAAAAGGTTGCTGCAAGGGGACCGGGCGTTTAAGCCCAAGCGCATGTTCGCCCATCCGACCGAGCCTGCGCAAGCGCGCCGCCTGTGGCTTTTCGATCTCGTCGTCCTGGCGGTGGTCCTCGGCGCGTTTTTGCTCGCGTTCTTGGGTGCCCGGCCCCTCGGCGTGCCCAGCGAAGCGCGCTATGCCGAGCTTGGCCGCGAGATGGCTGCGTCCGGCGATTGGATCACGCCGCGCATCAACGGCGTCAAATACTTCTTCAAGCCGCCGCTGTTCTACTGGATCCAGGCGGCCTCGATCCATGCGTTCGGCCTGTCGGAATTCGCGCTGCGTCTGGCAACGGCTTTGTTCGCTTTGGGCGGCTGCCTGCTTGCCTATGTCGGCGGGCGCGCCTTGTTCGACCGGCCCACCGGCCTGCTTGCCGCGATCGTGCTCGGCACGATGCTGCTGTGGTTCGCACTCGGCCGGATCATCCTGCTGGACGTGCCGGTCGGGGTTTTCCTGAGCCTGAGCCTGCTTGCCTTCATGCTGGCCGTGCAGGCACCTCCCGAGAGCCGAGCACGCAAAGTGTGGCTCTACACCATGTATGCGGCCGCCGCCGCAGCGACGATGACCAAAGGCCTCATCGGCATTGTGCTGCCGGCCTTGGTGATCGGCCTGTGGATCGTGTTGACGTGGAACTGGCGCTTGCTTCTGCAGGTGCGCCTGCTTTCGGGCCTGGCACTCTTCCTGGCGCTCACGGTGCCGTGGCATGTCGCGGTCGGCGTGCAGTCGCCGGAGTTCTGGCACTTCTATTTCGTCCGCGAGCATCTCGAGCGTTTCACCACGACCGTGCATGGCCGCTATCAGCCGTGGTGGTTCTTCGTGCCGATCATCATCGTCGGCAGCTTTCCGTGGCTCGGTTTTCTCGGCCAGGCGCTCGTGCGCAATCTTCGCGATTCGGCCGTCGCGGGCCCGCACCGCGCAGTCGAGCTTTATCTCGCACTTTGGTTCTGGTCGATCCTGCTGTTCTTCTCGATCTCGGATTCGAAACTGATTCCGTACGTGACGCCGATCATGGTGCCGCTCGCCATCCTGATCGCGCGCTATGTGGGGCCGGCGCTGCAGGCGCCTGCGCCCGGCTTGGGCGTGCGCGCAGGGCTGTGGATCCTCGCGAGCTTCGCTGCCCTCGTGGCGGCGGCGGCCCTTGCCGTCGGCGTTGCGGGGCCGCAGCTTGCGAGCGGCGATCTGGCGCAAGATCTCGCGTCCGCGCGGCCCTATATGGGCTGGCTGTGCGCGGGCGCGGGGGCGACGTCCGCGGCAATGGTGTTCGCCTTGCTGCGCGGCAAACGCGCCGTCGCGTTGGGGTTGTCGGTGGCCGCCGCCGCCGTGCTTTATCTCGGCGTCGATACGACGATGGCCGACCATCAGCCGCGCTCGATCAAGCCGATCGCGGAAGTCCTGCGCGAGGTGGCCCAGCCCGAGGACGAGATCGTCGCCTACCGCACCTACACGCAAGACCTGCCGGTCTATCTCGGGCGCCGCATCGCCTCGATGGGCTGGTCGGGCGAACTCGATTTCGGCCGTGCGGCCGAGCCTGCGACGCAAGCCTGGATGTTCGACGACGAATCCGAATTGTGGCGTCGCTGGAACGGCACGCGCACGGTCTATATGGTGGTGCCGCTGCCGTTCGAGGCGACGGTGCGCGCGAGTGCGGGCGAACGCTATGTCGAACTTTTGCGCACGCGGCGCCATCTTCTCGTCGTCAACCGCATACCCTGACCGGGAGGGACGATGCTGCAATACATGCCCCTCATTCTGGCCGGCGTGCTGCTGAACGCGGTCGCGCAGCTCGCGCTCAAACAAGGCATGAACCAGATCGGCCGCTTCGAATTCGCCTGGGCCAATCTGCTGCCGATCGGCCTGCAGGTGGGCCTCAACCCGTTCGTGGCGTTCGGCCTCTTCTGCTACGTGGTCAGCGTCGGGCTGTGGCTGCTCGTGCTGAGCCGGGTCGAGGTCGGGCTTGCGTATCCGATGCTTTCGATCGGCTACGTCGTGAACGCGCTCGCCGCTTGGTGGCTGTTCGGCGAGGATTTGACGGCGACGCGCATCGCAGGCATCGTCGTGATCTGTTTTGGCGTTTGGCTTTTGTCGCGTGCTTGAACCAATGGCGTCCGTCGTGCCCGAGATCACCGTCGTCGTTCCCGTCTACAACGAGGAAGACAACCTTCCGCTTCTCTTCCGTCGCCTGACGGCGGCGCTCGATGCGATCGGGCGGCCGTGGGAGATCCTGTTCACCGACGACGGCAGCCGCGACCGCTCGGTCGAGATCCTGAAATCCTTCCACACCGAGCGCCCCAAAGAAGTGCGCGTGATCGAGTTCGAGCGCAATGCGGGCCAGCACATGGCCATCATGGCGGCGTTCGAGCGCGCGCGCGGGCGCATCGTCGTGACGATCGACGCCGATCTGCAGAACCCGCCCGAGGAAATCGCCAATCTGGTCGCCGCGATGGACAGGGGCCACGACGTGGTCGGTTCGATCCGCAAGGACCGCCAGGATGTGGGCTGGCGCGTGTGGGCGTCGCGCGCCATGAACATTGTGCGCGAGCGCATCACCGGCATCAAGATGACGGACCAGGGCTGCATGCTGCGCGCCTACCGGGCCGACGTGGTGCAGCAGATCGTTGCGACCGGCGAGCAGACGACCTTCATCCCGGCGCTCGCGCAGTTCTTCGCGGCCAACCCGACCGAGATCGTCGTGGCGCATGCGCCGCGCGCGGCCGGCGAGAGCAAATACAATCTCTACCGCCTCGTGCGGCTCAATTTCGATCTGATGACCGGCTTTTCGGTCGTGCCGCTGCAGATTTTCACCATCGTCGGCATGCTGGTGAGCTTCTTCTCGCTGCTGCTGGTGGCCTATTTGGCCTTGCGCCGCATCGTGATCGGCCCGGAGGTGGACGGGCTGTTCACGCTGTTTGGCATCCTCTATTTCCTCGTGGGCGTGCTGATCACGGGGCTCGGGCTCGTGGGCGAATATGTGGGGCGCATCTACCAGGAAGTGCGCAAACGGCCGCGCTTTCGCGTGCGCGCCGTCCACGAATCGCTCGACTGAACGCCGACGAAAGCCAGCCCCATGCCCGGCATCGTCCTGTTCGGCTATTCCGACGTCGGCTACGAATGCCTCGATCTCCTCGTGGGCCAGGGCCGCGACGTGCGCCTCGTGGTCACGCACGAAGACAGCCCGAGCGAGGCCAGATGGTTCCGCTCGGTCCGCGAACGCGCGCGCGCGGCCGGCATCGAGACTTCAACTGCCGAGATCAAGGACGATCCCGGCATCGAAGCGCGCATCGCGTCGCTAGCACCGGATCTGATCCTGTCCTGCTACTACCGGCGCATGATCCCGGCGCGCATTCTCGCGCATGCGCGGCTGGGTGCGTTCAATATGCACGGCTCGCTGCTGCCCAAATATCGCGGCCGTGCGCCCGTGAACTGGGCGATCCTGCACGGCGAAACCCAAGTCGGCGCCACGCTGCATCGCATGGTCAAGCGCGCGGACGCCGGCGACATCGTCGATGCCGAGGCCGTCGCGGTGGGGCCTGAGGAAACCGCCTTCGAGGCGATGGGCAAGGTCGTGGGGGCCGCCCGGCGCGTGCTTACGCGCCAGATCGACGCACTGCTGGCCGGTACGGCCCCGCAAACCCCGCAGGACGAGACGGCGGCGACCTATTTCGGCGGCCGCACGCCCGAGGATGGGCGCATCGACTGGACGTGGCCCGCGGCGCGCATCGTCAATCTCGTGCGTGCCGTGGCAGCCCCATTCCCGGGCGCGTTCAGCGATGGAACCGGCGAGCGCTTGTTCGTTTGGCGTGCGCGCAAAGCCGCGGGAACGGGCATTCCAGGCACCGTATTGGCGACCGCGCCGCTCGTCGTTGCCTGCGGCGACGGGGCGGTCGAAATCGCCGAAGCGAGTTTGGGCGAGGGCGCGCCAACGGGCGGGGCCGCACTGGGGCTGGCGGCGGGCGCCCGGATCGGCTAGAAGGCGCCATCGTTTTTCGCGGGGGAGCAACGTCGCGTGAGCCTTAAAATTCTCATTCTGGGCGTCAACGGATTCGTCGGGTCGAACCTGTCCGAGCGCATTCTGAAGACCACCGACTGGTCGGTCTACGGCATGGATATCCGCCAGGACAAAATCGAAGACCTCATCGGCAATCCGCGCTTCCATTTCGTCGAAGGCGACATCACGATCAACCGCGAATGGGTCGAGTATCACGTCAAAAAGTGCGATGTGATCCTGCCGCTCGTCGCGATCGCCACGCCCGCCACCTACGTGCAGCACCCGCTCAAGGTCTTCGAACTCGATTTCGAAGCCAATCTCGCGATCGTGCGCGACTGCGTGAAGTACGACAAGCGCGTGCTGTTCCCGTCCACCTCCGAAGTCTACGGCATGTCGACCGACACGCCGTTCGACGAGGAGACGTCGAACTTCGTGCTCGGCCCGATCCACAAGCAGCGCTGGATCTATTCGTGCTCCAAGCAGCTCCTGGATCGCGTGATCTACGCCTACGGCGCCAAGGGCGAGCTGCGCTACACGCTGTTCCGGCCGTTCAACTGGATCGGCCCCAAGCTCGACAATATCTGGGCCGCCAAGGAAGGCTCGTCGCGCGTGCTCACGCAGTTCGTGGGCAACATCGTGCGCGGCGAAAACATCAGCCTCGTCGCAGGGGGCGCCCAGCGTCGCTGTTTCCTCTATATCGACGACGCGATGGACGCGATGGTGCGCATCATCGCCAACAAGGACGGCTGTGCGGACGGACGCATCTTCAATATCGGCGATCCGCGCAACGACTATTCGATGCGTGCCTTGGCCGAAACGCTGCTCGACGTGATCCAGCAATACGACGGCTATGCCGACGTGAAGTCGCGCATCAAGCTCGTCGATGTCGATCCCGACGGCTACTACGGCAAGGGCTACGAAGACATCCAGGTGCGCGTGCCGTCGATCGAAAACGCCGCCAAGTATCTGGGGTGGGCGCCCACCACGGATCTGCGCACGGCTCTCAAACTCACGCTCGACTACTATCTGCTGGCGGGCCGCAAGGACACGGGCGACCTCACCGGCACGCCGGTGTGACGTCGGCGATGGCGGAGATCCACAGCGCCGAGCCCGCTCGGCTTGCGATCAAGATCGACGTCGATACCGACCGCGGTACCCGCGAAGGCATTGCACCGCTCGCCCGCATTCTCGACCGCCATCGCATTCGCGGCACGTTTCTCTATTCGATGGGGCCCGACAATACCGGACGTGCGATCCGGCGCGTGTTTCGCCCCGGCTTTTTCGGCAAGGTCAGCCGCACGTCTGTCGTCAAGATATACGGGCTGCGCACGCTGATGAACGGCGTGCTGCTGCCCGGCCCCGACATCGCCAAGCGCAATGCCGCAACCATGCGCGCGGTTGCGGCCGGCCACGAGGCGGGCATCCATTGCTGGGACCATGTGCGCTGGCAGGACGGCCTTGCGCGCATGGACGTGGCGGAAGTGCGCGCCGAATTCGCCAAGGCGCAGGACGCGTTCCAGACCGTGTTCGGCAAGCCCGCGCGCACGGCCGGTGCGGCCGGCTGGCAGGCCGACGAAAAGAGCCTCGCCGTCTACGACGAAGCCGGGCTCGATTACGCGTCGGACGCGCGCGGCAATTCGGCCTTCGTGCCGGTCGCCGGTGGCCAAGTTTTCGCCACGCCGCAGATCCCGACGACCTTGCCCACGCTCGACGAGTTGATCGGCCGGCCCGAATATCCGCTTGACCGGCTCATCGATTTCTATCTCGACGGTCTTGTGCCGGGGGTGCTCAACGCGTTCACGGGCCATGCCGAACTTGAAGGCATGCATTATCTCGACTGGTTTGCTGCTTTTCTGGCGGCGGCGGAAAAGCGCGGCGTGGTCTTCGTCAATCTCGCCGACGAGGCCGCAAGATTTGCCGACGCAATGCCGCCGCGGGCGCAGTTTCTGCAAGGGTCGGTCGATGGGCGGAGCGGGACCCTGGCGCTGCAGGGGCCATTCGTTTAGCATTATGCGAATCCTGCGAGAGGCCGCTCCTTGTTCCTCCTTCGTTTCTTGGCGATAGCCATTCTTCTGCTGCCGGCTGTACTTTATGCGCAAACGCCCAAGCCTGGGACGCGCGTCTCCTTCCAATCCGGAACCTCGACCGTAATCGAGGGCTACGAGGGCAGCCTCACCAAGACGTCGAACGGCGACGTTTGGCTCGGGTTCATCGACCGGCCCTCGAACGCCGAATTGACCAAGGGCAATCTGGACAATTTCGAGTTTCGCCCCGGCAGCACGCTCAATTTCGAATATGCGCGCCGGCAGGGCAACCGCACGCCGAGCTACGTCGTGGTCGATCTGCGCGTGCTGCGCGCCGAATCGATGGCCGTGCGCAGCGTCGCCCACGACGTCGTGGTGATCGAGGCGACGGTCTCGTCGACCCGCCCGGCCTGGACCTACCGCATGCAAGCCTGGGTCGATCCCAAGCTGCGCTACATGCTGCGGCGGGAAATTCTCGGCATGTCGGACACAACGCCCAACGTACCCTCGGCCTTGCGCGCAAACAATATCCTGCCGCCGCCCTAACGGGCGCGCGCCGACCTCTTCCGCTCGGCGGCCGATTCCGGCATATTCCTTTTTTAGTCGGAGACGCCAGACCATGCCCCCGTCCGATTCGACCGATGCGGCCCCGCCCGTCGAGGCACCCCCCTCAGCGACCGGCAAGCGGTCCCATATCGTCCTCACATCGCACCCGACGCGCAGCGGGCCGCAGCCCGTGCGCATCGATTGGGGTGCGGGCGGCGCCCAAGCGCGCGGCCCCGTGATCGGCACCGTCACCAATTCGCAGCAGCGCAACGTGATCGGCACCCATTCGGGCAGCTACATGCTCTACCGCGCCTTGGCCGTGGCGGCGGGCGCGCTGTCGCCGTTGCACAAGCCCGACCTTACCAATACCGCACCGGCCGAGCCGATCGGCCCGTTTGCGCAATGGTCGGATCCCGAAAAGATCGTCAGCATCGACCCCTACGGCCATATGGTCGGCGACGTGTTCGCGGGCCTCATCGCGCAGGGCTACGACATCCGCCCGACGATCGCAGTCACGCGCGCGCATATCAACATGCCCGAACTCAAGGATGCGCTTGCCGCCGGCCGGCTCAAACCCGACGGGCGCATCGTCGATGCCAATGGCGACGTGCGCACGACGAAAGTGGCCCTCGAGCCGGTCTGGTACCTGCCGGGCATCGCCAAGCGCTTCAAGATCTCCGAGACCGATCTGCGCCGCGGCCTGTTCGAATACACGGGCGGCATGTTCCCCGAGCTCGTGACGCGTTCCGACATGAAGGTGTTTCTGCCGCCGATCGGCGGCATGACCGTGTATCTGTTCGGCGACATTTCCAAGCTCGGCGATCCCAAGACGAAGATCGGCGGGCGCGTGCACGACGAGTGCAACGGCTCGGACGTGTTCGGCTCGGACATCTGCACGTGCCGGCCCTATCTCGCGCACGGCATCGAGGTCGCGATCGAAACCGCCCAGCAGGGCGGCGTCGGCTTCATCGTCTACAACCGCAAGGAAGGCCGGGCACTCGGCGAGGTCACGAAGTTCCTGGTCTACAATGCGCGCAAGCGCCAGGAAGGCGGCGACCAGGCTTCCACCTATTTCAAGCGCACCGAGTGCGTGGCGGGCGTGCAGGACATGCGCTTCCAGGAGCTGATGCCCGACGTGCTGCACTGGCTCGGCATTTCGCGCATCGACCGCTTCGCTTCGATGAGCAACATGAAATCCGAAGCGCTGATCCGCAGCGGCATATCGATCGTCGAACAGGTCGAGATTCCGCCCGATCTCATTCCGGCGGACGCCAGCGTCGAGATGGAAGCCAAGAAGGCGGCCGGCTATTTCACGGGCGGCGAAGCGCCCGACGCGCAGAAACTCGCCGACACCAAGGGGCGCGGTCTCGATGGCTGATGCGCTGTCGGCGGCACCGCATTTTGCGGGGCCCACCAAAGCCGTGCGCGTGCTGCGCGATCCGGCGACGATCCGGTTGCGCGCGGGCGAGGTTTTCGACGCCGCTTGCGCGGGGCGCACCGCGCATTTTTCGGTCGATCTCGGCAAGCTCGAACTTGCCGCCGAGCGCACGGTCGCGGCCATCCGCGCGGACTATCCCACGCTCGAAATTCCGTACCATTCGCGGTGGCGGCATTTCGATGCGGGCGGGGTCGATCGCTGGGGCCGTCTTGTCGCCCAATTGCCGGACGACAAGCTCGAGCGCGCGCGCGTCGGCGTGGATCTTGCGGTCGCGAGCGTGCTGCTCGATGCCGGGGCCGGCCCCGAATGGCGCTACCGCACGCCGGACGGCGTCTATGCGCGGTCCGAAGGGCTTGCGGTCGCGAGTGTGGATCTGTTTGCGGCCGGCGTGTTTTCGGCTGACCCGAAAGCGCCGTTGCGCGCCGATGCCGCCGCCTTGCAGCGTTTCGATGCGGCGGCCCTTGCGCGCGGCTTCCAGGTGTCGGCGGAAAATCCGCTGGTCGGGCTCGAAGGGCGGGCAGGGCTGTTGCGCAATCTTGGCACGGCGATCGCCGCACGCCCCGATCTTTTCGGGCCAAGCCCGCGCGTCGGCAATCTCGTCGACCGGCTGCTGTTCGACGCCAAGGACGGCACGCTGCCGGCTGCGCGCATTCTGGCCGTGCTGCTCGACGGTTTTGCCGATGCGTGGCCCGCACGCCGCGTGGTCGACGGCGTCAATGTCGGCGACGTTGGCGCGCATCCGGCCGCGACCGACGGGTTTGTGCCGTTCCACAAGCTCAGCCAGTGGCTGACCTATTCGCTGCTCGAGCCGTTCGAGGGGCTCGGTTTGCGCATCGTCGATCTCGATGCGCTGACGGGCTTGCCCGAATACCGCAATGGCGGCCTTTTTCTCGACACGGGCGTGCTTGCGCTTAAAGAGCCCGCAGCCGCCCGGCGCACGCACGACGCCACGAGCGAACTCGTCGTGGAATGGCGCGCCCTCACGGTCGTGCTGCTCGACCGCATCGCCGATCGCGTGCGCGCCAAGCTCGGCCTCGCCGCCGTCGATTTTCCGTTGGCAAAGGTTCTGCAAGGCGGCACATGGACCGCCGGGCGGCGCATTGCCGCCGAGCTGCGCGAAGGCGGGCCGCCGCCGCTCGCCGTCGCCAGCGACGGCACAATTTTCTGACCTAACCGGGAGCATTCGTCATGTCGGGCAGTCTGCACGTCGTCGGCCATCCGCTGATCCAGCACAAGCTTACGCATATGCGCCGCAAGGAAACCGAGACGCGCGATTTCCGCCGCCTCGTGCGCGAGATCGCGATGCTGCTCGCCTACGAGGTCACGCGCGACCGGCCTTTGACGATGGTCGAGATCGAAACGCCGGTGCAGAAGATGCGGGCGCCCACGCTGGCGGGCAAGCCGATCTGCCTCGTCTCCGTCTTGCGCGCGGGCAACGGCATTCTCGACGGCATGCTCGAGATCCTGCCCTCGGCAAGCGTGGGCCATATCGGCCTCTATCGCGATCCCGAAACGCTCGCGGCCGTCGAGTATTACTGCAAGCTGCCCGAGGACGTCGCCTCGCGCGACGTGCTGATCCTCGATCCGATGCTCGCGACCGGCCATTCGGCCGTGGCGGCCGTCAGCCGCGTCAAGCAGTCGGGCGCTTCGTCGATCAAATACGTTTGTATTCTGGCGGCCCCCGAGGGGGTCAAGGAAATGCACGCCAGCCATCCCGACGTGCCGATCTTCACGGCCGCACAGGACAGCCATCTGAACGACCATGGCTACATCGTGCCGGGCCTGGGCGACGCGGGCGATCGGCTGTTCGGCACGAAGTAGGCATGCCGATTGCTTATCCCCGTGCGAGCGACTAGCCTTTGCTGGTCAAACGGGGGGGTATCCGATGAAAACCATGCGTCTTTTCGCCGTGGCCTGCGCGCTCGGCATGTCTGCCGTTGCGCCGGCGTCGGCACAAAAACTGGTAACGGGGCTCGACGGCACGTTCGCGCCGCACGCGATGCCGAAGCTCGGCGGCGGCGTTGAAGGCTTCAATGTCGATATGGCGAACGAAATCGGCCGCCGCTTGGGCCAGCCGATCGAAATCGTCGCCCAGGAATTCTCGGGCCTTGTGCCAGGCCTCCTGTCCAAACGCTTCGACTTCTTGGCAGCGCCCACCACCGTGACCGAAGAGCGCGCGCGCGCTTTGCTGTTCACGGAAGGCTATCTCAACACCGACTTCCAGTTCGTCGCCCGCCGCAACAAGCCCGAGATCAAGGAGCTCGAGGGTTTGCGCGGTCTCAAAGTGTCGGTCAATCGCGGCTCGGCCTACGAGAGCTGGGCGCAGGCCAACAGCCAGCGCTACGGTTTCACCTACGACGTCTACGGCTCGAACCCCGAGGCGGTGCAGGCCGTGCTCGCCGGCCGCGCCGACGCGAACCTGACCGGCAACACGGTCGCGGCTTGGGCGGTCAAGCAGAACGCAAGCCAGCTGCGTCTGGGCGCCAAGATTTCGACCGGTCTCGTGTGGGCCATTCCGTTCCGGCCCGACGACAAGGCCGGGCGCGACCGCATCTCGATGGTCGTCAAATGCATGAAGCAGGACGGCACATTCTCGCGCCTCCACAAAAAATGGTTCGGCTACGATCCCGCTCCGGACTCGGTCACGGTCAATATCGCGGCCGGCCACGGGGTCGCCAACATGCCCGGCTACGATCCCACGCCGGTCGCACTCGTCTGCCGCTAGGCTGGTGACGTCCGCCGAAGCGGTGCCGCCGGCTCCGATCCTGGAGCTGGTGGCGCTGCACAAGAATTTCGGACCCCTCAAGGTGCTCGACGGCATCGACCTTGCCGTGCGGCCGCGCGAGCTCGTGTTCGTGATCGGGCCGTCGGGCTCGGGCAAAAGCACGTTGCTGCGCTGCTGCAACCGCCTCGAAGAGCCGGATTCGGGCGCCGTGATCGTCGACGGGGCCGACATCATGCGCCCGGGCACCGATCTCAATGCCGTGCGCCAGAAGATCGGCATGGTTTTCCAGTCGTTCAATCTCTATCCGCACATGACCGCACTGGGCAACGTCACGCTCGCCTTGCGCAAAGTTCAGGGCCTCGCGCGCGACGCGGCCGAAGCGCGCGGGCGCGCCGCCTTGGCGCAAGTGGGCCTTGCCGACAAAGAAAACTCGTATCCCAACGCGCTGTCGGGCGGCCAGCAGCAGCGCGTGGGCATTGCGCGCGCGCTCGCACTCGGCCCCAAGATCGTGCTGTTCGACGAGCCGACGTCGGCCCTCGATCCCGAGCTTGTCGGTTCGGTGTTGGCCGTGATGCGCGAACTCAAGGCCGCGGGCATGACCATGGTCGTGGTCAGCCACGAGCTTGCCTTCGCGCGCGCGGCAGCCGATCGCGTGGTGTTCATGGAAGGCGGTCGCATCGTCGAACAGGGGTCGCCCGAGGCGATCTTCGGCAATCCGCGCGAGGCGCGCACGCGGGCTTTTGTGTCGCGCCTGTCCCAGGGCCACGGCTAGAGGATGGACAACGGCCTCGAGCGCCTCGTCTTCGCGTTTTTCAACGCCGAGATTGCGGCCGCATGGGCGCCCAAGATCCTCGAAGGCATGTGGGTTACGATCCTCGTATCGCTCGCGGTCGTGGCGACGGGCCTCGCCTTGGGCCTCGCCCTTGCGGCGTTGCGCGCCTACCGTATCGGCCCGGTCGATGTCGCGATCGTGGCGTTCGTCGACATTCTGCGCGCTCTGCCGCCGCTCGTCGTCATCATCATTCTGTTCTTCGCGTTTCCGTATCTCGATCTGCCGATGAGCGCGTTCACGGCGACTTGGCTGTCGCTGTCGCTCGTGCTGGCGGCCTTTGCCGAGGAGATCTGGTGGGCGGGCATCTTGGCCGTGCCGCGCGGCCAGTGGGAGGCCGCGCGCTCGACCGGCCTCGGCTTCGGCGCCACGCTGGGCTATGTCGTGCTGCCGCAGGCCGTGCGCATGACAGTGCCTCCGCTCGTCAATCGCGTGATCGCGGTCACGAAGGGCACGGCACTGGGATCGGTCGTCGCCCTGTCCGAAATCGTAAGCCAGGCAAGCTCGGCCGCAAGCCTTGCCGGCAACCCCACGCCGCTCACGCTGGGGGCTGCCGCGTATCTTGCGATCTTCGTGCCCGTGGTCGTGCTCGGGCGCTGGCTCGAAACGCGTTTTGCGTGGAAGCGCTAGCGGCGATGGCGGAAATTCTCGACACGTTTTTCAATATCGAAATCCTGCTGCGGGTCTTGCCCTTCATCCTCGAAGGGCTCGGCATGACGCTGCTTTTGTGCGCGATCACCGTGCCGATCGGCCTCGCGGGCGGCCTTGCCGTCGCCTGGGTGTGGAGCCTCAAGAAGCGCTATGTGAACTGGGCGCTCGTCGTCTATGTCGATTTTTTCCGCGCCTTTCCGCCTTTGGTGCTGCTGATCTTCGTCTATTTCGGCCTGCCGTTCGTCGGCGTCGATCTGTCGCCCTTTGCCGCCGTCGCGATCGCGTTTCTTCTCAACGCGTCGAGCTACTACGGCGAGATCTTTCGGGCCGGCATCGAAAGCGTGCCGCACGGCCAGTGGGAAGCGGCCCGCGCAAGCGGCCTGTCGCGCTTCCAGACGATGCGCTACGTGGTGCTGCCGCAGGCAACGCGCAACGTGCTTCCCGACCTCATCGGCAACACGCTCGAAGTCGTCAAACTCACGACCATCGCCTCGGTCGTGGCGTTGGGCGAGCTTTTGCACGCTGCACGCCTTGCCCAGTCGCTCGTCTACAATCCCACGCCCATCGTCGCGGCCGCGTTGATCTATCTGGCGCTGCTGTGGCCGGCCGTGCGACTCTTGCGGCATTTCGAGCACCGCCATCTCGTCGCCCGCTGAATCGGAGCATCCCGCGATGTCCAAGCGCATCCTCGTCGTCAATCCCAACTCCAACCGCAACGTCACGGCCGGCATCGACGCGGCCGTCGAACCGTTCCGCATCGCGGGCGGCCCGGCGGTCGAGTGCGAGACGCTGGCCGAGGGGCCGCCCGGCATCGAAAGCCAAGCGCATGTCGAAAGCGTTGTGCTGCCGCTGTCGCGGCTCGTGGCCAAGCGCGACAACGACTGCGATGCGTTTGTGGTCGCGTGTTTCAGCGATCCGGGGCTCTACGCCGCGCGCGAGGCCACCAAGAAGCCGGTGCTCGGCATCGCCGAATGCGGCCTGCTCACGGCCCTCACGTTGGGCGAGCGTTTCGGCATCGTCGCGATCTTGCCGCGCTCGATCCCGCGCCATCAGCGCTATGTGGGTGCGCGCGGTCTCGAAGCGCGTTTTGCGGGCGACCGCGCGATCGGTTTGACGGTGGCCGAGCTCTCCGACGATGCGCGCACGCTCGCGCGCATGATCGAAGTCGGCAAGGACCTCAAGGAACGCGACGGGGCCGACGTGATCGTGATGGGCTGTGCGGGCATGGCGCGCTATCGCGACCGTCTGCAGGACGCCGTCGGCATCCCCGTGGTCGAGCCCACGCAAGCCGCCGTCGGCATGGCGCTCGCGCGCGTGCAGCTCGGCTGGTAGCGGCTACGCTTTCTTCGCGGCTAGGTCCGCCGCCGATACGCGCGGCATCGCATAGCGGTCGGTAAGGCGCACATAGTCGCTGGCCGCCAGGCGCCCGATCAGCGCCATGCGCGCGGTGTCGACGCGGTCGTTGGCCGGATCGATGAGGTCTTCGCGGATGCGCAAGGCCAGCACTTCGCCCAGCAGAATGGCGCGTTTGTTGTCCGCACCCAGCCGCACATCCTGCAAGAGGCGGCATTCGAGCGCGACCGGCGCTTGGGCGATGCGCGGCGGGCGCACTTTGAGCGACGGGGCGGCCGCAAAGCCCGCAACGACAAGCTCGTCGATGCCGGGTTCGAAATCGGCCGCACAGATATTCATGCCGGGTCCCATCGCCTCGTCGACGAGATTGACCACGAACTCGCCGTTGAGGTCGATATTGTGGACCGTGTCCTTGGGGCGCCCGTCGGGCCGCCGTTCGATGCCGAGTGCGACGACCGCCGGATCGTGGCTCAGCACGTTGAAAAACGAGTAGGGAGCGGCATTCACGTTGCCCGCCGCATCGACCGTGGTCACGAGGGCGATGGGGCGCGGCACCACGCTGCCGACCAGTAGCTTGTAGCGCACGGAGGGCGCGGTCGCGGCGAAATCGTAGTCCTTCATGCGGGTTCGATCGTGCCGGTCTGGCTAGCGATGAGTCCGTAATGCTCGATGCGCCGGTGCTTGGAAAACGCAAACACGGTTTCCTTGCCGTAGGTGCAGAGGCTCAGATCGCAGTCCGCGACGATGAGCTCGTCGGCAACCGACCGTGCCAGCGCCACGATCTCGCCGGTGGGGGCGATGATGCAGCTGCCGCCGATCAGCGAGCAGCCCTCTTCGAAGCCGGCCTTGGCCGTCGCCACGACCCAGGTCGAGTTCTGGTACGCACCGGCCTGCATCACGAGATGGTTGTGGAACTGGCGCAGATGTTCGGGCTCGGGCGCCGAATGCACGAGGGCCGAGCCGTTGATCGCCGGCGTGTTGTAGCCGAGAACCAGCATCTCGACGCCCTTGAGGCCCATCACGCGGTAGGTCTCGGGCCAACGTCGGTCGTTGCAGATCGCCATGCCGAGAATGCCGCCCATCGTGCGCCACACCGGAAAGCCGATGTCGCCGGGTTCGAAATAGCGTTTCTCGAGATGCTGGAAGGGGCGCTGCGGCTCGTTCTCGGCATGGCCCGGCAGATGGATCTTCCGGTATTTGCCGACGATCGCACCTTGCGTATCGACGAGGATCGCGGTGTTGAAGCGATGCCCGTCCGGCGTTTTCTCGGCATAGCCCAGATAGAAGCCGATCTTGAGGCGTTTGGCCTCGGCGAACAGCGGGGCCGTCGCGGCATTTGGCATTTCGGTTTCGAAAAACGCATCGACCTCGCGCCAGTCGGTCATGTACCAGCGCGGGAAGAAGGTCGTGAGTGCGAGTTCCGGAAACACCACGAGCTGGCAGCCTTTGCGGGCCGCCTCGCGCAGCATGACGAGCATGCGCTCGACGCAGGAGGCGCGCGTTTCGCTGCGCGCGATCGGTCCCATCTGGGCTGCCCCGACCGTCATGATGCGCGGGACGAGTTTGCTGTTTGCCATCAGAAAATATCCGATATGTCTTCGGGGAAGATCGAGCGGCCAAGCGGCTTCGACCAGTCGCTGGGTCCGTGCGCAAGGTAGCGGCCGCGCCCGGCTTTGGCGACCGGCTTGCCGCCTTTGGCCACAAGCTCGCCGCGCGAAAACACCTCGTCGCACCAGCCCGTCACTTTCATGCCTTCGTAGGGCGTGTAGTCCATCGCGTCGTTGAGCAGCTTTTGCGATACGGTCACTTCGCGCGTCGAATCCCAGATCACCAGATCGGCATCCGCCCCCACCGCGATCGAGCCTTTCTGCGGGGCGAGGCCGTAGAGCTTGGCCGGGTTGGTGGCCGACAGTGCGACGAATTTTTCGAGGCTCAAGCGGCCCTTCAAGACGCCTTCGGCGAACAGCAGCGGCATGCGAACTTCAAGGCCTGGAACGCCGTTGGGGATCTTCTTGAAGTTCGCGTCTTTGCCCGCGAACATTTTTCCTTTCGGGTCGTTGAAGCGGTAGGGCGCGTGGTCGGACGAATAGACGTCGAACAGCCCGTCGCGCAAACCCTGCCAGACATACTCTTGGTTGATCTTGTCGCGCGGCGGCGGCGAGCACATGCACATCGCACCGTCGAAGCCCGATTTGTCGAGATCGTCCTGCGTCAAAAACAGATATTGCGGGCAGGTCTCGGCAAACACTTTGAGGCCGCGCGCGCGGGCACGCCGAATTTCGTCCATCGCCTGGCGGCCCGAGACGTGCACGATCAGGACGGGCGTATCGACGATTTCGGCGAGCGCGATCACCCGGTGCGTGGCCTCGCTTTCGACGGTCATATTGTGGCTGAAACAATGGTATCTGGGCCTTGTGCGGCCCGAGGCGACCAGCTTTTCGGCCAGCCACGTCATCGCGTCGTGGTTTTCGCAGTGGACCATGGTCATGGCCCCGTGGCGCCGCGCGAGCGCGAAAATGTCGAGGATCTGGCGGTCGGAAAGTTTCATCGCGTCGTAGGTCGTGTAGATCTTGAACGACGTGAGACCATCGGCGATGAGGGCGGGCAGTTCCTGGCCCAGCACCTGCTCGTTCGGGTCCGTCACGATCAGGTGGAACGCGTAGTCGATATAGGTCTTGCCGTCCGCCCGCGCATGATACTCGTCCACGACCTTGCGCAGCGACTGGCCGCGATGTTGGGCGGCGAACGAAATCGTCGTCGTGGTGCCGCCGCACATCGCAGAACGCGTGCCGCTCTCGAAATCGTCGGCAGTCCACACGCCCATCGAGGAAATCTGCGCGATATGGACGTGGCTGTCGATGCCGCCGGGCGTGACGATGCGCCTGTTCGCGTCGGTCTCTTCCTCGCCCTTGGCGAGATCGTGGCCGATTGCGGCGATCTTTCCGTCTTTGATGCCGATGTCGGCTACAAAAGTGTCCGACGCCGTGGCGACGGTTCCGCCCCGAATCACCCGGTCGTATGTCTTCATCGTCCCCCCTATGCGCCCCTTCCGCCGAGGCGGCACTTCGCGGTAGAAGCATTGCAAGGTTTGGGCCTGGAGGACAAGCAAATGCCGCAGCTACTCGACGAAACCGCTAAGGGCGTCTACATCATCGCCGCAACGCCTTTTGCCGACGACGGCGGACTCGATCTCGAGAGTGCGGAGCGCATGACCGATTTCTATCTCGAATGCGGCGTATCGGGCATGACGATCCTCGGCGTGATGGGCGAAGCGCCCAAGCTGAGCGCCCAGGAATCGGCCGATTTCGTTTCGCGCGTGCTCGCGCGCGTCAAAGGCCGCGTGCCGGTGATCGTCGGCGCTTCGTCCGCCGGCAACCGCAATCTCGGCGCCTTCGTCAAGAAGGTCATGGACATGGGGGCAGCGGGCGTGATGGTCGCCCCCATCGCTGGCCTCAAGAACGAAGAGCAGATCGAAGGCTATTACGACGCCGTGGTGCGCGAGATCGGTTCGACGCCGATCGTGCTGCAGGACTATCCGCAGCTCACGAACGTGCACATGTCGGTGAGCGTGATCAATCGCATGCTCGCCAAGCACGACAGCATCAAGGTGCTGAAACACGAAGACGTGCCGGGCTTGCGCAAACTCTCCAAAGTTCGCGCGGCCGACAGCGACGGCAGCCGCAAGCGCCGCATTTCGATCATGGTCGGCAATTCGGCCCTCCATCTGCCGCAGGAGATGCGCCGCGGCGCCGACGGTGCCAATACCGGCTTTGCCTATCCCGAGATGCTCGTCGAAGCCGTGAATCTTTGCCTCGAAGGCAAGTTCGACGCGGCCGAAGATCTCTACGACGTCTATCTGCCGATCGTGCGCCACGAGCAGCAGCCGGCCTTGGGCCTAGCCGTGCGCAAGGAAGTGCTGCGCCGGCGCGGCGTGATCAAGTCCGCGCATGTGCGCGCCCCGGGCTACGCGATGGATGCGGCCGAGCACAAGGAGCTCGATGAGCTTATGGCGCGGCTCGAACGCAAGCTGGCCGAGATCGGGCGGGCGACGAAGCCTTTCAAGGGGTAGCGTCGGGCGGTCGTGGCCGAGGGGCTTTGCCGCGACTGTTTTGTGCGCATCGACGCGGGCGAGACGCGCGTGTGCGGCCATTGCGGCGGCGGGCGACTTCTTCGCCATCCGGAATTGGCGGCTTTGAGCCTTGCGCATATCGACTGCGACGCGTTCTACGCGTCGGTCGAAAAGCGCGACAATCCGGATCTTGCCGACAAACCGACCATCGTCGGCGGGGGGACGCGCGGCGTGGTTTCCACTTGCTGCTACATCGCGCGCAGATACGGCGTTCGCTCGGCCATGCCGATGTTCAAGGCGCTCCAG
>JAIXXA010000216.1 GCA_027490975.1 Rhodospirillaceae bacterium
CGAATAGCCGCCGATGCGCCCCGTAAGCTCGGCCATCACCCCGCCCGGCTCCATGCCGCAGGCAAGCATGTGGCCGTGGTCGCGATAGCTCGTGATGACGGCATCGTCGGGCGTGATCGTCGATTGCATGCCGACGACGACGGCTTCCTGCCCGATATAGAGATGGCAGAAGCCGCCGATCAGCCCCATGCCGTACATCTGGCCCGCCTTCTCCTCGAAGCGGCGGATCAGCAGCATGTCGCGATAGTATTTGATCAGCGCTTCGGCCGACGGCACGTTCTCTTCGGATTTGGCTTTCTTTTTCGGCGGCAATGGGGCCATGGCGGTTTCCTCATTTGGGCAATGCACTTTGATTTGCCGCAGGAAAGCATTGGCGCCCAGTATTTGCAACCCTATCCGATATATAAATATATGATAATGAACACTAAAATATGTTTTAACTCAATGTCGGTTAATTTACTGCAGCGCAACATTATTTCGAGTCCTGGCGGTGCCCGCCAACCGCGCAAGCCCCGTTTTTCGCGACTTTTTGCAGGCCGGTCGAATTTTGCAGCCGCAGCAAAGCCGCCGCCGTCGGTTCAATCGCGCGCGCGCGAGCGGCCGCGTTCGCGCCCCTCTTCGCGCTCCTGATGCGCACCGCGATGGCACGCGACGCAATTGTCGATATTGGCAATGCGTTCGCGCCGGTGCTTGGCAAGGATCGTAGCGGGCTGATGTTCGTGGCAGCCATAGCAGGTGTAGGCCGAAGTCACGTTGCCAACATGGCAAGTGGCGCACGGCGCATTGTGGTCGCCCACAAGCGGAAAGAAGCGCGCATGGTCGAACGTGGCGGGCGTCCAATGGGTTTGCACGTGGCATTGCGCGCACGCGGTACCCGCGCTGCGATGGAAGGCGCCGGCAGGGGCCGTGTGGCAGCTGGCACAGTTCGCCGAAGTGCCCTGATTCAGCAACGCATGCACAAACGTAAACTGCGCGACCGGGGCAAGGCGCGGCACGGCATGTTCGCTGTGGCAGCCCATGCAGTCGGGGGACACAAGCGCTTGGTGGAACGGCGGCTTGCGCTGCATTTGGACGATCGGCAAGCCTGCCGCCGTGCGCAGGCCGATCGTGGCCACGGCATGGCAGCCGATGCATTTGTTTGCGGCACTCCCGCGCCACGGCACATGGCAGGCAAAACAGTCCTCAGCAAGGCTTGCGTGGCCTTGGCCGAGCGCGCCTGGGCTCAGCATTTGGCGGGGCAAGGCGACCGCCAGCACCGCGATGACGGCGACGTTCACGACGATCAGGGCCAGCACCCAATGCCGCTTCACCGCCAGCCCCAGAACACAAACACGGCCGCGATATGCCCGATTGCGAGAAGCGCGAAGGCGAGCGTGATCGGGTAGTGCACGGCGCGCCATTGGCGCACCATGTCGAACGTCAACGCATCCCAATGGAGCTGCGTCTCGCGTTCGACCGCACTCAAACCCAACGCGTCGAGGCGTCCGATCGTCGCCTCGAGACGCACGCGCGCACGGCCGAGCAGATACTTGCCGGTAAGGCCGCTCGCGATGTTGACCAGCATCGCCGCCACCGCAAGCCAAGCGAGGATCGCGTCGAAATGGATGCCGGCATGGACGAGGATCAGCCACGCGCCTGCCCAAGCCATCCATTCATGCACGCGCAGCAGCCGCAAGGGCGCGCCGCCAGAAATGAGCCCGCGCTTGCGCAGCGAATAGCCGAAAGAGCCCAAGATCAGCAGCGTGCCGAGAATGCCAAGATAGCGCCCAACCCAAACGGCATCGGCCAGATGCAATACGGCATCGGCCAGCAAAGCCGCGGCAACAAGTGCCGCAAACGCACCGAAAAACGGCACGACCTCCCGGCGGAGAAGCTCGAAGCGCAAAAGGACGGGGCGCATCGTCTAGCCCTCGAGCCGCAGGTCGGACAGCGGCACCGCCACGCACGGCAAACACATGCCCGGCGGGACGACATAGTCGGGCGCCCGCGCATAGGCGACGGTTCCCGACACGAGCCGCGTCGCGCATGCCCCGCAAGCACCCGTGCGGCAGCCAGACCCGAGTGCGGCACCGTGCCGATCGGCAAAATCGAGCAGATTGGCATCGCGGCCGTCCCACGCGATCGTGCGGCCGGCTATGCCGAACCGAACCGCGAACGAAACGGCGGCATGGGCCGCAACCCGCACGGCAACGCCGCGCGCGGAGGGCCCGAACGATTCGGTACGGATGTCGTCTTTGTCGACTCCCCATTCGAGCAAAGCCGGCACGAGGCTCGCCATCATGCCGGGCGGCCCGCAGACGTAAAAGCGACGGCGCCCTGCCGGCAGCACGGCGCGCAGCAATGCCACGTCGATACAACCAGCATGGTCGAAATCGACGCCGATCTTGTCGGCCGCACGCGGTGCGGCATAGGCAACGGTCTGGCGGAACGCTTCATGTGCCGCCGCCAAGGCGGCGAGGCGGGCCTTGAACGCATGGTCGGCACCGTTGGCAACGCCGTAAAGGAGATGCAGCGCATGCGGCGGGGACGGCGCCGACAAGGCCGCTTCGATCATGCACATCATCGGCGCAATGCCGATGCCGCCGGCGACGAGCACGCTGCCGACGGCTGCCTCGGGGTCGCGCGTGAATGAGCCCGCCGGCGCCTTGACGCCGAGCGTGTCGCCGACGCCGATCCGGTCGAGAAGCATTGCCGATGCGAGCCCGTGCGGCAGGCTGGGGTTGTCCGGCGGCCGTCCGACGCGTTTGACTGTGATGCGAAACGCGGCGGCAGACGGTGCGGCCGAGATCGAATAGCAACGCATCAGCGTGCGCACAGCATCGCTGGCCGTCGCATCCGCAAGCCTCAGCGCGAGAGTCAGATACTGGCCCGGTGCAAACGGCGCCAACGCAACGCCGTCGACCGGCTCGAGACGGAACGAACATTGCGAGCGGGCCGGGTCTTCGAAGCGGCGGTCGGCCACGCGAAATTCGCGCAAGCCTGCCCAAGCGCCGCTCGGCTCGGAAACATCAGGGATGCCGGCGGCGACCGGTGCCTTTGCAAGCGCATTCGGGCCTCGCCTCCGCAGGCCGAAGCTGACGCCGATGCCGAGTTGCAGCAACAGGGCCGCAACAATCGAGGCAAGCAACAGGCTCGTGCTCATGGCCCGAACGGCATCGACGGCGTATGCGTCCGTGGCAACACCGGCTAGCCGCGCAACGACGTGGACTCGAGCGAGGCTGCATCCGCCTCGTATTCGCGCGCGAGCAATTCGAATTCGTTGGCGAGGCCAAGCGACGTCGCCTGTGACGCAAGGTCGGCGCAGCGTGCCGCACGCGCGCGCAACCGCGAAACGGTCGCACTGCGGTCGTTGGCGGCGTCGCGCGCATCGCTGCGGCTCGACAAGGCTTGGCGTTCCAATTGCACGGGACCGAACGGCGCGCTGCGATCGGGGTCGGTCATGGCGTTCCTCCGGTTCGAGAAATCGGGCGCACCGGCTAGTTCGCGCAAAACTTGCAGCGAAATAAAGGGCCGGAATCTACCCATGCGCCGCACCGCGCGCGAAAAATGCCATTCGCAGGAAGAACTTGCGGGCCGCCGCGATCGCTTTGCGGCATATCAAGGCGGATACGTGCAGGCAACGGTATCTTGTTCCGACAAGCCTGGAACAACCAGCCGATCGGAGTGCGCATGGCTGCCAATGCCGTCTATATCGTCGAGGACAATCCGGACGTCTGCGCAATGCTGCACGCCGTTTTGGTCGATGAAGGCCTGACGGTCGAGGAATTCGACAGCGGCGAGGCCTTTGTTGCCGCCCACCCGTCCGGCGCGTTGGGCTGCCTTGTGGTCGATGCGGGGCTGCCGGGCATGAGCGGGCTCGAACTGGTGCAAAGGCTGCGCGGCGGCGACTACCATCTCGCCGCGATCGTGATCACAGGCCACGCCGACGTCGCGATGGCGGTGGAAGCGATGAAGGCGGGGGCCGTCGATTTCATGCAGAAGCCGGTTTCGTGCAAGCGCTTCATCGCGACCGTGCGTGCCGCCCTCGACGCGCTGCCGGCGCGCGACGAGGCGCGAGGCCATTGCATCGACGCGGTGCGCAAGCTGAACGACCTCACCGCACGACAAAGACAGGTGCTCGACCTGGTCGTGGCCGGTGTTGCGAACAAAAACATCGCGGCCGATCTCGGCATCAGCCAGCGTACGGTCGAAAACCACCGCGCTGCGATCATGCGCAAATCGGCGTCGAAGTCGCTGCCCGCGCTCGTGCGCCTTGTCGAATGGGCGAGCCGCGGGCTCGAGGGACAGGACGCGAAGCTCGAGAGGCCGAGCGCTAGAAATACGCCGTGAAGATGCCGCCTGCGACCACGCCGAGCCAGGCGGCCAGCGAGGCGGCAGCGTGGAAACGCCCCGATGCCGCCGCCAGGCGGTGGAATGCCAGCGCGTTCCACAGAGCAAACGCCAAAGCCGCCATTTTGAACAAGAACGCCGGGTTGCGCGCATAATGCGCAGCCCCGGTCGCGAACATCGCCAAGCCCGCGACAAGCGCGAGTGCGGCCCCTGTCAGCGCCACGGGCAGGGCGAAGCGCAGCACGGCAGCACGATCGAGGGCCGAGCCCCAGCCGAACAGGCGCAAATCCATCAGCACGACGGCACCGACGGCGAGCGATGCGCCGACCGCATGCAAGGTCGCAACGATCGGATAGGCCCAAGTCGAGGCGCGCAAAGCCTGCGCAAACTCCGAGCCCTGCAAGGCAAAAAGCAGATCCACGACGAAGCCGCGCCGGCGCGCGCGTCGCCGCTCAGCGAAGCTCGGTTGTCTTGCCCGCCACCACGATGCGCTCGGCGCGCATCAGCCGTGCCGTCTGGCGATGCGGATAGCCCTCGACTGTCGCTTCCGTGCCGACCGCGACCATCTCGCGCGACAGGCCGCGTGCCACCATGCGCGAGGGCGGTGCAAGCTCGATCGACCATTCGCCGCCGGCCGTGGTCAGGCGCAATTCGCCGTGCGGATTGTCAAAGGTCATGGCAGCGATACGCCCGTTGAGGCGCAAAACCTGGCCGCTGTCGAAGCCCGACCAGCCATGGTGCGCGTGGGCGGCTTTTGCGCCGACGAGGCTTGCGGCTGCCACGGCAAGGGCCGAGCGGCGCGACAAGGCGCCGGCAATGATTCTACGTTCGGACATGCGCATTTTTCACTTTCGCAAAGGGGCTGCGTTACGATGTTGGGCTGCGTCCCCTCTCCGTCAAGGGCCGCCATCGCTTTTGAAGGCAAGTAGCGCGCGGTTCTTGCCCGCATCGACCCACGCCGAATCCATTTCGAAGACCGACCTTACGGTCGACGGGTCGAGAGCGGCAGTCGGCGCGTCGTCGGCGACGATGCGCCCTCTCGAAACGACCGCGATGCGATCGCAATAGAGGGACGCCGTGAAAAGGTCGTGGAGGACCGCAACGACCGCTGCACCCGCGGCGGCGAGGCGGCGCGCGACGTGCAACACGCGATGCTGGTGCGAAAGATCGAGGCTGGCGGTCGGTTCGTCCAGCAGCAACGCCGAAGTTCGAACGCCGTCGATCTGCGCCAGAACCCGAGCAAGTTGAACGCGCTGCTGCTCGCCGCCCGAGAGCGTTGCGTAGCTGCGCGTCTCCAGATGCGCAACGTCGGCAACATGCAAGGCGCGCGCGACGGCCGCCTTGTTCTGCGCACGCGAAACGGAATTCTCGTGCGGCAGTCGCCCGAGTTCGACGACGTCGCGAACGGCGATCTCGAAAGCCATAGCGCTCTGCTGCGGCAATACAGCGCGACAGCGCGACAGTTCGGCGCCGGACCATTGCGCGACCTGCCGCCCCGAAATCGACACCGTCCCCTGGGTCGATCGCTGCTCCCCCGCCAACAATCGAAGCAGCGTCGATTTTCCCGCACCGTTGGGTCCCACGAGGCCCAGGAACGTGCCGGCCGCAACCTCGAGGTTGACGTCTTCCAGCAGTGTTTTGCCGCCGACCCGCAAACCGACCTGCACCGCGGATATCATAACGCAAGGCGCCTTTTGCTGCGGGCGACCATCGCAGCGAAAAACGGTGCACCGATCGCGGCCGTCACGAGGCCGACCGGCAATTCGGCGGGTGCGACAGCGAGCCGCGCAAACGTGTCGGCGGCGACAAGCAACGCGGCACCCGCGAGTGCCGACACTGGCAGCAAAGGCCGATGGCCGGGGCCCAGCAACATGCGCACGATGTGCGGCACAACCAGCCCGACAAAGCCGATCGGTCCCACGCAGGAGACCACCGCCCCGACCGCCAAGGCAACGCAGGCGATTACGCCCGCCTTGAGCGTCTCGATGCCGATGCCGAGATGAACGGCCTCGCGTTCGCCGAGCATCAACGCATCGAGTCCGCGCGCGAAAAACGGCAACCCGACGAGCAGCAGCGCTGCAAACGGCACGAGAATCCAGATCCGCGACCATGTCGCACCGCCCACGCTGCCCATCAGCCACAGCGAGATGTCGCGCAGCTGGCGATCGTCGCTTGCATATACGACGATCCCGGTCAGCGACATCGCCAATGCATTGACCGCGATGCCCGCAAGCAGCAACGTCGCGACCGGCGTTCGACCGTCGCTGCGTGCAATCCGGCAGACGAGCAAGGCAGCAGCCAAGCCTCCCACAAAGCCAGTGGCGGGCAGCGTCCAGACCGACAGCGACGCAAAGCCGAAAAAAATCGCCGATACCGCACCAAGCGAAGCGCCGCCGGCAATTCCAAGCACGCCCGGATCGGCCAACGGATTGCGAAACAGCCCTTGGGTCAATGCGCCGGCAAGCCCGAGAACGGCACCCGCCAAGGCCGCAAGAAGGGCCCGCGGCAAACGCAGCGCCCCTACAACCGCCAAAGCCTGCGCATCTGCCCGCACCGGCAAACCCGCCAGTTGGCCAATTGCGCCGATCACATCGCCGGCCGGCAAACGCACCGGCCCCAAGGAAAGTGCGGCGACCAGCGCCACCGCAAGCACGGCCGCGGCGGCAAACGGCGCAAGCCTTCTCAAAACCCCGCCTCCAGCCACGGCCGATGCGGCAACTGGGGAAAGCGGATGGCCGGATATATTTCGGCGGCGAGATCGCGCATGGCATGTGCCGTGCGCGGCCCAAAGCCCAGCAGATAGACGGCGTCGTAGGATAGCACCCGCACCCTGCCCGACCGCGCAAGAATCGCAAAAGCTGGCAACGCAAGCAGCGCTTCGCGCCCGCCCAACGCGGCAAGACTCTGCTCCGTCGTCAACACGAAATCCGGTGCCGCCATGGCAAAGGCTTCGGGCGTCAACGGCTTGTATCCGCGATAGGCATCGACGGCATTGATCCCACCTGCCGCCGCGATCATGGCCGAGGCGCCCGTGTCGCGGCCCGAAACCATCGGCACCGCGGACCCTGCCGCCAGCAGAAACAGCACGCGCGGCTTGGGTCCCGCTGCCGGAATCGCGCTCTGCACGCGGGCGATATCGGACAAGAACGCCGCCTGCAGGGCCGCGGCTTCGCTCTCTTTGCCGAGCGCGCTGCCCACCAGCGCGATGCGGGCCGCAACGGCCTCGAACTCGAAACCTTCGCGCGCGCGCAGCACCTCGAGTCCGGCGCCGCGCAATTGCTCCAGAACCGTCGGCGGCCCGGCCTCCTCGGTCGCCAGCATCAGATTGGGCCGCAGCGACAGGATCCCTTCGGCCGACAATGCGCGCAAATAGCCGATCTGCGGCAGAACGCTTGCGCGCGCCGGAAACAGGCTCGTCGTATCGACCCCGACAAGCCTGTCGCCTGCCCCAAGCGCATGCACGATTTCAGTGAGACCGCTGCCGGCGACGACGATGCGCTGGGGCCCTTCGCCCGCCGCACAGATCGTTGCCGCCGACAAGCAGAACAAGCCGGCAAGAACCGCGCGCATCGCTCAGGACTCCGCCAGAGCGGCGGTCAATGTGCGCCAATCGCCGCGCTCGCTCTCGCCGGGTTTGCGTTTGCCGAAAAGCATCGCGACCGTCTCGCCTGCATCGTCGAATGCTTCGACCGACGTCACGACGCCATCCACCGTCGGTTTGCGCACGAGCCATGTCGAAGCGATGCCGGTTTCGCGCAGATGGAGATTGAACGCAGGGTCCATAACGTTGAACCAGTCGCCGGTCGCCTTCAGGCGTACGACAGGGCCGGTATGGATCTGGATGCAGCCGGCGTTTCCGACGAACACCATGATCGGCACGCCCCACGTTGCGGACGCCTCCAGCAGCCGGCGCACCGCGCCCGCGGCCAGAGGACGGGCCAAGTCTTCGCCGACAAGCCGCATCGCCTGCAGCCGCTCGGCGCCGAGCCGCTTGAGGAGACCGAAAAAATCGTGGGTATCCTTGAGAGACTCCCAGCCGGCGCGCAAGGCTGCCGCGTCGATCTGGGCATCGGCCCGCACAGGCTGTCGCACGGGCGGGGGTGCGAAATCGACATCCGCATCCGCGTCGTTGTCCGCGAACGCATCGACGAGTGCTCGCCACGCCTGCATGTTCGTTTCAGGCGTCGCATGGATCTTGTGCACGGCGCGGCCTGCCGCATCGAAGAATTGGAGGCTCGGACGACGCGCCTGCACGTCGTTCGGAAACACCGCATAGGCATGGCGCCATTGCGACAGGAAAAGGCGAAGGTCGATCTCTTCGCCGACGAACAGCCCCATCGCGCCGGAGATGCTAAGGTTGGGGTACGCGCCGTGCCGTTCGTGCACCGCGTGGCGATTGCGCGTCAGCGCCATCACAGCGCCGAGCGCTTCGAGGCCGGCGAGCAGGTTCGCCCAATCGGGGCGCAGGCGCACCGTGCGCACATTGGGGTCGATGCGCAGCAATCGCGCCTCGGCGACGTCGAGCTGTTCGGCGGCATCGTAGATGCGCAATCCTGGCTTTACCTTTGCAAGCGCCGCCCACCGGTCGGAAAGCGCGTTCGATACGGCTTCTGTCATTTGTCTTTCCTCTTCTCTAGTCATTGAAGATCGAAACGAACGGGCACCTCGACCCAGGCCGCGACCGCGATCGCACCCTCGCGCGCGGGCTCGAATTTCCAGCCGCGCGCGGCAGCAATGGCGGCATTGTCCAAAAGCCGCACGCCCGAGGAGGCCCAGACGACGATCTCGGTGGCGACGCCTTCGGGATCGACGCGTGCGCGCAGAATCGTCGTGCCGCGCAGATCGAGCTCGATCGCTCGACGCGGATAGACCGGCGGCGACGGCGGCACGCGAAACCGCGCGGCGCGGACGACCGGCTCCGCCACCGCCATTTGCGTCGTCGCTGGCGCGTCGCTTGCGCGCGCCGCGTCGAGTTGCGGTGCCGCGTTGGGCGTTTCCGCTTCGGACGCATCGGACCGCGCACCGGCAACAGACGCGTCCCCCGCCTCTAGCGTCGGCCAATACGCCGCAACCGCGTCGGCCGGGATTTGGCTTGCCGCCCGCAGATCGGCCGCACGCGACGGCCGGGCCTTCGGTTCCGGAACTTTCGGCGCTGCCGCTTGCGCAACCGATTTTGGCGGCACCGGCAATTCCAGTTGCGCAGGCGGCGCCGGCGGTTGCACCTCCGGCGCCGCCGCTTTCAAGTCGGGCACCTCAACCGGTGCGGCTGGCACCCGCGCAGTGGGCACCGGGGCAAACGGCGCAAGGACGACCACATAAGCGGCGGGCTGCGGGTCCACGGCCTGGAATGCGGGGCCGAACCCGGCGGAGGTCGCCGCGATGGCGCCGATCGCCAACCCGTGCACAGCCAGCGAGACGAACGCCGCCCGCGGGTCGAAACTGGACGACGCGAGACGCATGGCCATCTAGAAACGATAGCTCATCGACATTTTCACGTTGCGCCCGACCTCGTAGAAAAGCGGGCTTGGCGTCGAGTTCCAGTTCGAGCGCCGGTAGGCCTTGTCGAACACGTTGTCGATCCCGACATCGAAGCGGAGATCGGCGAGCGCGCCTTCTTCCGGGGCATAGGTGGCGAACACGTCGTGGACGGCGTATCCGCCGGTTGCGGCCGTGCCGGTCGGCACGCGCGTCTGCGAGCGCGCAAGGACCGTGCGCGCACCCAACAGCCAGCCGCTGTCGAGCCAACGACGGCCCACCGTGAGCGTGAATTTGTCGGCGGGCGTATCGGCCAGCGGTTGGCTTGTGGTGACGTTCTGACCGTGCAGAACGGTGGCGCCGAGCGCGCTGAAGTAGCTCCCCGAATCGTAGCGCAATTCGGCTTCGACACCCTGGATGCGGGCACTCGGGACGTTCGACGTGGTAGTCGTCGTCGCGTTGACGGTTTCCTGGATGTAGTCGCTGATGTCGTTGACGAAATACGCCGCGCGCGCGCGCAGACGGTCGTTCTCGGCGAACACGCTGCCAAACTTCAGATTGGCGCCCGCCTCCTTGTTCGCCGCCGTCTCCGGCTTGAGGTTGGGATTGGGCACGAACACGTTGCCCTGGAAATGCGTGCCGCTGACGAATCGCTCCGTGAGCGAAGGCACGCGGAAGGCTTCGGCGTAGCTCAGATAGGGTGCGAACCACGGCGTCGCTTGGAAGGCGAGGCTTGCCTTCGGAGAAAACCGGCTTTCGTCCTTCTTGGTCGCATTGTTGTCGGCCTCCTGCTGCAACGAGTCGAAGCGCAGGCCCGGCGTGAAGGTGACGCGCTTGAAAAGCTCGACTTCGTTCTGCACGTAAGCGCCGAGAATGGACTGTGTGGCGCCGGGATACTCGGTGCGCGGCGCGCCGTTGCGCGTCGAACGCTGGGTATCGCGATAGCCGTCGAAACCGAAGGTGAGCGCCTGGGCGTCGGCCGCGCCGAACGCAAAACGCGCAGTGTTCTGGACGTCGAATCCGTTCGTCGCCAATCCCGTTTCGTCGAGGCGCGCAGCAGCACCCGGCACGCGCTTTTCGACGATGTCGACTTCATTTCGGTACACCGTAAACTTCGCGTCGATCGACGGCGAAGCTGCCGACGCGTAGCCCCAATTCACCGCATAGGATCGCTGGAGCGTGTCGCGATCGGCGATGACGAGGTTCGCCGTGCCGCCGGCATTCGCGTCGGTCGGCAGCGTGTGGTCGTTGCGGAACTGGACGGTCGAAACGCCGAGCGTGTGGCCGTTGCGCTCGATCTTCCCCTTCAGAAGACCGCTCCAGATTTCATCGCCCGACCACGGGATCTCGGTCGATTTCGCGTCGGTGAAGTTGCCGTTGCTGCGGCGCGAGACGTTGCCCACCAGCTGCGCGTCCCCGTCGCGAACGGCGCCCGTCAGGCTCGCCAAACGCTGCGAATTGTTCGTCTGGTAGCCGATTTTTGCGCGGCCGCCGACGGTTGCGCCGGACTTCAGAACGTCTTCGGCATCGATCGTGCGCAGGTTTATGGCACCGCCGAGTGCCCCGCTGCCGTAAAGCACCGAACTTGGTCCGCGCACGACATCGACCTGTTTCAGCAGATCGCTGTCGACGAACATCCGGCCGCGATGGCCGGCGGAAAAGTTGTTTCGCACGCCATCGAGCCGAAGCACGACGCGCTCGTCGCCGAGGCCGCGCACGGACACCTGCTTTGCCGAATTGCGCGGCACGCCGCTTACATCGACCCCGGTCATGTCCTTGAGCAGATCGTCGATGCTTTGCCCTTGGCGCTGTTCGATCTCCTCGCGCTCCACGACGGAAACCGCAACCGGCGTGTCGCCGGCGATGCGCGGCGTGCGCGTGGCCGAACTCGTGACCGCATCGAGCGGCGTTGCGGGCACGGCGGTCTGAGCAACGGCGGTGCCGGCAAAAACGGCAGCGCCGACGACGATGACGGGAAGGCAGGAAACATGGGCCAACGCAGGACTCCTCGGATTGTGAGAGGACCTTGGCTGGCTGACGGCTTCCGAGTTGGAAGGACTGGCTTGCTAGGTTCGGATCTTCGTTCGGTGCTATTTGGTCAGAAGCAGCTTTCCGTTGCCGGTTATGCGCAGTCGGTAATCGACGTCGAAATGGCGAATCACTAGCTCCTTTGCATCGCCAAACAGATCGATGCTGGCAACGCGCTTCGTTTCGACTGTTGCGCGTGCAGCAGCTGGAAGACGCCCCCGGTTTTCGTTCGTCAGCACCATCGCGGAAGACAAATAGCGGAGTCGAAGATCAATTGCAAGTGATTCTCATTCTCATAACTTGTCCCTTTTCCAACTTGCCGCCGGCAACTGTTAGACTGTGCGGGCCATGGATCGTTTTGTATCGCTCAAAGCCTTTGTCGCCGTCGTCAATACGGGGTCGTTTGCGGCGGCGTCGGCCAAACTCGGCCTGTCGCGCGCGATGACCACAAAACATATCCAGACGCTCGAAGAAGCGCTCGGCGCACGTCTGCTGAACCGCACCACGCGGCGCTTGGCGCTTACCGAGGCCGGACGTGCCTTCCATGCGCGCAGCGAGCGCATCCTCGCCGACCTCGAAGAGGCGGAAGCCGCCGTCGGCGATGCAACCGCCACGCCCAAGGGGCTGCTGCGCGTGGCTGCTCCGATGTCGTTCGGCGTGCTGCATTTGAGCGCAGCCATCGCCGACTTCATGGGCGAGTGTCCGGAAATGGCGGTCGAGTTGCTGCTCAACGACCGCACGGTCGATCTGATCGAAGAAGGCGTGGACGTGGCCGTGCGCATCGGCCGGCTTGCGGACTCTTCGCTGATCGCCAAGCGCATCGCGCCCGCGCGCATCGCCGTATGTGCCGCCCCCGAATATCTTGCACGCCACGGCACGCCCGCAACGCCCGAAGATCTCGTCAAACACGCGTGCCTCGAATACACACTCGCCGCCCGCGGTCAGGAATGGGCCTTTGTCGATGCGGAAGGGCGTAGCAAAACGGTGCGCGTCGCGGGGCCACTCAAAGCCAACAACGGCGAAGTGCTGATGGCGGCCGCCCTTGCTGGGCGCGGCATTGCGTATCTGCCGACATTCATGACAGGGGCGCATCTGGCGGCCGGACGTCTGGTACGCGTCCTCGCACCGGCGTGGCAACCCGAGGACATTGCGATCTTCGCGGTCTATCCGCCGACGCGCCATCTCTCGGCCAAAGTACGGCGCTTCGTCGATTTTCTCGGCGACCGCTTTGCCGTGCCGACTTGGGACGCGGCCGCCGGCACGGCCGCTCGGCCCACCAAGCGCGCGGCAGGCGGGCGCAGATAGTTTCCCATAGAAAAACAATCAATTGAAATCATAATGCATTATCAATCGTGCGGCCACAGCGCATTGTCCGTCCATCGCAACACCCACCCGCACGGAGATTTCCGATGAACGACACAGCCAATGCCGCAAACGCCGCCTACGCCGCCCTCCTGCTGCGCGTCAGCATGGGCGTTCTGTTCCTTGCCCATGCTGGCCTCAAACTCTTCGTCTTCACGATGCCGGGTACGGTCGGATTCTTCGAATCGATCGGCTATCCGGGCTTCGTCGCCTATCTCGTCGTCGGCGCCGAGCTGCTCGGCGGCGCAGCGCTGATCGCGGGCTTCCAAGTGCGCCTCGTCTCGGCTGCCTTGATCCCGATCATGCTCGGCGCCTTGCTCGTGCACCTGCCCAATGGCTGGGTGTTCTCTGCAGCCAATGGCGGCTGGGAGTTCCCGGCGCTGTGGACGGTGCTGCTGGTCGTGCAGGCTTTGCTGGGTGCGGGTGCCTACGCCGTGCGCCTGCCCTTTCTGCCCGAGATCGGCGCGCCCAAGGCCGCCTGAAGCAAAGCCGAACGAAACGAACGGCCGATGCGCGAGATCCCGCGCATCGGCTGTTTTCGTTTGCATGCATCCGGTGCTAACGTCGCGCCCGTCACGACAAAAAAAGCGGGAGAGACACCACCATGAAATTGCTGCGATACGGCAACCCGGGCCAGGAAAAGCCCGGCATGCTCGATGCCAAGGGCCAGCTGCGCGATCTGTCGCAAGCGTGCCACGACATTGCGGGCGAAACCCTGTCGCCGGCGGGCCTTGCACGCCTCGCCAAAATCGATCCCATGAGCCTGCCGCTTGTGGCGGGCAATCCGCGCCTGGGTGCGTGCGTGTCGGGGATCGGCAAATTCATCTGCATCGGCCTCAACTATGCCGACCACGCGGCAGAATCGGGATTGGCTGTTCCCCCCGAACCGGTGCTGTTCTTGAAAGCCACGAGCGCGGTGTGCGGCCCCAACGACGCCGTCATCATCCCGCGCGGCTCGGTCAAGACCGACTGGGAAGTCGAACTCGGCGTCGTGATCGGCACGGCCGGCAAATACATCGACGAGGCCAAAGCGCTCGACCATGTCGCAGGCTATTGCGTGATCAACGACGTGTCGGAACGCGAATTCCAGATCGAGCGCGCCGGCCAGTGGGACAAGGGCAAAGGCTGCGACACGTTCGGTCCGACGGGCCCGTGGCTCGTGACCAAAGACGAAGTGCCGGACCCGCAAGCGCTCGGCATGTGGCTCGAGGTGGACGGCAAGCGCTACCAGAACGGCAGCACGAAGACGATGGTCTACGGCGTTGCGTTCCTGGTCGCGTATCTGTCGAAATTCTTCACGCTGCACCCGGGCGACGTGATCTCGACCGGCACGCCGCCGGGCGTGGGCATGGGCCAGAAGCCGCAGGTCTATCTGAAGGCCGGCCAGACGATGAAACTCGGCATCGACGGGCTCGGCACGCAGACCCAGCTCACGATTGCGGACATCTAAGCGCGGTCAACGGCGATTGGCGGGCGCTTCGAGAATCACGAGCTCGTCGGGGCGCGTGAAATTGAGAAGCGCCCGCGTCTGCTCGTCGAGCATGTCGGGATCGAGCGAGTCCGAGCGCATCAATGCCACCCGCTTTTCGAGGGCGGCGCGCTCGGCGCGCACGTCTTCGAGATGCGTGCGCGCGATCTCGACCTGCTCGGCCAAACGCACATAGGCGTAGACGCCCCGCTCGCCTTCGAAGCTGTGATAGGCGAAATACCCGACCACGCAGAAGCCCAAAACGGGGCCAATGGCGGCTTGCAGGCTTCGCATGATGGCGGGCACAAAACGCATCGCGACTCGCAGCGAATCATGCAGCGACTCGACGCGTCAACCCTTTATTAACGAGCGTCCGCCAAGCGATTCAGAAGATTCGGGTTTTTCGTTTAGCGCTTCAGCGCTGCCCGGCCTGCATAGCGCGCCTCAAAGCCGAGATTTTCCTCGATGCGGATCAGCTGGTTGTACTTTGCCAGCCGGTCCGAGCGCGACAGCGAGCCGGTTTTGATGAGGCCGCAGTTTGTCGCGACCGCAAGGTCGGCGATCGTCGCATCCTCGGTTTCTCCCGAGCGGTGCGACATCACGGCCGTGTAGCCCGCGCGCTGGGCCATCTCGACCGCTTCCAGCGTTTCGGAAAGTGTGCCGATCTGGTTGACCTTGACGAGGATCGAGTTGGCGAGGCCCTTGCCGATGCCCATCGCGAGGCGTTTGGGGTTCGTCACGAACAGGTCGTCGCCGACAAGTTGCACCGTGCGGCCGAGCGCATCGGTCAGCGCCTTCCAGCCGTCGAAATCGTCTTCGGCCATGCCGTCCTCGATCGACACGATCGGGTAGCGTTTGCAAAGATCGGCGTAGAACGCGACCATGCCGGCGGCGTCGAGCGTCTTGCCCTCGCCTTCCATCGCGTACTTGCCGTTCTTGAAGAATTCGGTCGAAGCACTGTCGAGCGCCAGCACCACATCGGAGCCCAGCTTGTAGCCCGCCGCCTCGACCGATTTGGCGATGAAGCCCAGCGCTTCGTCGGCACTGCGCAGATTGGGCGCAAAGCCGCCCTCGTCGCCGACATTCGTCGCGAGGCCCGCATCCGACAGGCGCTTCTTGAGCGCATGGAAAACTTCCGCGCCGATGCGGATCGCCTCGGCGCATGTCGCACCGCCGACCGGCATGATCATGAATTCCTGGATGTCGATCGGATTGTCGGCATGCGCACCGCCGTTGATGATGTTCATCATCGGAACGGGAAGCACATGCGCGCGCGTGCCGCCGACATAGCGGTAGAGCGGCAGACGGGCTGCCTGCGCTGCGGCCTTGGCGACTGCAAGGCTCACGCCCAGAATGGCGTTGGCACCCAGGCGCGCTTTGTTGGGGGTGCCGTCGAGCTCGATCATCGTGCGGTCGATCTTGAGCTGCTCTTCGGCCTCGAAACCCGAGAGCGCGTCGAACAATTCGCCGTTCACCGCCGCAACGGCTTTGGTCACGCCTTTGCCGAGATAGCGCTTCTTGTCGCCGTCGCGCAGTTCGACTGCCTCGTGCGCCCCCGTCGATGCACCGGACGGAACGGCCGCCCGGCCAAGCGTGCCGTCCGCCAGCGTCACGTCCACTTCGACGGTCGGGTTGCCGCGCGAGTCCAGGATTTCGCGGGCACGGATATTGGCGATGGCGGTCATGGCGAAAACTCTCTCCGGTTGGTCGTCAAACGCCGAGCTGGTCGGCCAAATCTTCGAGATCGCGCGCAATGTAGGTCCAATCACCTTCCGGCCCCAGATCGGCCTTCTGGGCGGGCCCGTACTCGGTCGGGCGGTGGATGAAAGCGGTCAGCAGCCCGAGCGCTTGCCCGGCGCGCAGATCGGCATTGTGCGCCGCCGTCAACATCACCTCGCCCGGCTTGCAGCCGAGCAATTCGACCGCGCCCAGATAGGTCTGCGGCATCGGCTTGTAGGCCTTGAAGACTTCGGTCGAGAGCACCGTATCCCACGGCAAGGCGGCCCGCTTGGCCATGTCGACCAGCAAGCGTACATTGCCGTTCGAGAGCGGCGACAGAATGAATTTGGTCGCGAGCCTGTCGAGCCCGGCGACGGTGTCGGCCCACGGATCGAGCCGGTGCCAAGCGAAATTGAGCGTATCCGTCTCGACAGCGCTCAAGGGCAGACCGAACTGCGCGCATAGCGCAACCAGCGTCTCGCGGTGCAGCACGTCGAGCGGCACGTAGGGCCGCTTGCCGCTGCGCACCACTTCCATCGACGGCGAATAGTTGGCGCGCCAGGCGTCGGTGAACGCGAGCGCGTCGAGCGCCACACCCTTGGCCGCCGCCATGGCGGCGACTTCGCGCGCCACGCAGGTGCGCCAATCGACGCAGGTGCCGAAAACATCGAACAGGATAGCGGTCGGGACGGGTTTTGCCATGGCGTTGCGGGCATCGGCGTAGCAGACCGCCCGCGACGGGACAAGCCCGCCGTTGTTGCATTAGGATTGCGCCATGACCGAACCTCAGATTCGCGCCGTTTTGGCGCCCGAAAAGCAACTGGCCGTCCTGCGCCATCTGGCCCAGCAAGCGCGCGCCTTGGCCGATCCGCCGATCTCGAATTTCACCGTCGGTGCTGCCCTTGTCGGCGCCAAAACCGGGCGGGTCTATCTCGGCGGCAACATCGAGTTTCCGGGGGCCGCCATCGGCCAGTCGATCCATGCCGAGCAGGCGGCGTTTGCCAATGCCTGGCATGCGGGCGAGACCGGCATTGCCGCCCTCGTCGTCACCGCCATGCCGTGCGGCCATTGCCGCCAGTTTCTGTGGGAAACGCTCGGCCCCAAAGCCAAGCGCTTCAGCGTGACGGTGGGGCCGCGCACGCAGCGCATCGACAAGCTGCTCCCCCATGCGTTCGGCCCGACCGATCTTGGCGGCAAACACGGGGCGATGTCGGCACCGCCCGCACGGCTTGCCGCGTCGGGCGATGCGCTCGTTGCCGCTGCGTGCGACGCCGCGCGCCGCAGCTACGCGCCGCACACGCGCGGCCATGCGGGGCTTGCTTTGCAATTGGCCGACGGCAGCGTCTTCGCGGGTCGCTACGCCGAAAACGCCGCCTACAATCCGAGCCTGCCGCCGCTGCAGGCAGCGCTCATCCTGCGGCATCTTGCGGGCAAAACGCGCGTGCCGATCGCGCGCGCCGTGTTGGTCGCAGCCCCGGCCGCGATCGACCATGCGGCGCAGGCCGAAGCGCTGCTCGCATGCGTCGCACCCGGCACGACGCTCGAGGTCGTGCGTGCGGCACGCAAATGAGGGGAAGCCACTTCGTCTACATGCTGATGAACGCCGCGCGCACGATCTACACGGGCTACGCGACCGACGTCGCGCGCCGGCTTGCCCAGCACAACGGCGAAAAGCCGGGCGGCGCCAAATTCACGCGCGGACGCGGCCCCTGGCGGCTCGTGCATGCGGAAGAACTGCCAAGCAAGAGTGCCGCCCAGAAGCGCGAAGCGGCCCTCAAACGCGACCGCAGATTCAAAGCTACTCTGAAGAGCGCGGCAGGCCCCGTGCGTCCGCCTCGGCGGGCAGCGCCGTAGCGTCGCGATTGGCGGCGCGCAGCCAGTCCTCGGCCGCTTCGATGCTGAGAAAATGCTGCAGCTCGAAATCGGCGGGCGCATTGCCGATGCGCTCGGCGATCAGCGTGGCGGCGAGCTTGGTCTGCAGATGGCCTGCCGCAGCCGTGTTCACGGTCGCGTAGCGACGCGGTCTGAAACCGCGTAGAGCCGGGCCGTCGAGGCCGGTGCGCACCGCCTGCAATTGCTGGCCGGAGGCCGGCGTCGTGAGCCCGCGCGCATCGACGATGATCGGAAGCCCGCAAACATAGTCGGGCATGCGCAGAAGCTCGGCGACCGCGCGCAAATACGCACCGACGTCGTAGTCGCCGCTTTGCGTCATGTAGACGACGTCGTTTCGGATGGTGACCGCGACGTCCATGGTTGCCCCGACCGGCAAGAAAATTCGGGGATGACCTTAACGCGCGGCGCGGCGCTTGGCGATAGCGTCGTATTCCTTGAGCTCGGCGAGGATCGCCTCCATCTCCTTGAGCGGCACCATGTTGGGGCCGTCGGAGGGCGCCTTGTCGGGGTCCTGGTGGGTTTCCATGAACACGGCCGCAACGCCGACCGCGATCGCGGCGCGCGCCAGCACGGGCACAAATTCGCGCTGCCCGCCCGACGTGGTGCCCTGCCCGCCCGGCTGCTGCACCGAGTGCGTTGCGTCGAACACAACGGGATAGCCGCTTTCGGCCAAGATCGGCAGGCCGCGCATGTCCGAGACCAGCGTGTTGTAGCCGAACGAAGTGCCGCGCTCGCACTGCAGAACCTTTTCGTTGCCGGTACTCGCAATCTTGGCGACGACGTTTTTCATGTCCCACGGGGCGAGGAACTGGCCCTTCTTGACGTTGACGACGCGGCCCGTGGCCCCCGCCGCCAGCAGAAGATCGGTCTGGCGGCACAGGAAGGCCGGGATCTGCAGCACGTCCACGGCCTCTGCCACGGGCGCGCATTGCTCGGCCGTGTGCACGTCGGTCAAAACCGGGCAGCCGTATTTTTCGCGCACCTCGACGAGGATCGGCAGGCTCTTTTCCATGCCGATGCCGCGCGCCGACCCGACCGACGTGCGGTTCGCCTTGTCGAAACTGGTTTTGTAGATAAGCGGAATGCCAAGCCTTCCCGTGAGCTCGACGAGCGCATGGCTCATCTCGAGCGCATGCGCGCGGCTTTCGAGCGCGCACGGGCCTGCGATCAGCGCGAAGGGCCGGTTGTTGGCGATCTCAAAATTGCCGAGCGGAACGGTCTTGGGGGCGGCCATGGGCGAAAGCGTCCTACACCAACCGGCTCTGCGTCACGGCGGCTTTGACGAAGCTCGTGAACAGCGGATGCGGGTCGAAGGGTTTGGATTTGAGTTCGGGGTGGAACTGCACACCCACGAACCACGGATGGTCGGGGATCTCGACGATTTCGGGCAATTGGCCGTCGGGCGACATGCCCGAGAAGCGCAAGCCCGCTTTTTCGAGACGGTCTTTGTAGTTGATGTTCACTTCGTAGCGATGGCGATGGCGCTCCTGGATGCGGCGGCGGCCGTAGATTTCGGCGACGTGGCTGCCGGCCGCAAGGTCGCACTCGTAAGCACCCAGGCGCATGGTGCCGCCCTTGTTGTCGTTCTCAGAGCGCTGCTCGAGCGCGTTGCCGCGCACCCATTCCGTGAGCAGGCCCACGACCGGATCGGACGTGGCGCCGAATTCGGTCGTGTTGGCGTTCTCGATGCCGCACAGATCGCGCGCGGCCTCGATGCACGCCATCTGCATGCCGAAGCAGATGCCGAAATAGGGCACGCGCTTTTCGCGCGCATAGCGCACCGCGCGAATCTTGCCCTCGGCCCCGCGTTCGCCGAAGCCGCCCGGCACGAGGATCGCGTGCGCATGCGCAAGCGATTCGTAGTTCGGGTTCGGCCCTTCGAACTGTTCGCTTTCGAGCCAGTTCAGCTTCACGCGCACGCTGTTGGCGATGCCGCCATGCGTGAGCGCTTCGGCAAGCGACTTGTAGGCGTCGAGCAGGTCCGTGTATTTGCCGACGATCGCGATCTCGACTTCGCCCTCGGGCTGCTGCAGGCGGCGCACGATTTCGGTCCAGCGGCCGAGATCGGGCTCGGGCTGCGGCAGGCCGAAATGGCGCAGCACTTCGCGGTCGAAGCCTTCGCGATGGTAGGCGATCGGCACTTCGTAGATCGAACTCGCGTTGAGGGCCGGGATCACCGCCTGTTCGCGCAGATTGCAGAACAGCGCGATTTTCTTGCGCGCCGAAGCCGGCAGATCGTGCTCGGAGCGGCACAGCAAGATGTCGCAGCGGATGCCGACCGACTGCAGCTGCTGCACCGAATGCTGGGTGGGCTTGGTCTTGAGCTCGCCCGCAGACGCGATGTAGGGCACGAGCGTGAGGTGCACGAAACACGCGCGCTCGCGGCCCAGTTCGTTGCCGAGCTGGCGGATCGCCTCGAGAAACGGCATGCTCTCGATGTCGCCCACCGTGCCGCCCACTTCGCAGAGAAGGAAGTCGACGTCGTCGAGATCGGCAGTCACGAACTCCTTGATGGCGTCGGTCACGTGCGGGATCACCTGCACGGTCGCCCCCAGGAAATCGCCGCGGCGCTCTTTGGCGAGGATGTTGGAATAGATGCGGCCGGTCGTGATGTTGTCCGACTGGCGCGAGGCAACGCCCGTGAAACGCTCGTAGTGGCCGAGATCGAGATCGGTCTCGGCCCCGTCGTCGGTCACGTAGCACTCGCCGTGCTGGTAGGGGCTCATCGTGCCCGGATCGACGTTGAGATAGGGATCGAGCTTGCGCAGCCGAACTTTGTAGCCGCGCGCTTGAAGAACCGCTCCGAGGGCCGCAGACGCCAGCCCCTTGCCGAGCGAAGACACCACGCCGCCGGTGATGAAAATGAACCGCGTCATGGACGTCCCCTATAGCCCCAACCGTGCCCAAGCCCAAGCAGAACCGACGGCAAATCGGGCTTCAACACAAAATTTCGCGATTGACGGGGTTTGTGGCCCGCCCTAGCGGAGTCGCAAGTCCGAAGCTTCAGCGCGCGACGGGTGGCGCCGGAATGGCCGGTGCGGCCGGAATCGTCGGAATCGGCCCTTCGAGCGGATCGACCGTGCGCGAAGAATGCGTGCCCGCGAAAATCGCGAGCCCGATGCTGGTCAGCATGAAGGCGCCGGCCAGGATCGCGGTCGTGCGCGTGAGCAAATTGGCGGTCCCGCGCGCCGACATGAAGCCGCCCATACCGCCGCCCGACGAGCCGCCCATGCCGAGGCCGCCGCCTTCGCTGCGCTGGACCAGCACAACGCCGACCAACGCGATCGCGATCAGCAGATGGATGACCGTCAGAACCAATTCCATGGGGCATTGCCTCGAATGAAGATACGGGATCAAAAGCGACGTAGGTCTAACGCGATCCTGGCCGGAAATCCAGCCTTGGCAACGACGGATTGTTGACTTTAGAGAAACAAAAAATCAAAAAATAGCATGATTGTTATCCAGATTCCGCGCCCCTATCTTGGCTGCAACTGAGGCGGCCACCGACGCCCCTCGCCCACCCCACTGGCCCCCGCCCCACAGGAGTGCTTGCCATGACTGCAACCCTCAAAACCGCCCCGCTTGCCGCGCCGAAGATCGTCGTGCGGCCGTCCGCCCAGCGCGGGCCCGTCGATTTCGGCTGGCTGCAGAGCCGCCACAGCTTTTCGTTCGGCGGCTACTACGACCCGAACCATATGGGCTTCCGGGGCTTGCGCGTGATCCACGAGGATCGCGTGGCGCCGGGCACCGGCTTCGACACGCACGGCCATCGCGACATGGAGATCGTCTCCTACGTGCTCGAGGGGGCGCTTGCGCACAAGGATTCGATGGGCAATGTCGAAACACTGAAAGCGGGCGAAGTGCAGGCGATGAGTGCGGGGACGGGCATCCTGCATTCGGAGTTCAACGCCGACAAAACCGCACCCGTGCATTTCCTGCAGATCTGGCTGCTGCCGGACCGCAACGGCCACACGCCGCGTTACGGCCAGAAGTTTTTTACGGCCGCCGACAAGCGCAACAAACTCGCGCTTGTCGTGTCGCCGGAGGGCGCCGACGGTTCGCTGCCCACGCATTCGGGCGCGCGCATGTACGCGAGCCTGCTCGATGCCGGCAAAAGCGTGGCGCTCGAACTCGCCCCCGGCCGCGCGGCCTGGGTGCAGGTCGCGCGCGGCGCGGTCGAGCTCGACGGAACCGCGCTTGCCGAAGGCGACGGTGCGGCCGTCACCGACGCCGCCCGCATCACGCTCACGGGCCTTGCCGCCGAAAGCGAGCTGCTGGTGTTCGACCTCGCCTAGACGAAAGCGACGGGGGCCGTCAGGTGCGCCACTCGGTCTCGAAGACCTTCTGCGCAACCTGCCAGCGCCCGTCGATTTTGAGGAACGACAGAAGATCGGTGAAAAACCGCGGCGGGATGGCGCAGTTGAGCTTCACGAGCGCCATCGTCGGCCCGATGCGGTCGAGCAGAAGAATGCGGTCGTGGCGGCCGAGTCCCTGGTCCTTCGAAGAGCGGCGCGTGCGCACGGCCGCCAGCCACGTGTCGCGCGGGATCGTCTGCAGTCCCTCGGGCGTCACATGCGTGAGCACGCAGGTGGGATGGAACACGCTCGCAAGCTTGTCGGCATCGGCCTCGTAGAGCCCGTCGAGGTAGATCTTCACAGCCGCAGAAATCGCATCGAGATCGGCGTCGATCGGGTCCATGCTTGGTCCTCCAGTCAGACTGCCGCCGCAACGATCGCGGCAAACGCATCGGGTTTGAGCGAAGCGCCGCCGACAAGCGCGCCGTCGACATTGGCGACCGCCATCAGCTCGGCGGCGTTCTTGTCGTTGACCGAGCCGCCATAAAGGATGCGCATGGCGGCCCCGTCGGCAAAGCGCGCCACGAGGGCAGCCCGGATGGCGGCGTGGACCTCGGCCACTTGTGCGGCGGTCGGCGTGCGCCCCGTGCCGATCGCCCAGACGGGCTCGTAGGCAACCACGAGATTGCCGGCGGTCGCCTGATCCGGCAGCGATCCGGCCATCTGGCGACCGACGATTTCAAGCGTCGTGCCGGCATCGCGCTCGGCCAAAGTCTCGCCGACGCAAGCGATCGCGCACAAGCCGGCCCGCCACGCGGCGACAATCTTGGCGTTCACGTCGGCATCGCTTTCGCGGTGGTTGGCGCGCCGTTCGGAGTGGCCCACGATCGCGTATCGGCAGCCCAATTCGGCCAGCATTTCGGCCGCGACGTCGCCGGTATGGGCGCCGGCCGCTGCCGCGTGGCAATCCTGGGCGCCAAGTTGCACAGCGCTCCTGCCAAGCGCGCTCGCGACGGACGCCAAATGGACAAAAGGCGGGCAAACGAGAATCTCGGCATGTTCGGCCGTCGGCAACGCCGCGATAGCCGCCGCAAGGGCCAGCGCATCGGCCTGGCGGCCATTCATCTTCCAGTTTCCGGCAACAAGTTTTCGGGGTGCGGGCATCGAGGGGTCTCGCAACAGGAGCAAAAGGCGCGTCGGGCCAGGGGTTGGGTAAGGGTTTTGCTTGGTTTTCGCAAGGGTTGCGGGGGGGATCGTGCGGCCCTATTCTCCCCCGCTTTCCCGTCGCCCCTCACTTCGGACCCGTCGCCCGCCCATGCTGCAATTCATCCGCGAAAAAGCTTCCGGCACGCTTTTCAAACTGCTGTTCGGCATGCTGATCGTCAGCTTTGCCGCCTGGGGCATCGGCGACTACGCGTTTCTGCGCTCGAGCAGCGACACGGCCATCGAAGTGGGATCGCGCAAAATCCCGCTCCAGCAGGTCGATGCGGAATACCGCCAGGCGCGCGAGCGTCTGCGCCGCGCCTTCGGCGTCGAGATCGACGAAGCGATGCTGCGCCAGTTCGGCCTGCTCGACCAGACGGTCGATCGGCTGGCGGCCGAAGCCGCCCTCGACGCGGAGGCCGCCCGCTTGGGCCTCGTGGCCAGCGACGCGATCGTGCGCCAGCGCATCGCGAACGATCCCAACTTCCGAGGCGCCGGCGGCCAGTTCGACCGCTTCCTGTTCCAACGCCTGCTGTTCGACAACGGCTTCACCGAGCAGCGCTACATCGAGCTCGTGCGCGCGGACATCGTGCGCAGCCAGCTGCGCGAGGCGGTCGAAGCGGGCGTGCAAGCGCCGCTTGCGCTGGCCGAAACGCTCTATCGCCATCGCAACGAAAAGCGGGGCGGCAGCCGTGTGTTCGTCGCCAATGCCGCGTTCGACGATATCGGCACGCCGTCCGACGCCGATCTCGCCCAGACCTACCAAGCCAACGGTGCACGCTTCACGGCACCCGAATATCGCGCCCTTTCCGTTGTGCGCCTGACGGCCGAAGACGTGGCAACCCAGGTGACGGTCGACGACAAGGCGCTGGCCGACGAGTTCGAACAGCGCCGCCGCGAATTCGAACAGCCCGAACAGCGCGAGCTCAAGCAGATGCTGTTCGACAGCCAGGAAGCCGCCCAGGCGGCCGCAACCGCGATCGCGGGCGGCAAAAGCTTCGATGCCGTCGCAGCCGAAACGCCGGGCCAGTCGCCCGAGCGCACCGGGCTCGGCCTTGTGGCGCGCAACGAAACGCTGCCCGCGATCGGTGCCGCCGTGTTCGAGGCCGCCGCCGGCACCGTCGTGGGGCCCGTGCGCACGCCGTTCGGGTGGCACGTGCTGCAGGTCGTGCGCATCGAGCCCGGCACGGAAGCAACCCTCGAAAGCGTGCGCGCGCGCATCGAACCCGCTTTGCGCCAACGCTTGGCGGCCGAAAAGGCCTTCGATATCGCCAACCGGCTCGAAGACCAGGTCACGCGCGGCCGCGCGCTCGACGAGGCTGCCGCCAATGCCGGCGCCACCGTCGTGAAGGTCGCCGCCATCGACGCGCGCGGCCTCGACGACACGGGTGCGCCCGTCGCGCTGTTTGCCGGTGCACCCGAAGCGTTGCGCGCCGCGTTCGACACGCTGGTCGGCCGCGAAAGCCAATTGATCGAAACGCGCAGCGGCGGTTTCTTTTTGCTGCACGTGGACGGCAGCACGCCCGCCCAACGCCGCGCATTCGACAGCGTCAAGGAAGACGTCGCCGCTTTGTGGAAGGCCGAGCGTCAGGCCGAGCGCGCACTTGGGCGCGCGCGCGAAATCGTGGCGGCCACGGCCGCAGGCGAAACGCTCGAGGCGGCGGCGCTGCGCTTCAATCTCCGCGTCGAAGCCGTGCCGGCCGTGCTGCGCACCGGCGAGAATGCGTCGGTCCCCAGTGCGGTGGCGGCCCGCCTGTTTGCGCTCAAGCCCGGCCAGACCGGGCTTGCCGCCGGCATCGACGGCCAGTTCGTCGTGCGCACGGGCGACATCGTCGCAGCCGATCCGGCGGCGGACCCGACCGCTCTTGCGGCCTTGCGCGCGCAGCTTGCCCGCGAGATGGCCGGCGACCTATCGACAGAATACAACCAAGCGCTGCGGCAGAAATTCGGCGTCACGATCAATCGCAGCGTCGTCGAACGGCTGAACTAGCCAGAGAAACCGCCTGCGACATTTTTGCGCAGGAGCCTTGGCGGGGGCCTTAAAGGTCTCTTAATCGAATCGGCGCATCATCCCGTTTGCACACCAATCTAGTGTGTAAAAATGGAGGAGTGCCCATGTCGATGCAAAACGAAAATCTGAACGAACGTCTGCGTTTCATCGACTTCCGCGAGCAGGATTCGGCTGCTCTGCGCGCTTTCCGACCGACGCTCGAGGCTAATATCCAGAAGGTGCTGACCAAGTTCTACGGCCATATCGAGAGCTATCCCAATCTCATGTCGATGTTCCGCGGCCAGATGGGCGTGGATCATGCGCGCACCGAACAGGCCAAACATTGGCTCACGATGTTCCAGGGCAGCTTCGACGAAGCCTATGTCGGGCGCGTGCAGCGCATCGGGCGCACGCACGAGCGCATCGGGCTCGAGCCGCGCTGGTACATTGCGGGCTACGCGCTCGCGATGGGCGAATTGATGGGCCTGCTGTTCGAGATGTACCGGAAGAAGCCGCAGGAGGGCACCGTCGCGGCCAAAGCGCTCATCAAGGCGATCATGCTCGACATGGACTATGCGATCTCAATCTATATCGACGAAGGCAAAGCGAATTTTTCGACGAAGCTGAACGGCCTTGCCGACAGTTTCGAAGGCAGCGTGCTGAAAGTCGTGGAAGGCGTGGGCGGCTCGGCCGACGCCATGAAGGACGCCGCCCAGACGATGGCGGCGGCGGCTGAAGAAACGCAGCGCCAAACGACCGTCGTTGCCGCCGCAGCCGAAGAAGCATCGACGAACGTGCAGACCGTGGCGAGTGCGGCCGAAGAGCTTTCGGCCTCGATCCAGGAAATCAGCCGCCAGGTGAGCCACGCCTCGACGATTTCGCGCCAAGCCGTTGCGCAGGCGCAGGAGACAGACGCGCTTGTGAAGCAGCTTGCCGAAGCCGGGCAGAAAATCGGCTCGGTCGTGAATCTCATCCAGGCGATCGCGGGCCAGACCAATCTTCTGGCCCTCAACGCCACGATCGAGGCCGCGCGCGCGGGAGAAGCGGGC